>NZ_JHVE01000007.1:0-169204 GCF_000619985.1 Prevotella sp. P6B4
GACTGTAGAGCGCAAAAACTCGCTGACTTTTGGTAGCCATGCTGGTGCTAAAGTGTCAGTCATCTACCACACGTTTATCGAGACGTGTAAGATGTGTGGCGTATCAACGCTGGAGTATTTTAAGGAATTCTTCAAGGCAATCATGCAAGGAAGAACAGATTATGAGAACATGTTACCGATGAACATCGGTATTAAAAAATAATAAAGTTTAATACGATTTAGACGCTTCAGGTAGCGATAGCTGCCCTAAAAGGCTGTTTTTAAGCTTGGACGTCAAAATTGACAGTTTACATTTATTAGAATAATATGGGCTATTTTTCTTCCTATATACCTACAGTACGTACATTGTTTGAGGACTTTGATGCAGAGTTGTCAAAGTACCTCGTAGATGCAAACATAGATGAAGTCTGGCTGAGCCATGATAATTGGAATGGTGGGATTGACACGTACAATATCGTATTGACAGTTCCGACAGACCTGTTTAAGTCGCTGAGAAGAAAGAACGTCATAGAACAGGCAGAAGCAGAGTTAGACAAATGCTATGCGGATGCCATGCGAGGCGAAGGTGAATCTCTGCAAATTGCAAGTGTGGTAATCAGACCAACAACTGCAGATGTTTCGCAACTTGGCAATAACTATAACGATAGGATGTGGAAGCCTGGTTACTTCCGTCTTTTTATCAGCCATTTGTCTGAATGCAAGGAATCTGCTTCAAACCTGAAAGAGTGTTTGCAGAATTTCGGAATAGATGGTTTTGTGGCACATGAGGATATAACACCATCCAAAGAATGGGAACAGGAAATAGAGGCTGCACTATTTTCGCTTGATGCGTTATGTGCAATTGTTGTTCCTGGCTTTGAGAAGAGTAATTGGTGTGATCAAGAAGTTGGTATTGCATTAGGAAGAAAAAAGATGGTGTTCTCTATCAAGAAAGGCAAAGATCCATATGGCTTTTTTGGTAAATACCAAGCTTTGCCTAGCCAAAGAAATGCTAATGATATGGCTCAGGAACTGACAAAGGCGATTTGTGTAAACGAGTTTACGAGAGGCGAATACTTTACCAAACTGGTGAACTTGGTTCTGAATGCTTCGTCTGATACTATTGCTCTAAAGTTCATACAAGTATTGTTTGAGGCAGAACATTTGGATAAACAATATGTAAGTTTGTTGCATGATAATTTCGCAAACAACCAGACTATAATGAAGGAGAATGTGTTGGAGGCGGTTAATCCTTTGTTCCAGAAATATGGGGTAAGCGCATTGCAGTTAGTGATTCCGTCCAATAATCAGGACGATAATATAGATTTACCGTTTTAACAGCGATGGCGAATCTATATCGGATTGACGCCAATTTTAAGGATGTAATGTGTCTGCAAGGTTCTTCCTTACGTCCCGCTGGTGGCAAGCGAGCAGAACTCGAGCGGCATCCGTATGAGTAGAATTCAAGAAATAGTTGATTATGATTTGGACATATATAATAATTGTAGTGCTGCTATTGGCGGCTGAACTTATTTATTTCCGCATTGCGGATAAGTGTAATATTATTGATAAGCCGAATAAAAGGAGTTCGCACTCGACAATCTCTCAGTTGAGAGTTTAGGGTTGAATGTTGATAGTCAGTTGATGAGTTATGTGTTGATGGGGTTGATAATAGTAGCTGCACTCATCGTATATGTTGGTGGTATGAATATCATCAACTTTATGGATGGTATCAACGGCATCACGGCGGGCTATGCTCTGGCGATATCATCGGCGTGCTCGTGTTCTGTATCTTTAACTTCCGCCCGAAAGGGAAAGCGAAGTGCTTTGCAGGGGATGTGGGGAGCATAGGAATAGCTTTTATCATGCTTTTCGCTCTTGGAAAGCTGATAGTGCAGACGGAAGTTGAAACAGTATGGAGGTTTTCGGTTACCGTAAGCTAATTGCTTACCAAAAGGGTAAAGAGGTTGTAACTGATTCAACTGACTTTAAACAATAAACTATCCACTATACACTTTACAAAAATGACGATTAACCAAGAATTACTGGAAAGGCTGTTTGAAGAGGCGAAGGGGAATCCTCGGCTGAGGACAAACCTGGACCTGAGGACATCGGCAGAGGATGGCTCGCAGCGTATGCTGAATGCGATGCTGCCAGGAACGGAAGTGGCTATCCACAGGCATCCGATGAGTAATGAGAACGTGATCCTCATTAAGGGTAGACTGGATGAGGTGCTGTATGAGGAGGTGACTCTGGCGGATGGCAAGGTGACGCTGAAGGAGGCGGAGCGCATCCATCTGTGCCCAGAGGATGGCGCCTACGGCTGCCAGGTGCCGAAAGGTGTGTGGCATACGGTGGAGGTGCTGGAGCCATCGGTGATATACGAAGGGAAGGATAAGAAATACGGGGAAGATGGGAGCGAGGTGTTCGAACCAAGGTGAAATGGAATTCTATCAGTTAATAGATAAAAGATAATAGATAAAAGATAATAGTTGATTTTTCTAGTTAACAGATAAGAGATAATGGTCGATTTTTCTAGTTAATAGATAATAGATAAAAGATAATAGTCGATTTTTTAGTTAATAGATAATAGATAAAAGATAATAGTTGTTATGGCGCGGGAAAGTATCGTAGGGGAGAAAAGCTTGGCATTTGCAAAGAGAATTGCAAAATGCTATCGATACCTGAATGATAAGAAGAAAGAGGCGGTAATGTCGAAACAGATCCTGCGATGTGGAACTAGTATCGGAGCAAATGTGCGAGAAGGACTGTATGCTCAAAGCCGTAAGGACTTTATCAGCAAACTGAATATTGCACTGAAAGAGGCTGGTGAGACGGACTATTGGCTGGATGTGATACATTCTGCTGGCTACTTTACCGATGATGAGTACAACTCGCTGAAGGTTGATAACGATGAACTGCTGAAACTGCTGACGGCGATAATAAAGAAAACCAAAGAGAACGGAGAGAGAGATAATAGATGATAATTTAGTTAAGAGATGATAGATGATAATTTAGTTAAGAGATAATAGATGATAGATAATAGTTGGAGGTGAAGAGGTGTGTGCGAGGAGCCCATGCCTCTTTGTGGTTATGATAAGAACACGGGATAGGAGAGAGGGGACAAGCAGAGTGATGACATAGGAAGAAAAATGAAAGACGTGGGAACGGGGGGACTGGTACCTGTTTCACGGATAATAGGAGTCAGCAATAATCAATAGTTGAGAATGCCAAGGCGAGCGAGACAAACATCAGGCACTGGTATATATCATGTGATGATGCGTGGTATAAATCACCAGAATATTTTTGAAGAGCAGGAGGACTATTATCAGTTTCTCAAAACATTGGATTTGATGGGTCAGTCGTACGAGCCTGATGGTACTCCATCGGGGAGAAACTATACTCTGTATGCTTATTGTCTGATGTCAAATCATATCCATCTTCTCATTCGTGAACGCGAGGACACCATTGGGATGGCAATAAAAAGAATAGCGTCTTCATATGCTTACTATTATAATCACAAGTATTCTAGAGATGGTCATCTGTTCCGCGAGCGGTTTAAGAGTGAGCCAGTGAACGATATGGCGTATTTCGTTACGCTTTTGAGATATATACATCAAAATCCTGTAAAGGCAGGGATGGTAGAGGCTGTTAAGGATTATGAATTCTGCAGTTGGAGTGAATATATGGACAAAAGCGGAACACTGTTCCCACTATGTGATACTTGTACTATCTTGAATAGAATACCATACAAAGAGCTGAATGAACTTGTGAATGCCCCCCTTTCTGATGATGTAGCTTGCCTTGACGTAGAAGATGTTTCGAAAGGACGTCCTTCAGATGATCAGGTGATGTCGCTGATAAAAGAAAAGACAGGTGCGACGAATAGCAGTGCTTTTCAGCAATTACCTGCAGAAATTAAAAAATCTGTATTGATTGAGTTGAAGAATAGCCGTGCTTCACTGCGCCAACTAGAAAGATTGACTGGAATCGGAAAAAGTATGATATATCGATTAAAATGAAACAGGAACCTGTCCCGGTGGTTCTTGAAATCATTGTATCGTTTGTTGCTGCAATATAAAGATAAAGACCTTCGAGACCTTGATTTGCAGGTCATTCATGCCGGGCACTCTTTGCTTGTTATATCCGAACTTCTGAGCACAACAGAGTTAAATAATGAGAATATTGGATACTGGCTTAATAATAGTAACCTGACTAGGTTAAATTATTTGGAGTTTTAGTATTTAGGCTATAATAATCTTGCCAATTATATTTTGTGTGATGAAAGCACTATATTCCAGAAAAGAATTAAGAAACAACCCTTTCGATGGCGGAGAACTACAAGTACCTTTGCAGAGATATTTGCATAAATTCCTAAATGAAAGGAGTAAAATTGGCAGGATGAAGCACCATGAGAGAGATTTTCTCTTTGAAGCGATGCTTTGCATATATGATACAGGAGGAGGAAAAGCATTTGATTTGTTTTATATTCCAGAAGCAGAAGAATTTCTCTTCTACTGGATTATTTTAATGCATGCAAATATTACGATGGTATTTGAAGGTAAAATTCCAGTGGAAAATGGGCGATTCCTTACTAAAAGTGAGATTAAAAGGAATAAAAATTTCTTTTTTAGATATTTACAAGTGTGGAGGAGCCAGATAGCTTCAGGTGAAGGAATATATCTTTCAATCATAAAACCAGAAATAAAAAGAAAGCTCCAAGATTGGAAGAACTATGCGATCCTTAAGAAAATATCTCCTTATGCATTAAAGAAAAAGGAAATCTATATCTATGCATGTTTCTTTGATATTTATTACAATGTGAAACTGTATTTTGATGAGTTGCCGCATCCATATATAGTGCAAAAAATAAGTGGTTTTGATGTTGTGTTTAATGTTTACTCTTATATCCACATTTATAGTCGCCATTATATTCCAAACATGAATTATGATATTGGATTGTCAACTAACCCGGAATTGCCAGGTGTTGATGTCGAAGAACTGCCACGTTCCATATTGGCATTAATAGAAAAGAAGAGTAAACAGATACCTTTAACACAAGAAACAGAGTATTGTTTGTTTAACTATAACGGCGATAAGTTCATATTATGGTTGAAATATAAACTTCTCAATGAAACAAAAGGTTATGGTTTTGAAGTGAGATCTTTTTATAAATGTATAGCAGAGTGTGATTTGGCAAAATTTGATAATTGTGAAAATGACGCAGGACGAACGGTGGTTGGTGAGATACAATGAAGTGAAGGAGTTCATTGAACGTGAGCACCGGAATCCTTCCAAATATAGACTAGAAGAACATGATCACTTAAATTGGCTTAAGGCTAATCGTAAAGCGATGAATGCAGGGAAGATGAAGCCGGAGAGGGTGGAGAAGTTGACAATTGTCGACTTTCGTCACGACTCGACAATGATTAAGCGAGCTTATCATTGTGCTCGCTGCTCCGAAAGTTTAGAAAACTTCTGGAAATGACGGAACAGTATAGACGGAAGAACCAATATGAATAAAGGGCTGATTTCAGGAATGAGGTCAGCCCTGTTTCGTAAAGAGCAGGAAAAATGGTAGGTGGAAAGGGTATATTTGGGATGAATTGGGCGAAGTCGTGCTAAAAAAGAATAATAATTTTGAAGAAACGCAATTAAATTGACTGGAAATGGTTATTTTTGCAAATTAAAAAAATGTAGTATGAAGATACCATTTTCTGTTTCGGCGCGTACAGCGATGCTTATAGGATCTGAGAATTTCTCAAATCCAGAGGGCGCTATAGTGGAACTGGTGAAAAATGCATACGATGCAGATTCTCATTATTGCTATATATTATTCGGCGAAGATGAGCAGAATAATCGTACCCTTTATATTTTGGATTGGGGTACTGGGATGGACGATCAAATTATCGAAGCTTGTTGGATGCGAATAGGAACAGACGATAAGCTTTATAACGCTAAGACAGAAAGTGGTAGGGTAAAGTCTGGCGCAAAGGGTATAGGTCGATTTGCCTTAAATAGATTGGGGAACAAGGCCGAAATGCTGACTTTTACAAAAGACGGCCATGGATATGATTGGAAAGTAAACTGGTCTGATTTCGACAGAGCTGGGACAAGTGTCTCAGAAATCACAGCTGATATTGATAGTATTTCATTAGCAGTTGGCCGTCAATTCCTTTCAAATATTGAAAATAAGTTTGGAATTACTTTGCCGAAATTTGAGTCAGGAACATTGCTTAGCGTAACAGAGTTGAATGACGAGTGGGATGACGAACAATTGGCACACCTCTATTCCTCACTACAAGACCTTGTCCCGCCTTTTAACATCCCCGTATTTGATATTTACCAATATGTGCAAGGATATGAAGGGTTCGGTCGCATTGAACTTGCTGAATATGATGATTATGACTATTATGTTTCTGCAGTATATGATGGGGAGGATAACCTGAAAGTGAAGGTGCAGAGGAATGAACTTGACGTAGAACGTTTGCGAAATGACTATGTAGGTTTGTTCCAAAGGGAAGACATGAGAGAATTCCCATATCGTCTGTCAGAATTTGAGGCCGGCGGTTATGAACTTTCTCTTTCCATGTCAAAACTGAAGGTTGATAATCCTGTAAGATTGGCTAACCACTTAGCCGAACTTGGCGCATTTCGTTTCAATTTCTTCTTTGTAAAGAGCACAAAGTCAGATGGAAAGGGAGAAGGTGACGAAGTGAAGTATCCATACCGTTTGTTTTCACCATATAGTAGAAGGGAGTGGCTGAAGCGTAACGTCGGTGTCAAAATATATAGAGACAAGTTCCGTGTAAGACCGTATGGAGAAAACGGTGATGACTGGTTGCATTTGGGTGATCGTTATTCAGCGAACCCAATAGGTGCCGGACAGCGCAAAGGTAATTATCATATCAGACAGAACCAAATAGTTGGTGCTGTCGAAATATCACGATTGAACAATATCTACTTGCAAGACAAATCTGGCCGAGAAGGACTTCAAGAAAATGTTGTAGTGGAACTGTTCAAGGATGTACTTCTTGGAATAATTAGCTTGATGGAGAAAGACCGCAACACGGTGATGTATAACCTGTCGCAGTTGTATGATACTCTCCATCCGAAAGGTACAGCAAAAGCTGCAGCCGAAGAGGCCATCAAAAAAGGGAAGATAGATGAGGAGTCATACAACAAGATTCGTACTGGTTATCTTGTTCTGAAACAGGAAGTAGAAGACAAAGAAAGTGAAATACGATTGCTTAGAAATCTTGCTAGTACGGGATTGGTGATAACGTCGTTTGCCCATGAACTGAAGAATATTGCTATTCTTTCAGACTCCCGCTCTGAGGATTTGCGTTGCGCTGTGGAAAATATAATGAGTGAAGAGGATGTCTCGAAATTGGGCTTAAGTGAATATGATAATCCATATAGTCTGATTAGAGACCTACGCGATCAAGACCAGAATATAAGAAGCTGGTTGAATTTCTCCATAAATTCGATAAATAGAGACAAGAGAACACGTAAGGTTTTTGGTATGGATGAGTATTTTGAACACTTCCAGTCTACTTGGCATGCCGTTTTAGATGAATTGAACATAGATTTGGAAATCTCGGGTTTTACACCTGAGATGAAGGTGAGGGCATTCGTAATAGATCTTGACACCATCTTTAATAATCTTCTTTCGAATTCGATTTACGCTATTAAAGAGAGCAAAAAAACCGAGAATCGATTGATTAGCATTAAGGGCGGAGTTGAGGATGGAGATATCATCGTTTTGTTCGAAGATTCCGGAATAGGACTTGCTGAAGAATATAAAGGACACCCCAATGACATATTCAACGCTTTTGAGTCGTCGAAATATGATCAAGACGGTAATAAAATAGGAACAGGTCTTGGCTTGTACATTACAAAAGCAACATTGTCAGAATATAAAGGCAGTGCCATTTCTGTGATGATGCCCCGTACAGTAGGCTTTGGTCTGTGCATAAAATTAAAAATGTATTAATATGATAAGATTAGGCTATTTAGACGAGAATAAGGGTAATAGAAATACCTTTAATCGCATCTTCAAAAAGGATTTTGAAGTCGTTATGCTTGACGACTTTGCAAAGGTTTTTACCTTGGATCTTCTTTTGGAAGAAATTGACAGACAAGGCATACAGGCTTTGGCTGTTGATTATAAGCTTGCAGAAAAAGGTGATGTTAAGTATGATGGAAATCAGGTGCTCGAAGTTATCAACGAACGCAAACGATATTTCCCTGTTTTTATGATGACATCATATGTTGATGCTGCTATCCAAAAAGTCAATAATGCTTTTCTTGTGAATGACAAGGACGGTTTGAACGACCCTAAGACGGTGGAGTTGTTGAAAAACCAAATCAAAGGTTCTGTTGAGTCGTATCATAGGATCGTACGCGATTTGGAGCAAAGAACAAAAGAGCTTGAATCAAAACAGGATACGGTAGAGGGACTGTCAGAAGATGAGGAAAAAGAGTTACTTAATTTGCATGTGGAGTTGAGTAAAATTGACCCCGCGGCAAATCCCTTGTCGCCTGACAAGATGCAGACGGAGGCTGTGAAAGACCTGCGTAGCATTGTGTCACTGTCAGAAGAGATTCTAAAATCTTTGAATAAATAGGAGTGGTATGAAGTTGAGAGAAATAATACCAAGCCGAACTGGTGCGGTTGCGCATCAAAATGATTATCATGCCTATCGTGATCAGCTAAAGACTGATTTCAATTGTCGGTGTGGTTATTGTGATGATAGGGATGTTCCTCGTGCTTATAGTTTTGAGATTGACCACTTTGTTCCTCAGACTGTAGATGGCACAAAGTTGACAGAGTATTCTAATTTGGTCTATGCATGCAAATCGTGTAATAATGCCAAAAGCAACAAATGGCCCACGGGGGATAAAACAAGACCCAATGATGGGAAAGTGGGATGGATAGATCCTTGCTCTCAGGATTATGATGCTCAATTTGAAAGAGGGGGAGATGGTAAGATTCATCCGGTGACTGAGTTAGGAAACTGGATGTATGAAAACCTGAAACTATGGAAAAAACAGCATGAAATTTTATGGAACTGCGAGCGATTGGAGTCAAACATAGAAAAACTGGAGGCTTCATTTGACAGGAGTCCTATTCCAGAAGATAAAAAGGATGCACTGATTGCTTTGTATAGGAAATACCGAAACATTATTAATTCGTTTTATAGAGTTTGATATATGCCGTCGGTAACGCTGTATTATATTATGCGCAATGTTCCTGCAGATGAACGAACAGTCAATAGGCTGTTCGTATCTGCTTATATAGATAGCAACAGGATGACGCTTCCAAAGTCAGCATTCCTTTCTCAGTACTGTATTAAAAAGGGAGATGCTGATTATAAGGTGTTTCAGAAAGTGCGTGAACATATCAAAGATGAATATGGCTCGAGGATACCATTGGAAATCCTAGTGAAGTTGTTTGAGTTCGTTATATCGCCAGCAGACAGAATTGTAACAGGTGCGGTATATACACCGAAGAATGTTCGTAGGGCTATATTGCAGAAGGTATTAGGTGATAAAATTGAAGAAGAGCTCAGGAATATAAGAATTGCGGATATATCATGTGGATGTGGTGGCTTCTTGATGGATGCTGCACTATGGATTCATGAGAAAACCGGAAAAACGTATGCTGATATTTATAAGGATAATATATGGGGCATAGATATCCAGAACTATTCTGTTGAGAGAACACAGATTCTACTGAGTTTATTGGCCCTCTCTGCTGGTGAGGATGATTTTTTTGATTACAATCTTTTGTGTAGAGATACACTGGATTTTGCATGCGAAGACTGGGATGCTAGATATTCAGGCTTTGATGTTGTGGTAGGTAACCCACCGTATGTATGTTCTAGAAACTTATCAGAAGAGTCTCATTCAAAGTTAAGTTCTTATGAAGTTTGCTCTTCTGGGCATCCTGACCTCTATATACCATTCTTCCAGATTGCTATCGAAATGTTGAATGATGCTGGGCGTCTGGGATATATAACTATGAATACTTTCTTGAGGTCTGTTAATGGCAGAGCGGTGAGGAACTATTTCTCTCGGAACAGGTATTCGATAAGTATAGTGGATTTCCGCGGATATCAGGTGTTTGATTCGAAGAACACTTATACGTGTTTGTTCTATTTAGACAAACATCATACTGCGGAGAATATTCATTATGCGATAAATGAAGAGGGTAATTTAACTGATGATGTTCACTACACTGCGGTGCCATTTGCAGCGTTGGATGATGAGAAAGGGTGGACGTTGAATAACTTTGATGAAACAATGGCTATTGAAGCGGTTGGTATACAAATCAAGGATTATTGTCCCTCCCGACATGGTATTGCAACATTGAGTAATGATACATATATATTTAAGCCCGTTGCTGAAAACGAAAGGTTCTATACTCTTGAGAGTGATGGGGTGAGATATTCTATTGAACGAGGAATCTGCCGAGATATAGTTAACCCAAACAAACTTAACTCAATAGATGATTTAAACTCTCTGTATGAAAAGGTGATTTATCCTTATCATGTTGAGGATGGACGCGCAGTTATTTATACTCCTGGTGAGATGAGAAATCTTTTTCCTAGGGCATACGCTTATTTACGGGCGAAGAAACCGATTTTATTGAAACGAGATAAAGGTGACACCTGCGATTACCCACAATGGTATGCTTATGGTAGAACTCAATCGTTGGTAATGCCTAGTTTTAAGCTGTTCTTCCCTAAGTTTGCGAACAAGTCCTTGCAGTGTGCAATTTGTGATGATGCTGATTTGTTGTTGTACAACGGACTTGCTTTTATTAATACAGAGGAGAGAAAGTTGTTGGTACTCAAAGCTATCATTGAAAGTGAATTATTTTGGAATTATATACAAGCAAATGGCAAGCCTTATTCTTCTGGCTATTATTCATTGAGTGGCGTGGATATAAAACACTTTGGAATACCCGAGTTTACGTTAGAGGAAGAGGATGAACTTTTGGGCATGAATGATAAGGCCGATATTGAAAGATGGTTGAGGAGAAAGTATGGACTAGCAGGAAAAGGATAATTATTAGAAAAAACTATGGAATGGTAGCTTTCTTGATAAGGAAATCTGCGAGGACTGGACGACAACGAGTTAGAGGGTGAATCAAGGAATTGACCGCCCTTTTGCTCGTTTTTGATGAAAAAGCGGAAGGAATGTGTGATGAATCAATGGAAGTAGGAGAAAAATACGGGAAAGATGGATGAGGGTGTAGCACCCTCATTTCCGCATTTCTTTCTGAAACCACTCTTCTTCAGGGAACCAGCCCCAGAAGCACTTTCCATCACCACCAAGATCCCATTGGCATGTAATCTCGTATTGGCGCCTAGGAAGTTTCTCAAAATGTTGGTTGTGCATCAACACATGCTCTCGTCGGCGGAGATAGACTCTTTTGGATATGAAAAATGGTTAAAAAGGTTGTAACGTTACAACCATTTGGAAAGTTTTCGTATATTTGCCCAGGAAAAGATGTTTAATCTAAAAACAGGAAATGATATGGGAATGTTCGAATTGATGGCGCTACCGTATGCATTAGATGCATTGGAGCCGGTGATAAGTAAGCAGACGCTGGAGTTTCATCATGGGAAGCATCTGGCAGGGTATGTGAATAACCTCAACGGGCTGCTTCCTGGGAGTGGGTTCGAGGAGGCTTCATTAGAGGAGATTGTATGCAAGGCCTCTGATGGCATGCTGAATAATGCCGGGCAGATATTGAACCACAATCTGTACTTTGGACAATTTGGTGCGCCTAAGGCCGACAATGCGCCTACGGGAAAGTTGGGAGAGGCCATTGTGCGCGATTTCGGGGCGTTCGAGGCGTTCAAGGAGGCGTTCCAGAAAGGAGGGGCAACGCTCTTTGGCTCAGGCTGGGTGTGGCTGTCGGCCGATAAGGATGGCAAGCTGGTGATTACGCAAGAGACGAATGCGGCCAATCCCATTCAGAAGGGTTTGAAGCCGCTGTTGACCTTCGATGTGTGGGAGCATGCGTACTATCTGGACTATCAGAATCGTCGTCCCGACCATTTGGCTGCACTCTGGCAGATAGTGGATTGGGAGGTGATTGAAAAGCGTTACGAATAGCCGTGAAGGACTATCCCGATAGGATGACGCCAGAGCAGGCGCATGCGTTTCGCGATGTCGTAATTACCAGAAAAAGATAACCGCTAACTAAGTAGAAGTACTTGGCTGGCGGTTTTTGGTATGGATTCCGCGGATAAACGGGGCGTTTTTGCACTTTTTTCGAAAAAAAAGCATCGCTTCCGCGTTGTCCGTGCCGATTTTTTACTAACTTTGCACACTGGAATGAAGCCTAAACTGATAATTTTGGTATTACTGCTCACGGCCATTGACTTGTTGGCCCGTCCGCAGTTGCACGACCTGGATATTCGGGTGGTGCTCTATAAGAATGGTGATGCCCTGATTACAGAAACCCGTAAGATGACCATCGACAGCGAGGGTACGGAGTGCTATATCGGGCTGAAGAATATGGGGCAGAGCGTGATCAAGGACCTGACAGTGACTGACGAGACGGGGACCCCATTTGTGAACACGGACTGGGACGTGAACCAGAGTCGCAACTGGAAACAGTATAAGTGCGGCATCGTGCCCACCAAGCATGGCTTTGAGCTGTGCTGGGGACTGGGCGAAGAGGGCGAACGCACGTACACCACCACTTATATCATGACGGGACTGGTGCGCGGCTATCCGGATGCCTGTGCCTTGCGACACGTGTTTCTCGACACGACGGTATCGCCTAAACCGGAGCATGCCCGTGTGGCGATTACTACTGCCGACAGCACGATGGTGATCCGTGAGGACTCGTGTGGCATCTGGGGCTTCAGGTTCGAGGGCGAGCTGTGGTTTGAGAATGGCTTTATACTGGCTGAGACCACTAAGCCCATGAACAGCGAGGCGGGCCTGTTTCTGATGGCACAATTCCCCAAAAGCATGTTTGAGCCTACTATCTGGGAGGAGGAGACCTTTGAGCAGAAGAAAGGCGAGGCTTTTGAGGGCAGCGACTATGTGGACAGCGACGACGAGGATATGAGCCCCTTTGAGTGGTTCCTGTTTATACTGCTTTACGGCGGCGCAGCCCTGTTGGTTGTGGGCGGTTTGGTGTGGCGCATATACCGTGTGTGGCATGCCAAACATGTGCTTAACAAGAACCTGCTGTGGTATCGCGACGTGCCGCTGGACGGCAATCTGCAGGAGGCTAACAAGATACTGAACGCCTATAAGTACTTCAATGCGGATTACAACAACCTGATGTCGGCCTGTATCCTGAAACTTATCAGCATGGGTATCATCACCATCGAAACACATCCTAACAGGAAAGGGAAGATGGAACCGAACTTTGTGATGCACGACTATGAGGCTATAGACAAGCAACCTGTGCTGATGCGTCAGCTGTACAAGATGTTCAAGGATGCGGCTGGCAGCGATAGGGTGCTGGAGCCATGGGAGCTGAAACAGTATATGAAGAGCAGGACACACCAGAGCGCTATCGACCAGTTTGTCACCACCCTGCACGCCAAGAAGGATCTGTCGAAGTATCCTCCCACGGATAAGGGCGTGAACGAGGTGTTCGGTCTGCGTAAGTTCCTGAAGGAGTTTACGCTGCTGGATGAGCGCGAACTGAAGGAGGTGACACTGTGGAAGGACTATATGATCTATGCCACGCTATTCGGTATCGCCGATAAGGTGATCAAAGAGATGAGGGAGGTGAACCCGGCCTACTTTGATATGGACCGTGTGGCTGCTCAGATGGCCGACGATATGACGCTGCCCATCATCTACTCGACGCTGCAACGCAGCACCTCGAGTGCGGTGGCTGCCAAGGCGGCGCGCGAGCATCGTGCCAGCGGCGGTGGCGGACACTCGTCGTGGGGTGGCGGCGGAGGCGGATTCTCGGGCTTCGGCGGCGGAGGCGGCGTGAGATAACGCTGTGCCTGCAGACAAAATGATTAGAGATTGATTAGAGATATAGAACTGATGAAACGAATGATCACGATATTAGGACCAACGGCCTCGGGCAAGACGCCTGTGGCGGCCCACCTGGCGGCTGCCATCGGGGGCGAGGTGATATCGGCCGACTCGCGCCAGGTGTATCGTAGGATGGATATCGGAACGGGTAAGGACCTGGCCGATTTTACATTGAACATGGACCATGGAACATGGCATATTCCCTACCACCTGATAGATATCTGCGAGCCGGGTACGAAATACAACCTGTTTCAATACCAACAGGACTTCTATGATGCCTACCAGGACATACAGAGTAGGGGAGCAGTGCCCATTCTGTGTGGTGGTACGGGCCTGTATATCGAGGCGGTGCTGAAGGGCTATAAACTGTCGCCCGTGCCGCAGAACCAGGCGCTGCGCGACAGCTTAGAGGGCAAGACCCTGCCTGAGCTCACGCAGATGCTGGAGGAACTGAAGGCCAGGACAGGCTCGAACATGCACAACAAGACAGATGTGGACTCGTGCCAGCGTGCCATACGCGCCATTGAGATCGAGACGTATAACCTGGAGAACCCCGTGCCGCGCAGGGAACTGCCGCCAGTGGATTCGCTCATCATCGGCATCGATATCGACCGCGAACTGAGGCGCGAGAAAATTACCCGCCGACTGAAGGCACGATTAGACGAGGGAATGGTGGACGAGGTGCGACATCTGCTCGACGAAGGCATTGCGCCTGAAGACCTGATTTACTATGGATTGGAGTATAAATTCCTGACAGAATATATTACAGGGCAGCTCTCGTTCGACGAGATGTACAGCAGGCTGGAAATTGCCATCCACCAGTTTGCCAAACGGCAGATGACGTGGTTCCGTGGCATGGAGCGACGTGGATTTACCATCCACTGGATTGATGCCACCCTCCCCATGGAGGCAAAGATAGATGAAATCCTAAAGTTCAAAGTTTAAAGTTCAAAGTTCAATAAATAACTATGGCAGTAGAAACAACAAGATGGGGCATATTGTATTGCCCAAAGACCGGCTTACTCTTCAACTCGCGCAAGCGTTGGGAGAGAATCCAGAAGGCGCTCGACGAGCGTCATGTGCTCTACGACTTTGTGCAGAGCGAAACGGTTGAAAGTGTGGAACGACTGGTGAAGATGATGATTCAGAACGGCTACAAGACCATTGTCATTGTGGGCGGCGACTCGGCACTCAACGATGCGGTGAACTGCCTGATGATGGAGGAGAAGGCTGTGCGCGACGAGATAGCCATCGGCGTGATACCCAACGGTCTGCTTAACGACTTCGCCAAGTTCTGGGATTTCGATGATGACAAGATAGAGCAGACCATCGACTGGTTGATGCAGCGCCGCGTGCGCAAGATCGACCTGGGCTGCATACGCTATACCAACAAGCTGGGTGCCAAGTGCCATCGCTATTTCCTGAATTGTATTAATATCGGACTGACTGCCGACATTATGAATCTGCGCCGTCAGACCCGTCGGTTGTTCGGCTCGCACACCCTCTCTTTCCTGGTGTCGGTGTTCGTCATGCTGTTCCACCGCATGGAGTACAAGATGAAGCTGAAGATAAACAGCGACGTGATTGAACGCAAGGTGATGACCGTGTGCATAGGCTCGGGGCCTGGCTATGGCCAAACGCCTAATGCTGTGCCATATAACGGCATGCTCGACGTGAGTGTGGTGTACCATCCCGAGGTGGTGCAACTCATCGAGGGACTGTGGCTGCTGGTGACAGGCCGCTTCCTGAACCACCGCAGCGTGCATCCCTATCGTACCAAGGAGGTGGAGGTGACTTATGCCAAGAAAGCCATCGTGGGCATCGACGGGCGTATGATGAAAACACCAGTGGGATCCTACCGGATTACCGTGGAACAAGAAGTTGTAAATTTCTTGATACCAAATTAAGAGATTGGGTGCGCAAACAGTGTGCGCCCTTTTTCTTTAAGTATCAATAATTGTTAAATGTGGTTTTGATTCCTTTGTTCTATGCATAAAAATGCCTACCTTTGGAAAATCAAACTTGAATATTCACTAATAAATACCTTTAGACAGGAACTATGAGCTATCTACGTTTAGAAAAAGCTGTGATGACTAACCTGCAGGAAAGTCTGGTCCGTGAGTTCCTCCGAACCAACCGTTCGGGCGCCTACAGCAGCTCTACACTGGTAGACTGTAACACGCGCAAATACCATGGACTGCTGGTGGTGCCTGTGCCTGAGCTCGACGATGAGAACCACGTGCTCTTATCATCGCTCGACTGCACGGTGATCCAGCATGGCGCTGAGTTCAACCTCGGCCTGCACAAGTATCAAGGCAACAATTTCAGTCCAAACGGACACAAGTACATCCGTGAGTTCGATGCCACCAAGGTGCCTACTACTACTTATCGTGTCGGCGGCGTGATCCTGAAGAAGGAGGTGATCTTCCAGCACTACGAGGATCGTATCCTGATACGCTACACGCTGGTTGATGCCCACTCGGCCACCACCCTGCGTTTCCGACCCTTCCTGGCGTTCCGCAGCGTGCGACAGTTTACCCATGAGAACGCCACCGCCAGTCGAGAGTACAGCACCGTTGATAACGGTATCAAAACCTGTATGTATGCCGGCTACCCCGATCTGTACATGCAGTTCTCAAAGAAAAATGAATTCGTTTTCCAGCCCGACTGGTATCGTGGCGTAGAGTATCCTAAGGAGCAGGAGCGTGGCTACGCTTCGAACGAGGACCTCTACGTGCCTGGCTATTTCGACATGCCTATCAAGAAGGGCGAGAGCATCATCTTCTCGGGATCGACTTCGGCCATCAAGCCATCGGCCATGAAGAAACTGTTCGACGACGAGGTGAACGACCGTGTGCCACGCGATAATTTCTACCATTGCTTAGTGACTGCCGCACACCAGTTCCACCGCAAGGAGAAAAACCACGACCGCTATCTGCTGGCTGGCTATCCTTGGTTCAAGTGCCGTGCCCGCGATACATTCATCGCCCTGCCGGGACTGACCCTCGCTATCGGCGAGACCGACTATTTCGAGAAGGTGATGAAAACCGCTGAGCGCGACCTGCGCGCCTTTATGGATGAGAAGCCTCTCAGTGGCAAGATCTACGAGATGGAACAGCCCGATGTGCCCCTGTGGGCCGTATGGGCCATGCAGCAATACGCCAAGGAGGTGGGCCGTGACAAGTGCTTTGAGATGTACGGCAAGCTGCTGCACAAGATTATCAAGTACATTCTGGATGGCAAGCATCCCAACCTGCGCCTGGATGACAATGGCTTGCTCTACTCGAACGGAAAGGATAAGGCTGTGACCTGGATGAACTCTACTGCCAACGGCAGGCCCGTGGTGCCTCGCTCCGGCTATATCGTAGAGTTTAATGCCCTGTGGTACAACGCCCTGAAGTTCTGCGCACTGATGGCCAGCGAGAAGGGCGATACGGCAGGTGCCGAGAAGATTGAGGCGCTGGCTGCCAAGGTGAAGGAATCGTTTATTGAGACTTTCGTCAACGAGTACGGCTATCTGCTCGACTACGTGGATGGCACGATGATGGACTGGAGTGTTCGCCCCAACATGATATTCGCTGTGGCGCTCGACTACTCGCCACTGAACCAGCAGCAGATGAAAAGCGTGGTTGATATCTGTACGCGCGAGCTGCTCACACCGAAGGGACTCCGCTCGCTGTCGCCTAAGAGCGGCGGCTATAACCCCATCTATGTGGGGCCGCAGACGCAGCGCGACTATGCCTACCACCAGGGCACTGCATGGCCTTGGCTGGGCGGATTCTACCTGGAGGCCTGTCTGAGGCTATACAAGCGTTCGCGCCTGAGTTTCGTGGAGCGACAGATGGTGGGCTATGAGGACGAGATGGACTATCATGCCATCGGCACCATCTCTGAGCTGTTCGACGGTAACCCGCCATTCCATGGACGTGGCGCCATGTCGTTTGCCATGAACGTGGCCGAGATTCTCCGCACGCTCAAGTTGATGGAAAAATATTCATATCAAAAGTAAGGAGGAAACGCTATGAAAGTATTAATGTTTGGATGGGAGTATCCTCCTCATGTATTCGGTGGATTGGCCACCGCTAACTATGGTATTTCGGAGGGCCTGAAGGCTCAGGGCGATATCGAGACGGTGCTGTGCCTGCCTCACCCCTTCGGCGATGAGAGCCAGCACGCCTGCCGTATCGTTGCCATGAACGCTGTGCCCATTGCCTATCGCGACGTCAGCTGGGACTATGTGAAGCAGCGCGTGGGCCATATTATGGACCCCGACTACTATTTCAAGTTGCGCGACCATATCTACGCCGACTTTAATTATATGAATGTGAATGATCTGGGTGCTATGGAGTTTGCTGGAGGTTATCCTGGCAACCTGCACGAGGAGATCAATAACTACTCGATCATTGCCGGACAGGTGGCACGTGCCGAGGAGTTCGATATCATTCACGCACACGACTGGCTTACCTTCCCTGCTGGTATACATGCCAAGCAGGTGAGTGGCAAACCTCTCTGTATCCATGTACATGCTACCGACTTCGACCGCTCGCGTGGTAAGGTGAATCCTACTGTGTACAGCATCGAGAAGAACGGTATGGACTGGGCCGACTGCATTATGTGTGTATCCGAGCTGACCCGTCAGACGGTTATCAACCAGTATCATCAGGACCCACGCAAGTGCTTCACCGTTCACAATGCTGTGTACCCCTTGCCTCAGGAGTATCAGGATATTCCACGTGCCGACCATACGGGCAAGGAGAAGGTGGTTACCTTCTTAGGACGTATCACCATGCAGAAGGGACCCGAGTACTTTGTTGAGGCCGCTAACATGGTGCTGCACCGTACGCGCAACGTGCGTTTCTGTATGGCTGGCTCGGGTGATATGATGGACGCTATGATCCAGCTGGCTGCCGAGCGTGGTATTGCCGATAGATTCCACTTCCCTGGCTTTATGCGCGGCAAGCAGGTGTACGAGTGCCTGAAGAACTCTGATGTGTATGTCATGCCTTCTGTCAGTGAACCCTTTGGCATCTCGCCGCTCGAGGCCATGCAGTGCGGCACGCCTTCGATTATCTCGAAACAGTCGGGGTGCGCTGAGATATTGGATAACTGTATCAAGGTTGACTACTGGGACATCCACGCACTGGCTGATGCCATCTACTCTATCTGCCACAATGAGTCGCTCTTCAACTACCTCAAGGACGAGGGTAAGAAGGAGGTTGACCAGATTACGTGGGAGAAGGTGGGGGCATGGATCCGTACACTCTATCTCCGTACCCTCGGCTGGGAACAGTAAAAGGTAAAAAAGTAAAAAGGTAAAAAAGTAAAGTTATGAAAACAATTTGTTTATATTTCGAGATACATCAGATCATTCATCTGAAACGTTACCGTTTCTTCGATATCGGCACTGATCATTATTATTACGATGACTACGAGAACGAGCGTAGCATCTGCGATATCGCCGAGCGCTCATATATGCCCGCGCTCAATGCCCTGCACGACATGATCAAGGAGCACGGCAAGTTCTTCAAGGTGGCATTCAGTCTCTCTGGAACAGGTATCGAGCAGTTGGAGATGCATGCTCCACAGGTGCTCGAGAAGCTGCAGGCCATGAACGAGACTGGTTGCGTGGAGTTCCTGGCTGAGCCTTACAGCCACGGCCTGTCGTCGTTGGCCAACCCTGATTCGTTTGCTGTCGATGTGAAGAAGCAATGTGCTAAGATTGAGGAGCTGTTTGGCAAGAAGCCAACCGTGCTGCGTAACTCTTCGCTCATCTATAGCGACGATATCGGTGCCCAGGTGGCTTCGATGGGCTTCAAGGGTATGCTCACCGAGGGGGCCAAACACGTGCTCGGCTGGAAGAGTCCGCACTATGTATATCACTGCAATCTGGCACCAAACCTGAAGCTGTTGCTGCGCGACATCGAACTCTCTGACGATATCTCGCTGCGCTTCAACAACTCGGAGTGGGATGGCTATCCACTCTTTGCCGATGCCTATATCGACCGCATTGCACGTCTGCCTGAAGAGGAGCAGATCATCAATATCTTCATGGAACTCTCGGCTCTGGGTATCGCCCAGCCACTGTCGAGCAATATCCTCGACTTCCTGAAGGCGCTGCCTGCACAGGCTCAGGCCAAGGGTATCATCTTCTCTACACCTACGGAGATATGCAAGGCCTGCAAGAGCGTGAGTCAGCTCGATGTGCCTGACACACTCTCATGGGTGGACGAGGAGCGCGACGTGAGCTGCTGGCTGGGTAACGCCATGCAGCGCGAGGCTTTCAATAAGCTCTACAGCGTGGCCGATCGTCTGCGTATCGCCAACGATCCCCGCATCAATCAGGACTGGGATTATCTGCAGGCCTCGAACAACTTCCGCTTCATGACCACCAAGCCCTCTAACGTAGGACTGGACCGTGGTATCTACAGCGGACCGTTTGATGCCTTCACCAACTATATGAACATCCTGGGCGACTTCATCAACAGAGTAAACGCTCTCTATCCACTCGACATCGATAACGATGAGCTCGAAGGTCTGCTGACTACCATCAAGAATCAGGGCGACGAGATTGAGATGAAGGATAAGGAGATTACCCGATTGAAGGCTAAGATTGAGAAGCTGGAGGGGGGCGAGAAGCCTGCCAAGAAGGCTGCTGCCAAAGCTGCTGCCAAGGCTGAGAAGCCTGCTGCCAAGAAGGCGCCTGCCAAGGCTAAGGCTGCCAAGGCTGAAAAGAAGTAGACAGCGCAGATCTTTATGATCTGTACATCTATAAAGTGCTGGTGCTGCAGGGGGCAGTGCCAGCACTTCGAGAAAAAAAACTAAAGAATGGGCAATATGAAGAAAGAACCGAAATCATTAGCAAGGAAGATTGCCGTCAGACTCTTGGTATGGGGGCTGGTCTTGATGGCTGGGGTGTCGTATCTGATATTCACGAATACATCGCAGAAAATGTCGGCGCTATATTGCGAGACCTATCACCACAAGATGCTGATAAACTATGAATACACGCGACGGGTGCTGTCGGATGTGTATGTGCAGGTTACAAACAATGTGTACTATATAGAACAGACCCTCGACAAGCCCGATGGGCAGGTGGACGTGATGGCACGTATTGTGAGGCAGGGAAACCGTGTGCATAGCTGCGGCATGAACTTTATCAAGGACTACTACCGCAAAAAGGGACATAAGTACTGCCCGTTTGCCTGGCGCAACCCAGAGAACCCAGAGGAGATACTGACTGACGAGAAGGGCGACAAGGACTTTGACTACCTGAACGAACGCTGGTTCAAGAGCGTGATCGAGGGTGATACGGCTGAATGGAGCGAACCCTTCTACGATGGCTACGACAACAAAACTCCACTGGCTGCCTATATGGTGCCCATACACGAGAAGAGTGGCAGACCAGTGGCTGTGCTGGGAGCCGACATATCGCTCGACTGGCTGACAGACAAACTGGCTGAGACTGACAGTTCCTATAATGCCCATAGCGCCTTTTTCAACCAGTGGCTCGACCTGGAGTCGCAGAGTTTCATCATCAACTACGACGGCACGTTTATCACCCATCCTGATGAGCGGCATCTGATGAGAGGCATATTCTACGACTATGTGAAAGGCCATACACCACAGGAGCGTGCCCTGTTGCTGGAAGAAATGAAAGGAGGTCGACTGAGCAGTCTGGAGAGCGACAAACGCTACCTGTTCAAGGGCGAGGACTGCTACCTGTTCTACACACCACTGAAATATACCAACTGGATGATGGTGACGGTGGTGCCATGCGGACTGATTGACATGCAGGTGCTGGCTTACGAACTGAAGATTGTGGCAATGCTGCTGGCGGCTATCCTGCTACTGGTTATAGTGGCGTATGTATATATAAGAATAGAATTAAAGAAGAAATATGAAACTGATAAGCTGGAATGTGAACGGCCTGAGGGCGTGTGAAGGTAAGGGATTCAGTGAGGTGTTCAAAACACTCGACGCAGACTTCTTCTGTCTGCAGGAAACAAAGATGCAGGCAGGGCAGCTGGACCTGGCTTTCGAAGGTTATGAGAGCTACTGGAACTATGCCGACAAGAAAGGCTACAGCGGTACCGCCATCTTTACCAAGCACCATCCGCTGAGTGTGACCTATGGCATCGGCATCGATGAGCACGACCATGAGGGGCGCGTCATCACGCTCGAGATGAACGACTTCTATCTGGTGACCTGCTATACACCCAACTCGCAGGACGGACTGAAACGACTGGACTACCGTATGACATGGGAGGACGACTTCCGTGCCTATCTGAAGGGGCTCGATGCCAAGAAACCCGTCATCCTGTGTGGCGACCTGAACGTGGCCCACGAGGAGATTGACCTGAAGAATCCCAAGACCAACCGCATGAATGCCGGCTTTACTGATCAGGAGCGCGCGCAGTTCTCAAAACTGCTGGGCGAAGGGTTTACTGACAGTTTCCGCTATAAGTATCCTGAACAGGTGACTTATTCGTGGTGGAGCTACCGCTTCCAGGCGCGACAGAAGAACGCTGGCTGGCGTATCGACTATTTTGTGATCAGCGACCGTCTGCGTGAGCGCATGGACGATGCCCGGATACATACCGAAATACTGGGCAGCGATCACTGCCCAGTAGAGTTGACATTGTTTCTTTAGTAACACCATAAACAGGACTTGATATGTGGCAACAAAAATAAGGTTTTTCAGAATACAACCATGCAAAAGTTGCTGAAGATTTATATTTTTTATACCTTTGCAGCCGTTTTTTCATGATAACAAGTTTATTAATAGAGATTAATAGAAGGATGATGACAACATTTGCATTCAAGCCGAAACTTTTGTCGACACTTCGGCACTACAACAAACAACAGTTTACCACCGACCTGCTGGCCGGTATCATCGTAGGTATCGTGGCACTGCCATTGGCCATCGCATTCGGTATCGCATCAGGTGTAACCCCTGAGAAGGGTATCATCACCGCTATCGTAGCCGGACTGATCATCTCGCTGCTGGGTGGATCGAAGGTACAGATAGGTGGACCTACAGGAGCGTTTATCATTATTATCTATGGTATTATCCAGCAGTATGGTTTCGAGGGACTGACCATTGCCACACTGATGGCAGGTGTGTTCCTGATTATGTTTGGAGTGCTGCATCTGGGCACCATCATCAAGTATATCCCATATCCTATTGTAGTAGGTTTTACCAGTGGTATCGCACTCACCATCTTTACCACACAGATCAAGGATCTGTTTGGTCTGACGATGGAGAGCGTGCCCAGCGACTTCATTGAGAAATGGGGGGCCTATATTGGCGACTTCGGCACAATCGACCTGTGGAGTACGGCTGTGGGTATTGGCTCTGTAGCAGTGATTGCTGGCTGGCCAATGATTGCCAAGTACAACAGTGTGCTGAAGAAACTGCCTGGATCGCTGATTGCCATCATCGTGATGACTATAGCTGCACTGCTGCTGAAGCAGTATGCTGGCGTGACGAGTATTGAAACCATTGGCGACAGATTCTCGATTTCGAACCAGTTGCCTGATGCAGAGATGCCCGCCTTGTCGTGGGACGTGATTAAGGGCCTGGTGTCGCCAGCCATTACCATCGCCATCTTGGGTGCTATAGAATCTTTGCTTTCAGCCACAGTAGCCGATGGTGTGATTGGCGATCGCCACGACTCTAATACAGAATTGATTGCACAGGGTGTGGCCAATCTGGCCAGTCCTATATTTGGCGGTATCCCCGCTACAGGTGCTATCGCGCGTACCATGACCAATATCAACAATGGTGGTCGTACACCTGTGGCTGGTATTGTGCATGCTGCCGTGCTGCTGCTCATATTCCTCTTCCTCATGCCGCTCGCCAAGTACATCCCTATGGCTTGTCTGGCTGGTGTGCTGGTTATCGTAAGCTACAATATGAGTGGATGGCGCTCGTTTGCCTCAATCATGAAGAACCCCAAGAGCGATGTGATTGTGCTCTGTGTGACCTTCCTCTTGACGGTCATCTTCGACCTCACCATCGCTATCGAGGTGGGACTGATCTGCGCTTGCTTGCTGTTCATGCGTCGTATGGCTGAGACTACCGATGTGAAGGTAATCAGCGACGAGATTGACCCAGAAGAGGAAGAGAGCGACTTCCAGATGGGTAATCTGGAGCACCTGACCATCCCTGAGGGCGTAGAGGTGTATGAGATCAACGGTCCTTACTTCTTCGGTGCTGGTAACAAGTTCGAAGACCTGATGAGTACCATGGGGCACCAGCGTCCTAAGGTGCGTATCATCCGTATGCGTAAGGTGCCTTTCGTGGATTCTACAGGTATCCACAACCTGACCAACCTCTGTGCCATGAGCCAGAACGAGGGTATCCAGGTTGTCCTGTCGGGTGTGAACCCAACAGTACAGGCTGTACTCCATAAGGCAGGATTGGATAAGATGTTAGGCGAGGAAAATATTTGCTCGCACATCAATATCGCATTAGAAAGAGCAAAAGAGTTGGTTTAAACACCAACTCTTTTTTTTATGCGTTCATATAAGGATTATACTGTTTCTCGTCGCCGATATTGGATTGCGGCCCATGACCAGTATAGACTCTGGTATCGGCAGGCAGGGCAGCAAGAACAGACTGCAGACTGTGCATGATATCGGCATAGCTGCCACGTTCGAAATCGGTGCGGCCTATGCTCATGCGGAACAATGTATCGCCTGTAAACACACTTTTTTCCTCGGCACAATAGAAACTCACGCCGCCTGGGGTGTGGCCTGGGGTGCGTAGCACCTGTAACTGGTGGGTACCGAAACAGATGACCTCATCCTGTCTGAAGTAACGGGCTGGCGCTGGATAGCTACGCTTGAGACGGATACCTGCCATCGCTTCGAACTGACCTGGAATATCGCTGATGAGCCATTCGTCATCGGCTGAAATCTCTGGCTGAAGACCATACTGCTGATAGATGGTGTCGATGCCGAAGTTATGGTCGAAGTGACCATGGGTACACAACAGATGGACAGGTTTGAGCCCCTCGTTGTTGATATAGTTGACCAGGGCCTGGCGCTCTTCCTCATAGTAGGCGCCACAATCAATGACAACACACTCGTGTGTATCGTCGCTCACCACATAGGTGTTTTCCTGAAGGAGATTGAAACAGAACGACTTGACGGTGATCATAGTGGCAGATAGATAATGTATTTCTCCTTAAACCACTCCTCACTGAAGAACTGTGAGATGTCCGTAGTCTCTACGATGCGCTGGAAAGGTTTCAATTCTGCTTCCAGATGACCGCCCTTCAGACAGATGACACCATTGGGCAGTGCGTTCTGTTGGGTTTTAGAGACGTTCTTACGCATGAGCTTGACCAGATCGGATAGGGGCATCACAGCACGTGAGACAATGAAATCGTACTTGTCCTTCTCGTCCTCACCACGTAGATGGGTTGGGGCGCAGTTTTTCAGGCCGATGGCATTGCATACCTCCTGTGCCACACGAATCTTCTTGCCTGTGCCGTCGATAAGTTTGAACTGGCACTCAGGGAAGAGTATGGATAAGGGTACACCAGGGAAGCCGCCGCCTGTTCCAAAATCGAGGATGCGCGTGCCTGGACGGAAGTTTACAATCTTGGCAATAGCCAATGAGTGGAGCACGTGGTGCTCGTAGAAGTGGTCGATATCCTTGCGCGAGATCACGTTGATCTTGCTGTTCCAATCGCGATAGAGTTCGCCTAAGGCGGCAAACTGTTTCAGCTGTTCGTCACTCAGATGGGGGAAGTATCTGTAGATAATCTCTGCGTTCATTGTAGTGTCTTGATAAATGATGTCTTGATGAATTTCTGCATCTGGGCATAGGTGAGTACCAACTCGATGGTGCCCAGCTCGAGTGAGGCAATCTCTGAGGGATTGAAGATGAAGGTGATGGTATTGTCGCTCACAATCATATTCTCGGGCACGTACATGTCGACAGTGGTCAGATAGCCTTTCTCCTTCAGCTGGCTCAGGTCGTTGACCTCTGCTTTCTGCATAAGGGCTTCAAGTAGCAGGCGTGGCAACTGGGTCTCGTAGCCTGCCACGAAGATATCCTTTGGAAGAATCTCTTCGCCAGTGGCTGAGTAGAAGTTGAAAGGCACAAGTTGGTGAATGCTGTTGGCATGCCCCTCGCTGTAGTCGATGGTAGCCAGATAGGCTAATGTGCGGCGTGAGGTTTGTTCGGCTGTGGCATTGATGATGTAGTGGAACTCATACCACGAGCGTTTAGTGGTATCGGCGCGATCCTCGTTATAGAGTGGCAGCATGTGCTGCTTGTATGACAGGGTATAGGCATCAGTATACTGATTCATAGCAGCCTGCATGCTGATGCCGTCCTGATTAAACAGACGGTACACGATGGTGCTATTAATCTTTTCGCCTACCTTACCACTCTCCTTGGTTGCGCAATCCATCTTCAGACTCACACTGCACAGCGGTGAGAGTTCCTCGTTAGAGAGTTTGACGCTCTTTTCCGCCTCCAGGCGTTCGAATGTGAGCTTGCCGTCGTTCTCGTTGCTACAACTACAGAGAACCATCAGTAAAAGCAGAAAAAACGTCCATTTTATTCGATAAGACATGTTGTTTTACTTATTTTTTGCGCAAAAATACACTAAAAATACGAAAATAACAAATTTCTCGCAGAAAATTACTAATTTTGCACCCGAAATAGTTTCAAATCGTAAAATGAATTCTCAGAACACGCCCGTACACATCAGGTTGTGGCATAAGGATTTCTGGCTGATGGCAATTGCCAACTTCCTATTGGCTATGACCATCTATATGCTGGTGCCTACCATGCCGCAATGGCTGCTGGAAGAACAGCAGTTCTCGCCACAGGATGCTGGCATCGCCATGGGAGCATTCGGCGTAGGACTTTTCGCACTTGGCGCATTCATATCGTATATGGTTCAGCACTATCGTAGAAATCAGGTGTGCATCATTGCGGTAATGGTCGAAGCTCTTTTAATAGCTACCTTGTATTATCTTGATGGGCTGCATATGCATGTAACTTCGCCTGTAGTCATCTTTGTGCAGCGATTTGCCTGGGGGGCAGTCTTCGGATTGGCACAGATGGTGCTGACAAGTACACTCATCATTGATACCTGTGAGTCGTTCCAACGCACGGAGGCTAACCACTCGGCAGCCTGGTTCTCGCGTTTCGCCTTGTCGATGGGACCAATGGCAGGACTGCTGTTCTGGCGCATTGGTGGTTTCCACCTCGTAGTGACAGCCGCCATGGTGTGCGCTGTGGCTGTGATGGTGTTGGTATTGTTGGTGAACTTCCCTTTCCGTGCGCCTCAAGATGATATCCCAACGATGAGTTTAGACCGTTTCTTCCTGCCTCACGGATTCCCCCTGTTTGTCAATCTGCAGTTGGTGACTCTGGCCATAGGCCTGATCTTTTCTGTAGTGCTTTCAGAGCATTTCTACTCTACAATGATGATGGGTTTTGTGCTCGCAATCCTATCGCAGCGCTTCGTTTTCAAGGATGCAGAGTTGAAGAGTGAGGTGGTGACTGGCTTGATTCTGATAGGTGCTGCGCTGCTCATGATGATTACGCGCGACCTGCCTATTGTGATGGTGGCAGCTCCTCTGTTCATAGGCATGGGTATCGGACTGATAGGTTCAAGATTCTTGTTGTTTTTTATCAAGTTGAGTCGACACTGTCAGCGAGGCACTTCGCAGAGTACCTTCCTGCTTGGGTGGGAGAGTGGTATAGCATGGGGCGTGGGTATTGGCATAGCCTTGTTTCATGGCGATACCATCACAGCACTGATAGTAGCGTTGGTATTGGTAGTGCTGGCACTGGGCATGTACCATTTTACACATAGCTGGTTTACTAACAACAAAAACAGATAATACTATGGAGACAAATTGGAGAAAAATTGTGTACGATATCGTGAAGACACCCAGGCTGAGTACACAGGCACGGATCTATAGCTTTGTGATGCTGATGGCTATCGTGATTGGTGTGTTTCCACTCATGTTCAGACACTATAACAAGTGGTTCTGGTGGATGGATCTGATCTCCAGTCTCCTCTTTATCATCGATTATGTCCTGAGATGGGCTACTGCAGACTTTGAGTCGAAATACAAGGATTGGCGTGCGTATGTGGTGTATCCGTTTACGCCTATGGCTATTATTGACCTGTTGTCAATCCTGCCTGTCTTCAATATGATATCACCTACGTTCAAGGTTGTGCGTGTGTCGAGACTGCTGAAACTGTTGCGTATCTTTAAGGTGGTGCGTTACTTCGAACCGCTGATGCTTATTGTAGCCGTGGTGCGCAAACAGGGGAAAATATTGTGGACAGTAGCTTCGTTGGCTCTGTTCTATATTTTCATTACGGCTCTCATTATGTTTAATGCTGAGGATATCATTAATCCCATGACAGGGCAACCATTGTTTAGAAATTTCTTCGACGCCTTCTATTGGGCAGCATGTACGCTGACTACCGTGGGCTATGGCGACCTGTATCCTATCTCGAATACAGGACGTGTTATCAGTATCCTTTCGTCGATTGTGGGTATTGCCATCATCGCGCTGCCTTCTGGTATCATTACCGCTGGCTATATGGATGAGCTGAAACTGCGTAAGGAGCTGAAAGAACGTGAAGAGAATGCACCCTTAGCCTCGGCAGAGTGAGGCATAAGGGCATGACTCGCAACGATGACGATCATCGGTAGGACAGAAGGATATCTGTGGATTGAACATCTCGTCCAACTGACGCTTGAACAACGCGATGAATGCATCTGCATACGTCGCTATATCTGTGACCGTTTCTTTTCCGAGTTTTAAAGTGGGATCATAGTCCTCACTACCTGCATGCTGGATGAACAATAGGCAGGGTGACACTGGCTGCGCCGTATTAGAGCGTATGATATGAGCATATAAGAAGGCCTGTAAGAAGTAGTCGCTATGATCCTTGATGGCTTCCTGAGAGAAGATGGCCTCTACGTCAGGCATGGCCTTCAGGTGGCGCGCACCTGTCTTGTAGTCGATAACACGGATACGTTCCTCACCCGTCTCAGGATCGGTAATGCTGTCTAAACGGTCAATAATACCGCCTATCTTCCAACCTCCAATATGGATGTCGACCCACTTTTCGAGACCCAGTATGCGGAAGGGGGTCAAACGACGATCGGCCTCCACCAGCTGGCGCAGGTACTTGATGATTACCTCACGATTGATGAGTTGCAGACCATCGAGTGGAGGCAATGGACGCGAGGGATCGTTGATTTTGAAGAACTCCTGCTTGATAGCCTCGTCGACAGTGCGCTCAATGGTGACAGCCTCTTTTAGCAGATCATCGAGCATCATCGAGGTTATTGTGGTCGATGTCATGTTCTGGTACAGTAGCTGGGCGGCCTTATGGAAGATGTTACCAAACAGGCGATTGTCTATCAGATCGTCCTCTGTGGTATCAGGTTCAATCAGTTCACATACATAGTGGTAAAAGAAGCGTAGCTGACAACGCAGATAGGTGTTGATGGCCGTAGGACTGATACCGCCACGCTTAGGCTCGAAGCGTTTCTGCATCTGCAACATGACCTCTGGTGTCTTCTCAATAACCTTGGGGGCGTGAAGCTGAGGTGTCTGACCTGCCTTTAACGATTGATACGAAATAGGAATCTTGTTCTCAACCATCAGCTGCAGCATAAAGCGCGACATCTCGGCTGTTTTACCATCGCTGGTGGCATTGTTATACAGGATAGTAACATCTTTTGCACGTTGTAAAAGACGATGGAAATAATGCTCGTAGATAGATACCTTGTAATCGATAGTGGTCAAGCCGTAGGCTTTACGCAAGGCGTAGGGGATAAACGATGTGTCGTTAACGCCACGTGGCATGTTACCCTCGTTGCACGAAAGCAGAAGCACATGGTCGAAGTCGAGGTTTCGCGTTTCGAGCACACCCATCACCTGGATACCTTCGGCAGGTTCGCCATGGAAGGGGATAGAGGTGGTTGATATCAGCTGTACAATCAGGCGTTGTAGCGTAATTACATCAACCTGAAGATCGCCACTATCCACCAGTCCACTTAATCTATTAAGCAAGGTGTACATACGGAAGAGGCTCTCTGTATCGAGTGGGGAGTCGATGATAGGACTCTTGGAGGTTGCGATGGTTTGTGTGAGACTGATGAGCCAATGCAGTAAGGGCTGGATATCGGTATAGCGCTGACTGGCAAAATCGTTGGGCATCAGTGTGGCGTAAGGATGACGCTTGATGCTCTCAACCCATCTACGCGCAAAGGTCTGCTTGCGCAACGAATAACCATGCACCTGCATATTGATGAGCGTATTAATGAGCGAGGCTATCGACGTCTGTCCAAGTGGATAACCTGTGGTGATATTGATTTTGTCAACATTCTCAGGCAGACAATGGATAACCGTTTGCAGCAAGCCCTCGTTGCAAAGCACAATGGCTGTTTTGCGACCATCGTTTATGCGATCGGCGTCCAACCATTCGCTGATGTAGCGTGCCTGGATATTCTCGGTAGGAGCCGAAATCAGGTTGATATGGCATGGTGGTACCTCAGCTGTATCCTGATAGAAAATGGCCTTACCCTGCTTCTCTAATCGGCTGAAGAGTGTTTGCTCTACTTGCTGCAACAGGTTGAAACCAATAAACACATAGGTGTCGTATTCAAATTCCAACGTCTCGTCCGTTGCCACCTGGCGATAGAGGGCACCCTCGTAGGCCAGTTGCTGTTCGGCCAGTTTTTGGTTGAATTGGTGATAGATATCGCCAATATGGCTCCACAGGTGCAAGAATCGCTCCTTGAGCTCTGAGTTGTGCTCTTCTGAAAAATTACTGAAAAAGCGCTTAATCATCTCACGCTGTTCTGGGGTGAGATACGAGGTGTCGTCGAGTTCGTGGATATCGCGCAGGTTGGCCAATACCTTATCGGCAGGCGCCATATTCTTATCAAGATCGTCGAAGTCGGAAAGCAACAGCTGTCCCCAACCATAGAAATGGTCGAGCGTCTCGTCGATACCTGTACAGGCTGTGAACACACGGTGCAGTTCGCATACCAGCAGGATAGGGTCGGCTACCTGCAGTTTAGAGTGCGAGCGGAACAAATCGCTGATGGTAATATAAGCAGGGCTCCACAGGGGCTTCTGCGCCAAGCGTGCCAAGTGCTCGTTAAGGAACAACGATGCACGCTTGTTAGGGAACACCACAGCTACTCGTGATAGATTGGTGCCATATCTGGAAAGCAGGTCTTCTGCTACATGTTCAAGGAAACTTTTCATACTTCTTCAATCTTATTACTGTAAACATACCACAGGTAGCCTTTGATGTTCTGATGCCCCATCGACTGCAAAAGGTCCATATAACGGCGCACCTGGGCATGATAATCAGGGTTAGGGTGGCCGAACTTAAAGTCGACCACAATCCACTCGTTGCCATCAGTCATCACACGGTCGGGGCGATGCTCCTTAACCTCGCCATCTTCAACAGAGAGAATGGTACACTCGTTAAAGAGCGTCCAGCGGGACGAGAACCACGAGGCTACACGTGGGTCGGCCAGACGTTTACGCAGCATGGTGGTAATCTTATTGGCTGTCATCTCCTCGTCGTACAGAATACCCTCGAACTGCAAACGCTGCAGAGCTTCTGGAATATCCTTCTCAGTCTGGATAGTGGAGAATATTTCGTGCAATACGCTACCAGCTTGGATGTAACGATGCTGCTGATCCAGCTCGTCGCCCTCGATAAAGTCGCGACTGCGATTACTCTGACGGAAGTTCACCTTACTTTCGAAGTTACGGATGGCCACATGCACAGCCTCTGATTTCTGTAGGAAGGGGTTCTGGCTGGGAGCTGTTTCTTCCTGCGCTGTCGGACCAATAGAGAACGAGCCCATAGAGAATACAATCGTAGCGTCATTGTTCTCCATACCCTCCAACTGGGCATCAGGCATATCGCCAGCCACTAAAGGCAGACAGAGCTCAATCAAAGCCGAACGTGAGGTCTTAGCACCACGTTTGCCAATTACAAACAGACTCTTGGCAGCACGGGTAAAGGCCACATACAGCAGGTTCAGGTTATCAACCATGTTCTGCAGGTGTTCGTGCAGGTAGTCGCCTTCGTAGATGGTGCCTATCATTGCCTTCTGACTATAGTCGATAGGTACGATGGGCAGGTCGTTGAAAGGTGCCTCGTCAGGCTGGCACCAGATGATGTTATCAGTTGTTTTTTCCAAGGGCCAGTCGCAGAAGGGGATAATCACATGATCGAACTCCAATCCTTTTGATTTGTGGATGGAGATCAGACGGATACCGTTGGTTTCATCGCTTTGGATAGTCTTCTTGCAAAGCGACTCTTCCCACTCTGTCAGGAATGCCTGGATATCTGTAGTATTCTCGTTAACGTAGTTGGCCAACTGGTCGTAGAAGGCACACAGGTAGGCGCCCTGACCCTCTAAGCGATGTAACTCGAAGATAGCATATATCTTCTCGGCCAACTCGTAGAGTGGTAAGGTAGATAGCTCATCAAAGTGGGCTATATACGCCTCGGGCAGGTAGGCATCAAGGTCGGCACCTGCTATCATGAACTCGTTATCGCTCAGTTCCTTCCCCTGAACGGTGCAGAGCCAGGTTTTTACAATGGCTGCCTTAGTAAGTTGGTCATCGGGCGTTAGCAAGAGTTGCAGAGCCTGAATCATCAGACATACAGCGCCCGATGCATCTAAACGGAACGCTTCATCGCTCACAATGCTTACTTCAGGCAGATGCTCCAGAAAATACCGGGCAATGATGGGGATATGGAAGTTATAGCGCACCAGGATGGCGATATCCTTCTGACTAACGCCTTGGTCGATGAGCTGACTCACGTTGTCAGTCATGTGAGCCAGCACTTCTTCCTGATACTCTTCGTTAGGAAGCAGTTCGATGGTAATCCTGCCTTCTTGTGGCTTGCTCTCAGGAACTTGCTGCGTTACGTCGGCATAGGCCTTCTTTAGCTGGTCGCGCTCGTCGCAGTTCAACTCCTCGAGTGCTGCATACTCTAAGTTGGCAGCATGGGTAAAGAACTGGTTGTTGAACTCGATGACGTTACGTGTAGAGCGGTAGTTGGTTGAGAGCGATTTTATATCCATGAGCATGGCGTTGAACTGGTGCTCGATACCATTCAGTAAGCGCCAGTCGCCTGAGCGCCATCGATAGATACTCTGTTTTACATCGCCCACAATCAGGTTGCTCCCATCTTCATGACTCATGGTCTCTGAAAGCAGCACCTTGAAGTTCTGCCACTGGATGGTAGAGGTGTCCTGAAACTCATCGATCATCACGTGCTTGAGTTGGGTGCCTATTTTCTCGAAGATGAAAGGTGAGTCGCTGCCATCAATGAGCGAGTGGAGCAACTGCTGGGTATCGCTCAGCAGAAAGCGGTTATCAGTCTCGTTAAGTTCGCGTACCTTTTTCTCAATACTGCTTAGAAGGCGTAGCTGGTTAAGATGGCGTAAGGTGAGGTTGGCTGACTGATAGACTTTCCATTGCTGTTCGCGCGCATCTACTGCATATCTGAGTATTTCACCCAGTGTGCTTTCGGCTAACTGGATAATAATATCCCGCTTGGGATGTGTCTTGGCACACCATTTCTCTGGATTCTCAAGGTGGTTGGCTACGGTAGTGTTGACGATGCTGGGATCGAAATCGCCTCGCCTCAGTTTGTTGAAGAAACTGGCAATGCCGCGTTGTTTGTTCGACAGATCGTCGGGGGTAAGCCCTTCACCTTCGAGCGTGTCGAAAAATGATTCTCCAATCTCCTTCATGTGCTCCTCGGTCGAGTGGCGTAACTCGCGCAGGCAGTTGGTATAGTTCTCAAAGAATCCTTCCTCGCCCATCTTCTGTTCGAGGGTGAGACTCACCTCTTTATAATAGTCCTTAAAGATGTTCTGACCAAACTTTTTAATCTGTGCTATCACGTTCCACGATTTATCATCAGAGATGTTCTCCATGATGTACTTCAGAATCCATTGCAGCATCACATCTGTTGTGGTCAGATCTTCTATCAGCTGATCGACAGCCAACTCTTCTACCTGATAATCGTTCAATCCAATACGTAGGTTGGTGGTCAGGTCGAGTTCGCGAGCCATGTTACGCAGCACGCTTTGGAAGAATGTGTCGATGGTCTCCACACGGAAATAGTTATAGTTGTGAGTCAGATTGTTGAGTGCCAACCCGGCTCGCTCGCTGATAACCTCTGGCTTAAGACCTGTTTTCGCTTGGATATTCTGCAGATAGTTGTCTGACTCAGGCAACTGTTTCCAAATGCCATACAGCTGACTGAGAATACGCATTTTCATCTCTTCTGTAGCCTTGTTGGTGAAGGTCACTGCGAGAATGTTGCGATAGCTCTGCGGATTCTCTACCAGCAGACGGATATACTCTGTAGCGAGCGTGAAAGTCTTACCGCTTCCAGCACTGGCCTTATATACAGTGAGTGATTTCTGTGTTTCGTTTACCATCTTCTGAAAAGTTCAAATTCCACCTCTATGCCAATGCGGTCGAAGTGGGTGTTATGGAAACTGGCAAAGGCACCAACAGAGATATACCTATTGGTAAAACCATAGCCTAATTCGTAATAGGGACGCGAATCCTGAAGCAATACTCCACTCAGGTAAAAGCGCTCTTTCTCAATATATTTTCCCAAGTAGGGAATCCATGTGGCCACCAGCATGGGCGATTCGTACGACACGTTGCCACGCAGATAGTAATCTGACTGGTTGTACACACGACTACGTAGCAGTTGGAAGTTACCACTCCAGTCGTCGTCCCATCCTTCTGGCAGGTTTTCATCGCGGAAGTTCGCATAATCCACAAACAGGTTGTCTTTCTTATTGGTATAGAAACCTGCACCAGCACGCATGTTGAGCAATCGCAAACCAGGAATCTTTTTCTTCCATTGGGCATCAAACTCCCAGCGTTCATATTCTAAATCCGACTTGTTAACACCCTTAACACCTCGTTCGTAGTCGGCCGACAGAACAGGGCCATGATTCAGCCAAGGCGAGAATTTCAGACCGATGCTCGGGGCAAAGCTGCGATATTCTGTTGGCATGTTGTAACACTTCATCAACTCTTTGTTAACAGCTGAACGGCGATGGTATATGAAACCTGTTTCGATATCCAACCAGTCGAACAACATGATATTGTTGATGATGCTGAAATGCTGGTCCTTAAACTTGTCAATATCCGTATTATCGAAGTTGATGGTGTCCTGATGGGCTGCGTTAATCACATCCATCACCGTAGATGTACTGATGCGGTTACCATTACCAAACACGACCTCGGTATATCCGTTACGTTTTGGGTTATACGTCATACGGAGTGGGGCCGTAAAGTAGAATTGATGGTCCTTGAAGGTGTAACCAAACGTGGGGTTGAGCGTTAGATAACGATGGGCCGAAAAGTTGTATTGCGAACGGAAGCGCATCTTATAACGCACACCACGGGCATGACTGTAACTTACGTACATTGGGTTGATGATGGGCGACATGCTGAAGTTGGCTTCCTCCGATTCTGCCTTGATAGGAGTAACCAGGTTCTCACCAATGGTATCCCAGAAAATCTTCTTCCAAAGTCGCTGTTTCTTGGGGAGCGTGTCTTGTACCATCGAGTCATGACGGTTTTTCTGGTCGTAGGCTTCATAGATCAGCCTGTCTGTTTCTGTAAGCGGTATGGGACGAACCTCGTCCATCAAATCTCTGCTGTCCTGTTTCCCGGCAGAATCGGGTAGCGACTTTTCGCAGTTATAGTTGGCATCGAACAGGGCAGAAATCCTGTTCCCCATGAATCGGAAAGTGGCTACTGTAGTACATTTGGCTGGCATGATGGAGCGCCCGCCTTCTTCGCCTTGTGTAATCTCTGTGCGGAAGGTAAGCATATCATACTCGCCATTCAGTAGCGTGCGGATAATGCGTCCTGTATTGGTGTCAACAATGGCATAACCATTCAGCAACTGCGTGTTGTAAATCTTCGGACGGAACTCCAGACGGGTGGTGCCGTCGTGTTGCTGCTTCTGGGTAAAACGGTAATACCTGCGATTGCATTTATTGAAGGGTGAGAGCATGTGCCCATTGTACAGGTCGATATCGTAGATGTTGGGCGTCATGTAGTCGAGCAGGGTAGGTAGTGCCTTGCGGTTACGACGGATGGTGCCTGACAGCAACTGGTTGGAGATGTTGTAATCGTGCGCATTCTTGAATAATACCTTGCTGTACGACTCACGGATATAATCCCTCTCGTCCTTAGCCATCACATACATAGAGGGGATGAGCCACAATACGGCATTGCGTTTGTCCACATGGTAGCGGAACTTGGCGTACACCTGATCCTCAAGACTGTCGATGGCTTCAGTGTTGGCCTGCTGGTAATTATAGATACGATTCAAGATATTCAGCGAATCACGTTTGTTGCTCGCTGAAACACTCATGACCATACTCGTAAGTATGGCGGCCAGTAGTGTTTTGGTGAATAGTTGATCGTATCTCAAAGTTGTTATTCTTTTTTATTCCAGTTTCTCTTTCAGGTATTTTCCTGTCAGACTCTCTTTGCATGCCACCACTTGTTCGGGCGTTCCGGCTATCACTAAGTTACCACCCTTATCGCCACCATCTGGTCCTAAGTCTATCACGTGGTCGGCACATTTAATGACCTCCATGTTGTGCTCAATTATCAGGATGGTGTGTCCGCGGGCTATCAGGGCGTCGAAAGCTTTCAACAAGCGCTGTATATCGTGGAAATGCAGACCTGTGGTTGGCTCGTCGAAGATAAAGAGCGTGGGCTCCTGTTTCTCCTGTCCGATGAAGTAGGCCAGTTTTACACGCTGGTTCTCACCACCTGAGAGTGACGATGAGTTCTGTCCCAGTTTGATGTATCCTAAGCCAACGTCTTCAAGCGTCTTCAGACGTTTAACGATAGTAGTTTCGCCATGCTCTTGGAAGAAGGATATGGCTTCTGATATGGTCATATTCAGAACATCATCGACGTTCTTGCCGTGATAGTTCACATCAAGAATCTCTTTCTTGAAGCGGTGACCATGACATGCTTCGCACTCCAGTACCAGATCGGCCATGAATTGCATCTCGACGGTAATGGTGCCAGCGCCCTTACACTCCTCGCAGCGCCCGCCATCAGCATTGAACGAGAAGTACTGTGAGGTGAATCCCATCTGTTTGGAGAGTGGTTGCGCAGAATAGAGCTCACGGATGGCATCGTAGGCCTTGACATATGTAGCTGGGTTAGAACGGCTGCTCTTACCAATTGGGTTCTGGTCAACAAACTCGATGTGCTTAATAGCATCAACGTCACCTTGCAACCCCATGAATTCACCAGGTGCATCACATGCATCACCGAGACGACGTCGCAAAGCTGGGTAGAGGATGCCTTTTATCAGACTTGATTTTCCTGAACCAGATACGCCCGTCACTACTGTCATCACATTTAGTGGAATCTTGACATCGATACCCTTCAGGTTGTTCAATCGAGCGCCCTTGATAGCAATGAATCTGTTCCATGGACGTCGAGACGTTGGTACAGGTATCTCTTCCTCGTGTAGCAGATATTTGACAGTATAGCTCTTGGGCCATTTTTTTAAAGAGGCTTTGTTTACCTCTTTTGCATCACCATCAAATACAACCTCTCCTCCCAGACGTCCTGCATCAGGACCAATATCTATCAGGTGGTCGGCAGCGCGCATAATATCTTCATCGTGCTCAACTACTACCACCGTATTACCTAACGATTGCAGTTCCTTCAGCACGTGAATCAAGCGGTCGGTATCCCTGGAGTGCAAGCCAATACTGGGCTCGTCGAGGATATATAACGAGCCAACCAGCGAACTACCCAGCGATGTACAGAGGTTGATACGCTGACTCTCACCACCTGAGAGCGAGTTCGACAAACGGTTGAGGGTAAGATACCCCAGACCCACATCGAGCAGGAACTGCAGACGACTCCTGATTTCTATTAGCAGACGCTTACCAATTTCGGCATCGTGCTGGTCGAGTTCCAAGCGCTCAAACCACTCCTTTACCTTTACCACAGGCATTTGTACCAGGTCGGTAATGCTGCGTCCGCCAATCTTCACGTAGTCGGCTTCGGGCTTTAAGCGTGTGCCATGACACTTTGGACAAGTGGTCTTGCCACGATAGCGTGCCAGCATCACACGGTATTGTATTTTGTACTGATTCTCCTGAACCATCTCGAAGAAGGCATCGATACATGGACGCTCCTTCTTGCCTTTATCTGAGGGCAGTCCGTGCCAGAGCCAGTCCTTCTGTTTCTGAGTCAGGTTCATGTATGGCTCAAAGATGGGAAAATCGTCCTTGGCCGCATGGCGACAGAACCAGTCGAGCCACTCTTTCATTTTCTCGCCATGCCAACAAACCACACAACCATCGTAAACAGATAGGGTGGTGTTGGGGATGACTAATTTCTCGTCGATGCCAACAATACGTCCAAAGCCCTGACACTCAGGACAGGCACCTGCTGGTGAATTGAACGAGAACATTTGGTCGGTAGGCTCTTCAAAGGTCATACCATCAGCCTCGAACTTCATTGAGAAATCGTAGAAGATGGTTGGTGGGAATAGCAAGCGTAACTCACCATGGCCTTCGTAGAAAGCAGTCTCGGCAGAGTCGACCAAACGGGCAATCACATCCTTGGTGTCGTCTACGCTCATGCGATCGATGACCAGATAGATATTCTCATCGTCGAACTTGCCTGCTGCCAGATAATCATCTATGCGCTGGAAATCATTGTTGACGTAGATGCGGGCATAACCTTCTAACTGGTAGGTCTTGAGTTGTTGCTCCATAGAGCGCCCCTCGTGCAGATGGATGGGGGCCATCACTACGAATCGAGTACCTTTCGAGAACTCCAGCATTTTTTGTACAACATCCTCGGTAGAGTGTTTCTTCACCTCGCAGCCACTGATGGGCGAATAGGTGTGACCTATGCGGGCAAACAGCAGGCGTAGATATTCGTAAATCTCTGTGCTGGTGCCCACAGTGCTTCGTGGATTCCTTGATATCACTTTCTGCTCGATGGCAATGGCAGGCGGTATGCCGCGAATGAAATCACACTCAGGTTTGTTCATTCTTCCAAGGAACTGTCGGGCATAGCTCGACAAACTCTCTACATAACGGCGTTGGCCCTCGGCATACAATGTGTCGAAGGCCAAAGATGATTTGCCGGAGCCACTGACTCCGGCAATCACAACAAATTGGTTTCGGGGAATCTTAACATCAATATTCTTAAGGTTATTGACGCGTGCCCCTTTTATCTCTATTGAATCACTCATTCATTATTAAAGAATACTCTTGACGGCCTCGAGCATGCCTACGCTCTTAATGAGGTCGAGATCCTGCTTCACCATAGCGTTCAGACCTGGAATCTTGTTCAGATCCTCCTGCCAGATGAACTCGGCGCCCAGCACACCATCGGTAACCTTCTGTGTGTCGCCTGTTGCCCAGAGCTCCTTCAGCAGGTCCATAATCTTCTGGTCGTCGTTTGGTACAATCTCAACACCATCCTCGCGCTTACCACCCTTATAGTAGGTGATGATAGCAGCCAGACCGAATACCAATCCCTTAGGCAGCTCGCCCTTGCGCTCCAGGAATGTCTTTACGCCGGGCAGGTCGCGAGCCTGGAACTTGGGGAATGAGTTCAGCATGATGCTGGTTACCTGGTGGTCAACATATGGATTGTCGAAACGCTCCAATACGTCGCCAGCAAACTTCTCGAGCTCGTCCATAGGCAGGTCGAGTGTCTGCATCAGCTCTTCAAACTGAACTTTATGGATATATTTGCCAATCACCTCGTGGTTGCAGGCATCGCGTACGATGTTAACACCACTCAGGAAAGCAACAGGGCTCAATACGGTGTGAGGACCATTTAACAGGGTTACCTTACGCTTGTGGTATGGTTCTTCTGATGGAACGAAAAGAACATGCAGGCCAGCCTTGTCTGCTGGGAACTCCTTCTCTACTTCCTTTGGAGCTTCGATGACCCACAGGTGGAAGTTCTCTGCCTGTACAACCAGATTGTCGCGATATGAAATCTTTTCTTGGATCTCGGCAATCTCCTTACGTGGGAATCCTGGTACGATACGGTCAACGAGGGTAGCATATACGCCGCAAGCCTCCTCGAACCATTTCTTGAAGTCATCGCCAAGGTTCCACAGTTCGATATATTTGTAAATACAATCTTTCAAAACGTGACCGTTCAGGAAAATCAACTCGCATGGGAAGATAATCAGTCCCTTGGTCTTATCGCCATTGAAAGTCTGATAACGGCGATACAACAACTGAACCAGTTTTCCAGGATAGCTGCTTGCTGGTGCATCCTCGAGCTTACATGAAGGATCGAATGCGATACCTGCCTCTGTAGTGTTAGAGATGACGAAACGAATCTCGGGCTGATCGGCCAGTGCCATGAAAGCGGCATTCTGGGTGTATGGGTTCAAGGCACGACTAATCACATCAATACGCTCCAGAGTGTTGACGGGCTTTCCGTTCTCACGTCCCTGCAGGTTTACATGGTATAGACAGTCCTGAGCGTTCAACCAGTCTACCATGCCTTTCTCGATAGGCTGTACGACTACTACTGAACCATTGAAGTCGGTCTTCTGGTCCATATTCCAGATAATCCAATCTACAAATGCACGGAGGAAGTTACCTTCGCCAAACTGAATAACCTTTTCAGGCATAACGCTCTTGGGAGCAAACTGTTTGTTTAGTGGTTTCATTTCTAAATATTGTTTTAATTGTTATTATTTGCGAGTGCAAAGATAGACGAATTTTGTTAAACTTCCAAATTATTACTCACTAAATCCTTAAAAAACCACGAAAACCTTTGCGCTAGATTTTGTTGATATCTACATACCCATGCATCACGGCATAGATGGTCAGAGCTGATACGCTTTTCAGCCCTAACTTATCCATGATATTTCTTCGATGGGTAATAACAGTTGCCAGTCCGATATTCAGTTTGTCCGCAATTTCTTTGTTGATATATCCTTGTACAATCAACGACATCACTTCTATCTCACGATCCGAAAGAATCTTCTGACTCAAGATAGCTGGCATAGGTGGCAGATTCTCTCCCTTTCCATGGGCATGTTGTTCCAGCATCAGAAGCGAGCGAACCAACTCTGATTCTGGTACGTTGATACATAGGCAATGGAAATCAGACAGTTGTGACATAGTATCGAGCGAAAGGGTCAGCACGATGGTCTTGCGTTTACGTTCATCAAAGAACTGTTTGTTCTCCAATACAACAGGCATAGCTGTAAAATAGTGGAAATAACTATCGGGCTCGTTAGCCTCTAACTCAGAAATTGATCCGAAAGTGTCAACTGTCATGATAGGCATGACATTCTGCAGAATAGCCTTCAACCCCAATGCCGAGAGGGTATTGGGGTCGATGATTGCTATCTTGGGTCTATTCATCATGATAAGAATCCTAATAATGCGCCTGCTGCTACAGCCGATCCGATGACACCAGCTACGTTTGGTCCCATAGCGTGCATCAGCAGGAAGTTATGACGGTCATATTCCAGACCGAGATTGTTTGATATACGTGCTGCCATTGGTACGGCACTAACGCCCGCATTACCAATGAGCGGGTTGAGCTTCTTACCCTCAGGCAGGAAGAGATTCATCAGCTTGACGAAGCATACACCTGATGCGGTGGCAATCATAAATGCCATGGCACCTAAGGCAAAAATCTTGATGGTGTTGAAGGTGAGGAACTCGCTGGCCTGTGTAGAACAACCAACGGTTAAGCCTAACAGCATTACAACGATGTCGTTGAGTGCAGCACCAGCAGTCTTTGCCAGACGGGTGGTCTTGCCGCTTTCCTTCAACAGGTTACCAAAGAAGAGCATACCCAGCAGGGGCAGGCCCGATGGTACAATAAAGGTAGTGAGCAGCAGGCCGATGATGGGGAACAGAATGCGCTCTGTCTGCGATACCTCGCGACCAGGTTTCATCTTGATGACGCGCTCCTTCTTAGTGGTGAGCAGACGCATGATGAACGGTTGAATCACAGGTACCAGTGCCATGTAGCTATAGGCACAAACAGCAATAGCTCCCATTAGGTTGGGCGACAGCTTTGAACTGAGGAAAATAGCTGTAGGACCATCGGCACCACCGATAATGGCTATACCTGCAGCCTGTGAAGGTTCGAATCCCATAGCCAATGCAACCATATAGGCTCCAAAAATGCCAAACTGGGCAGAAGCACCAATGAGCATCAGCTTTGGATTGGCCAGCAGAGCCGTAAAGTCGGTCATAGCTCCAATACCCAAAAAGATGAGTGGTGGATACCAGCCTTGTCGCACACCTTGGTAGAAAATGTTCAGTACGGAGTTGTCCTCGTAGAGGCCTATTTCCAAGCCAGCATCTGCGCGGAAGGGGATGTTCCCCAGAATGATGCCCAGTCCGATGGGGACGAGTAGCAGTGGCTCAAAGTCTTTTTTGATGGCAAGCCAGATAAAGAAGGCTCCAACGGCAATCATGATCAGGTTCCCGACCGTTGCATTGGCAAATGCTGTATAGGTCAGGAACTCATGAAAGTTCTGTATGATAAACTGTCCTAAATCCATAACTATTCATTATTCGCTAATCACTTTTTTATTATCCAATAGTCATAAGGACAGAGCCTTCCATCACGCTCTCACCAGATTTGACGGTGATAGCGGTAACGGTACCTGCAAATTCGCTCTCGATGTTGTTCTGCATCTTCATTGCTTCGAGCACAAGAACCACATCGCCTTGCTTCACAGTATCGCCTACGTTTACCTTCAGGTCGATAATGGTTCCTGGCAGTGGTGCCTTAATGGCCGAACCTGTACCAGCTGCCATAGGTTTGGCGGCTGCAGGAGCTGCGGCTGGTGCTACAGCTGGACGGGCTACCGTCTTGGGAGCTTCCACGTGCACCTTTTTTAGTGTACTTGTGGGGTTGATGGGCTGCTTCAACTCTACGTCGAAACGCACACCGTTCACTACCACTTTGGCTACGTTGCCTTCTACTTCTTCTATCTCAACGTCGTAATCAACGCCTTGTACTTTATACTGATATTTATTCATATTGTTCAATGGATTTCTGGGGTTGTTGGGATTTTAGGTGCATTATGCTTGGTTGGAATTACCGGTCTTGAGAAGTGGGTCATCTGACTACCTTCGTCCGACCATCCTGTATCGCGGGTCTTGATAGTGATGATGCCGCTTTCTACATCGTGCACGTCTTCTTGATATTGTTTGAGTGCCATTGAGATGACAGCGATATAGACCTCCTTATCGATACCCTTTGTTTTCAGACCGTCCTGAAGAATGTTACCTGTGGCGTGAGCCAGGTCGTGGGTAACCTCAACGGTCTTGGTGATTGGTTTGATAGGTTGGGTATGAGCCACTTTCTTGGCCATCTCGAGGTTGCGCATGATAAGGCCGAATACCCAGAAGAAAATGAATAATACAGCCAGACAGAAAAAAACGATACCCATGGCCAGAAGGGTTATTCCAAAACCATGCGGATCCTCGCGCTTTAGTTTGGCATCTTTTGTTTCATCCGTTTTGATGAAATTTTCGATACCAGGGGTTACATTCTCGGCTGATTTGACTACCCATGTACTGGTGGTCTGACGAGCGTAACTCTGGTCAGCGGCCAAAGCGGGGATGCTAACCGAATCGATAAGTTCTGTGGCATTGCCATTGAAAAATCCCAGCCAGAGAGGCTCTGACATTGGAACGTTGAGAGATAGATGCAACTTACTCTGTGCAGGGTTTGAGTTGCAAAAGAAGATCAGATGCTGGCGCCCGCCGATTTGCGTACGTGTATCACCACTTGGGATGACGCTCATACGTTTGATACGTTCAGGGACGCTCATTTTGGGATCGAGTACGGAACGATCAGTAGTAAAATACATGCCACGCACGTTGTAGGTGGTGAACGAGGTGTTCTCCAACTCAATCCATGCGTGGCACTGTCCGTAATCATCCTGAATGCTGGCGGTATTGTTGGTCAGCACCTCGTTGATGCGAATGTTCTTGGCTCCTTGTGCCATCATCGCTGTGGTGCCAGCCAGCAATAGTCCGCTGAGCAGGATTTTGGTTCTTTTCATTTTGTTGGTAATTATTATATAAGTTTCAATTGTCTACTCCGTTAGCCACAGAAGAACAATACCACGATCTGCGCAGTAAAGATTCTGAGGAACATCGCCAGCGGATAAACCGTTGAGTATCCCAATGCAGGAGCTTCCTTTGAGCAGATGCTGTTGGCATAAGCCAGTGCGGGGGGATCGGTATAGGTACCAGCTATCATACCTGCCAGGGTGAAGTAGTTAAATCCAAACTTCCAGCGTGCGATAGGTCCTACGATGAGGATAGGAATGATGGTGATGAGGAAACCTGTGAGAACATAGAGCAGACCATCGCCCTGAACTACTGTCTCGAAGAATCCTGCGCCAGCTTTGATACCTACTGATGCCAAGAAGAGTACCAAGCCAATCTCACGTAACATCATGTTGGCAGATGTAGTGGTATAGGTTACCAGATGTATCTTATAGCCGTAACGGCCAATCAGGATAGCGATGATGAGCGGTCCACCAGCCAGACCAAGCTTAACAGGTACAGGCATGCCTGGGATGGCCAATGGGAACATACCGAAGATCAGTCCAATGAAAATACCTACGAAGATGGTGGCGATGTTTGGTGCGTCCAAACGACGGATAGAGTTACCCATCTTGCCTGCCACGTTGTCGACAGCATCCTCAGGACCAACAACCATGATACGGTCGCCTACCTGCAATGGCAGTGTGGGAGAGGCGAAGATGTCCATACCGTGACGGGTTACACGAGTGACGTTTACACCATAAACGCTTGAGAAGTGGAGTGATGCCAATGTCTTACCATTTACCTTGGGGTTGGTAATCACGATACGCTTTGATACCATAGGCTGGTCCTGCTGCTCAAAGTCGATGTCAAGCTTAGGACCGATAAAGGCGGTGATAGCCTCCTGGTCAGCCTCGGCACAAACAATCAGCATCTGGTCGCCCAGGTGGAAGATGGTGTCGCGGTTAGGGATGAACAGTTCTCCCTCATGTACCAGTCGAGATACCACAAAATCGCGGTTCAAGAAGTCATGAACCTGTAAGATGGTCTTGCCTTCCAGATATTTGTTGGTCACCTCGAGGTGCATCTTATAAGGCTTCTTATTGGCGTTGGTCTCGTCGAGCGCTTCCAACTGCTTCTCCTCTTGGTCCAGCTTTACCTTGCATATATATCTTACCAGAATAACAGCGCCGATGATGCCGAGAACACCCAAAGGGTAGGCACAGGCATAGGCTGATGCTATCTGTGGTGCATTGCTCCCGAATACGGTAGAGAGAGCTTCGTTGGCGGCACCAAGTCCAGGTGTGTTAGTCACGGCACCATAGAGCGTACCAACCATCATAGGCAGATTGGTCACGTTGTTGGTGTCGAAGAAGATGTAGTAACAAGCGAACATCACGAGGATATTCAGCAGGATGGCTGTGGCAGCCATGGCATTGAGCTTGATTCCCTGTGTACCAAAACTCTCAAAGAAACCAGGACCTACCTGCAATCCGATCATGAACACGAAGAGAATCAGTCCGAAGTCCTGTACGAATGTTAGAATGGGGGTTGGAGCAGTGAATCCGATGTGTCCGGCCAGAATGCCAGCAAACAATACAAAGGTTACTCCGAGTGAGACACCAAAAAACTTAATTTTTCCTAAATAGACACCAATCGCTATCACAATAGCGTAGAGTAACGCGATATGCGCTACTGAGTCTGTCGTTGTAAAAAGGTCACTTAACCACTGAAATGATTCCATAAATAAATCTTAATAATACCTATTCTATAAAAAGTCTCAAATTTCGACTGCAAAGGTACTTAAAAAATGCTCATCTTTAGCATTTTTGTGCATCTATTTTTGGATAAATAGTGATTTTTTATTTCTTTCACACTTCAAAATGCTGTTTTGCATAAAAAAGTTGTAACTTTGTCAGCTGATAATAGCAACTTAAAACAACTTATATAATAATAAACGTATCAAATCTATGGCAAACAAAGAAAAACTCTTTACCGAGTTCACAGCGCCGACCAAACAGGAATGGCTCGACAAGATTGAGGTCGACCTGAAAGGTGCCGACTTCCAGAAGCGCTTGGTATGGAGAACAAACGAAGGTTTTAACGTACAGCCCTTCTATCGTCGCGAAGACTTGGCGAATCTGAAGACACCAGACGCTTTGCCTGGTGAGTTCCCTTATGTTCGTGGTAACAAGAAGGACTCCAACGAGTGGTATGTCCGTCAGAATATCGAGGCCAGCGACCCCAAGGCTGCTAATGCAAAGGCACTCGATATCCTGAACAAGGGTATCGACTCTTTGGGTTTCAAGATTCCTGGCAATATGGTGTCGATGGATACTGTTGAGACACTGCTCGATGGTATCTATTGCGAGTGCATCGAGGTAAACTTCTCTACCTGTCAGCGTCATTCGCTTGAACTGGCAGAGATTCTGAAGGCCTATTGGCAGAAGAAGGGCTACGACAAGGATAAGATTGTGGGCTCTATAGAATGGGATCCCATGAAGAAGATGGTTCTCAAGGGTAAGGATGTTTCGCCTGTTCTGGCATTCGGACCTAAATTAGCCGAGTCGCTCAAGGAGTATCCGAACTTCCGTGGTATCGTGGTTCATAGTGATGCCCTCAATAATGCTGGCGCCTACATCGTTCAGGAGTTGGGCTATGCGTTGGCTTGGGGTAATGAGTATCTGCAGCAGCTTACTGATGCAGGTGTTGATACTGATACAGCTGCAAAGAGCATCAAGTTCAATATGGGTGTAAGCGAGAACTATTTCATGGAGATTGCCAAGTTCCGTGCAGCCCGTTTGCTGTGGGCTCAGATTGTGAAGCAGTACGAGCCCAAGTGCGACTGCGCTTGCAAGATGATTATCAACGCTACCACCTCTACTTATAATCAGACGCTGTTCGACAGCTATGTCAACCTGTTGCGTTCGCAGACCGAGGCTATGAGTGCTGCCTTAGGTAGTGTTCACTCGATGGTGGTAACGCCATTCGATGCACCTTACGAGGAGGCAACCGATTTCTCTGAGCGTATTGCTCGCAACCAGCAGTTGCTGATTAAGGAGGAGAGCCACTTCGATCGTATTGTCGACCCATCAGCAGGCTCATATTATATTGAGCATCTGACAGATGCTTTGGCTACAGAGGCTTGGAAGATATTCCTGAAAGTAGAAGAGGAGGGAGGCTTCCTCGCAGCTATCAAGGCAGGAACTATTCAGGACGATATCAATGCTACCAATGTGAAGCGTCATGGCGATGCTGCCAAGCGTAAGGAGTTCCTGCTGGGTACTAACCAGTTCCCTAACTTCACAGAGAAGAGTGAGGGCAAACGTGCCTATAAGCATAACTGTGGTTGTGGTGGTGTGCACCATCATGGTGAGGAGAGCGTGCCTTTTAAGGCTATCGATAGTACTCGTCTGGCTGCCGATTTCGAAGACCTCCGCATCCATACAGAGGAGAAGAAAGTTCCTACTGCATTCATGCTGACCATTGGTAATCTGGCCATGCGTCAGGCTCGTGCACAGTTCTCGTGCAACTTCCTGGCTTGCGCAGGTTATAAGGTGATTGATAACCTGGGCTTCAAGACCGTTGAAGAGGGTGTTGATGCTGCTTTGGAGGCTAAGGCCGATATCGTGGTTATCTGCTCGAGCGACGATGAGTATGCCGAGTACGCTATCCCTGCCTTTAAGTACCTCGATGGTCGCGCCATGTTCGTGGTTGCTGGTGCGCCTGCTTGCATGGAAGACCTGAAGGCCGCTGGCATCGAGAACTTTGTTCACGTGAAGTGCAACGTGCTTGAGACTTTGAAAGAATATAATCAGAAACTTGGTATTTAAAGAATAGGAGACTTGAATTATGCGTAAACAGTTTAAAGATATTGATATCTATGCAGGCATCAAGGCTCAGGATGGTGCCAAGTGGATTAAAGATAATGGTATTGAGGCCAACTGGAAAACCCCAGAGCACATCGAGGTTCGTCCAGTTTATACAAAGGAAGACCTTGAAGGTATGGAACACCTCGACTTTACAGCTGGTATCCCTCCCTATCTGCGTGGTCCGTATTCGATGATGTATCCCTTCAAGCCTTGGACTATCCGTCAGTATGCCGGATTCTCTACTGCTGAGGAGTCGAATGCCTTCTATCGCCGTAATCTGGCTTCGGGTCAGAAAGGTCTTTCTGTAGCCTTCGATTTGCCTACACACCGTGGTTACGACCCCGATAACGCTCGTGTAGTGGGCGATGTGGGTAAGGCTGGCGTATCTATCTGTAACGAGGAGAACATGAAGGTGCTCTTCAGTGGTATCCCCTTGAACAAGATGTCCGTTTCAATGACCATGAATGGTGCAGTGCTGCCTATCCTGGCATTCTACATCGTAGCCGGTCTGGAGCAGGGCGCTCAGTTAGAGGAGATGGCTGGTACCATCCAGAACGATATCCTGAAGGAGTTCATGGTGCGTAACACCTATATCTATCCCCCTGCATTCTCAATGAAGATTATCGCTGATATCTTCGAGTATACCTCGCAGAAGATGCCTAAGTTCAACTCTATTTCTATCTCGGGTTATCACATGCAGGAGGCTGGAGCTACAGCTGATATCGAGCTGGCTTACACCTTGGCCGATGGTATGGACTACTTGCGTACGGGTGTGAATGCCGGTATCGATGTGGATGCTTTTGCACCTCGACTCTCGTTCTTCTGGGCTATCGGTATGAACCATTTCATGGAGATTGCCAAGATGCGTGCAGGCCGTCTGTTGTGGGCTAAGATTGTGAAGAGCTTCGGCGCCAAGAATCCTAAGTCGCTGGCGCTGCGTACCCACTCGCAGACCTCTGGTTGGTCGCTCACCGAGCAGGATCCATTCAATAACGTAGGTCGTACCTGTATCGAGGCAATGGCTGCTGTGCTGGGTCACACCCAGTCGCTGCATACCAATGCGCTTGATGAGGCTATCGCTCTGCCTACCGACTTCTCGGCTCGTATCGCTCGTAACACCCAGATCTATATTCAGAACGAAACTAAGGTGTGCAAGCAGATTGACCCATGGGCTGGTTCTTACTATGTTGAGACCCTGACCAATGAGCTGGTTCACAAGGCTTGGGAGCATATTCAGGAGATTGAGAAGCTGGGCGGTATGGCTAAGGCCATCGAGACCGGTCTGCCTAAGATGCGTATCGAGGAGGCTGCAGCCCGTACTCAGGCTCGTATCGATAGTGGTGTACAGACCATCGTTGGTACCAACAAGTACCGTTTGGAGCACGAGGATCCTATCGATATCCTTGAGGTGGATAACACCGCTGTACGCAAGCAGCAGGAGGAGAGCTTGGCTCAGGTTCGCTCTACGCGCGATGAGGCCGCTTGTCAGGCTGCACTCAAGGCTATCACTGAGTGTGTACGCGACTTCAAGGAAGGTCGCAAGAGCGAGAACAACCTGCTCGATCTGGCTGTAAAGGCTGCTCAGCTGCGTTGTACTCTGGGTGAGATTTCGGATGCCTGCGAAGAGATCGTAGGTCGTTATAAGGCTGTAATCAGAACAATTTCAGGCGTGTATAGTTCAGAATCAAAGAACGATAAGGACTTCGAGGAGGCCAAGCGCCTTACCGATGAGTTCGCTGAGAAGGAAGGTCGCCGTCCACGTATCTTCGTTGCCAAGATGGGTCAGGATGGTCACGACCGTGGTGCAAAGGTAGTGGCAACAGGTTATGCCGACTGTGGCTTCGACGTGGATATGGGACCGCTGTTCCAGACACCAGAAGAGGCTGCGCGTCAGGCTGTTGAGAACGATGTGCATATTGTAGGTGCTTCGTCGCTCGCTGCTGGTCATAAGACGCTGATTCCACAGCTCATTGAGGAACTGAAGAAGCTGGGTCGCGAGGATATCATGGTTACCGCTGGTGGTGTGATTCCTGCTCAGGACTACGACTTCCTCTACAAGGCTGGCGTGGCTTGTATCTTTGGTCCTGGCACCCCGATTCCTTATTCGGCTATCCAGATGATGAAGATCCTACTTGATAAAGAATAAATGAAGAAAGTTGAAGTATTGATTATTGGAGCCGGCCCGGCCGGCTCCGTTTGTGCGAATTTACTCTTGAAGGCTGGTGTTGACTGTCTGCTCATCGACCATTGTACTTTCCCACGTGATAAGATCTGTGGAGGTGGTCTGACATCCAAGACGTGGCATCTTCTTGAGCGTCTCATTCCTGGGGTTCCTTACGAGTATAACCCCGTGTCACACATCCGGCTCAATGTCGACAACCAAGCCCGTTGCGAGTTTGACATTGACGAGCCCATCCGTATCGTACAGCGTAAGTATTTCGATCATGCGTTGCTTAAGCACTATCAGGATCATGGTGGTGAGTTCATTCAGGGCGCACCTGACAAGATAGAAGAGCGCGATGGCCAGATTTTTGTTACGTTGAAGGATGGAATGCAGATAGCATGTCACTATCTGGTAGGTGCCGACGGCACGAATAGTTTTGTGCGCCGTTATTTGAAGCCTGATACTGACCGTGGTATTCTTGCGATGGAGCAATATGTAGAGAAGAGTGGTGATAACAGCATCGACGTTACGCTCTCGCAAAGCTACTGCATTGGCGGCTATTTCTATCGTTTCCCTAATAAGGAATACGATATTGTAGGGTTCGGCGATGCAGCTACAACGCCAGCCAAGTTCCGTAAGGTGATGAACGATAATGGTGTTCCTGAAGGTAAGGCTCGTGGTGCTTTTATCTACCTGTCGAATGACTATCCACTTCACGATCATATTATCTTGATAGGTGATGCGGGTGGATTTGCCAATCGCTCTACTTGTGAAGGACTCTATGACGCCATGAGAACGGCTGAGAATGCTGCTAAAGCTATCACGCAGAATATTCCCTTCCGTCAGGTGAATGCAGGTATCTTCCGCAAGATGCGTAAGGAGATGTGGGTTACTAAGGTGTTCTTCAGTGGCTTTGGTTTTGCTATAGTGAAATGGCTGTGCCATCATCCAGGTGCCGTCAAGTGGATTTTTGATACTAAGATGAGGCGTGAAACATGGCTCAAGAAAAAGGATGATTCTGCACGATAAGGCACAAAAAGTAAACCCCGCTGTTTAGCGGGGTTTTTCTTTGCATCTCTTACATGAATGAGTCAGTCGCATTCGTCAATCTTATACGCTTTGTTATCCTCCTTCAAGTAGATCTGCAGATCGCTGAAGTAACCAGTTTTCTGGATTTCTGCCAGTTCCATCTGCGCGTCTTCTTCCTGCAGATATTCTTTGGCGCTGGCCAGAAGGCTTGTAAACTCGAGTTTCTTCTTGTCTGTGTCCAGAACAGATATCCACTCATCCTTCGAACGGTCTCCGATAACAAATCCTTTACTCATAGCTGTTACATTTATATATTCGATTCGTAGTTTGTCGTATGGTCTTCCTTGCTTCTCTCTCTTGTTATCAGTTGCAAAGATACGCACTTTCCGCCAACAATGTATCGTCACCCCTCGAAAATCTTATGTAAACGTTTGAGTAAACGGGCTAAAAAAGAAGGTGCTAAGCATGAATTTGCCTGCACCTTCGATATGAGATAATGAAAAATGGTCTTATTTCAGGATGTTGTACAGCAGCGAGGTCAGTGAGATCAGAATGCTGGTTGCGCTGAACCAGAGGGTGGTCATGCTACCTACACTCGAGTTCTGTGCCTTCACCTTGTTAGGCTCTACATATACTACATCGTTCTGCTGCAGATAGTAGTAGGGCGAGTTAACGATGTTGGCGTCGTTCAGGTTCAGGGTGTGCATTTCCTTTTTGCCGTCGGCATTCTTACGAATCAGCTTCACCTTGTCGCGCACACCATAGATGGTGAGGTCGCCTGCCTGAGCCAGAGCCTCGAGGATGGTGATCTCCTCGCGCGATACCATGAATGTACCAGGGCGAGCCACTTCGCCAAGTACTGAGATAGAGTAGCTCGACATCTGTACGGTAACCACTGGGTTTTCGTTTTCTGAGAGATATGGACGAATCTTGTCTTCAATCATCCTTTCGCACTGGCGCTTGGTCAGTCCTACCACCTTCAGGGCTCCGATTATGGGGAATTTGATGTAACCCTCATTGTCTACGAGATAGGGCATTACGGTACCACCACCACCAGAATTAAGGTTACGTCCCTGGGTATAGGCGTTCTGCATGATCAGGTTGAATGCACTCGATACTTCTGGATCGGTGGTGTTGACGGTGATGGTCAACTGATCCTTAGGCATAATCTTGGCATCGTAAAGACGTCGCGACTGACTGAAGTCAATGCTGTCGCTATTCTTGAAATAGGCCACATTCTTAGTGCTGCCACACGATGACATGATAGTGGCAACTGCCAAAACAACAAAAAGATAATAAAACTTCTTCATATCTCTATTTTTTTTATTTTTACTTTGTATGGTTTAAAACTGCCACCAGTGCTTTTTGGGCTTGCGGAGGCGTTCTTCTTTGGGGTTGGGGCCCGTCTTGTGGGTAATCATCTGATAGATGTCGCCCCAGTCGGGCAGCCCGCCAATGTTACGGTCGTCAATAAACAGGTCGGCTTTCAGCTTTCGTGAGAACACGGGGTTGTTGTCGAAGGTCTCCTCTGGATAGTCGCGATTCACGGCATAGAATTCTACGCCTCGCTCGCGGCACCAGGCTAACGCATCGTCCAGCAGTTTACCCTCGCGGCAAGTCCACAGAATCAGCTGGTGACGCTCCTTGATAAGCATTTTCAGCGTATCGGTAGCAAAATCACGCTCATCGCCAATCTCAGGATACTTGTTTTCAACGATGGTGCCGTCAAAGTCTACTGCTATTGTCATTTCTTGATGCTATCGTCGTCCTTATTACCATAGCGTGAGTCGGCATAGTTTCCATAAGCGCCATAGCGTCCGTAGCCACCGTAACCGTATTTGCCATAGCTGCCATAGCCGTAGCGGCCATATTTACCATACTTACCGTAGGTGCCATAGCCGTAGTAGTAGCCGTACTTCTTCTTCGACATATCTACACCGTTCAGTACTACGCATGGATTAGGCAGCTTCTGCTCGTGAGCCAGGCTGTTCACGATACCGACATCGGTCTTAGCTGTATAGTCGGCACGGGTTACGTAGCAGCATACGTTAGCAAACTTAGCCACCTGGAGTGTATCAGTTACCAAGCCCACAGGTGCTGTATCGAGGATGACATAGTCGTACTTCTCTTTCAGGATGTCGAGTGTATCTTTCAGGTTCTCGCGAGCCAGCAACTCGGTTGGGTTGGGGGGGATAGGACCAGCCAACAGCAGGTCGAGGTTGTCGTTAACGCCCGATTTCACTACCTGATCGTTAATCTTATCCAGTGTTACCTTATCGGCAGCCAACAACTTCGAAACACCAACTTTGCGCTCACTCTGGATATCGAACAGCTTACCCAGGGCAGGTTTACGGATATCAAGTCCGCAAAGGATTACCTTCTTGCCCAGCAATGCGAACGATACAGCCAGGTTGGCTGCGAGGAAGGTCTTACCTTCACCACTGGTCGATGATGTGAAGAGAATGGTGTTCTCGTGCTCTTTGAGCATGAACTGGATATTTGTACGCAGCGAACGGAATACCTCGTCCATCTGAGTGTTCTTGTTTTCGTGAACCACAATACCAGCGGCGGTCTTGGCGCTTTCGCTGGCCACAGGCACATCGGCAATGATAGGCAGCTTGGTGAGCTTCTCCAGGTCGTCGTGACCTTCCAGTTTGTATTTGAACATCTGGATAACGAACAGGATACCGAGTGGTAATGCCAGACCCAGGATGAATGCTGCCATCATGATGATAGACTTCTTAGGCTTAACCTGTCCTAGCGACTGAGGATCGTCAATCAGCTTACCCTTATCGGCTGTGGCAGCCAGTGAGATGCTGTTCTCCTCACGCTTCTGGAGCAGCATCAGATACAGACCAGAGCGAACCTCCTGCTGACGTCCGATTTCTGTGAGTACGCGCTCCTGCTCAGGTGTGCTTCCCAAGCGGCCCTGATACTTGGCATACTCGTTCTGAATGCCTCGGCGCTGGATATCGGCAGTACGGCGTGCCTGAAGCAGCGCTGTACGGATAGACCCCTGCAACTCGTCGAGTGTAGAGGTGAGTATGATTACCTGTGGAGCCTGATCGCTGGCCACCTTCAGCAGGCGGTTACGTTCCTGAACGGTCTTGTTGTAGCTCGAGATGAGTGATGTTGAAGCACCATCGGTCATACCTACGTTCGATGGGATAATCTTATACTGATTGGATGGATTGTCCACAAATTCGCGCAGATAGTCGAGCAGCTGGATCTGCGAGTTAGCCTCGGCCAGCTTGGTGCTGTACTGGGTTGACATCTGGAGCGACTGCGAAGCATCCATCTGCAGGTTGGTAACAGTATTCTGCTTCTTATACTTCTCGAGTGATCCCTCGGTGTGTCCGAGTTCTTCGTTGATTTTCTTGATACGGTCGTTGATGAATTCCTCAGTCTTCAGCGCTACTTCGTTCTTATCGGCATTAGCCTGACGGTTGTAGCTTACAACCAGTGCGCGGAGGAAGTCGAGACCTCTGCGTACATTGGCGTCGTTGAAGGTGAGCTGGGCGATAGAAGTCTGCTTCGAGGTAGCAGCTACTGAGAGGTTGCCCAGATAGCCTGCTGCCACCTGCATAGGAGGCATGATCACTACTCTATAGTCGGGTATTTTACCATCGGCAGGGGCAGTGTATTTAGGATTCTTCTTGAACGACAGGGTACCATAGTCAGTGCGATAGGTAGCAGGGAGTTGCTTGGGCTCGAAGGTGAAGTTTGATACTACCACACCGTTTTTCAGCAGGGCTCCCTCAATTTTGATGCCCTCGTCGTTTGAAGATATGCGCATATCGATGCTGCGGCTCTCTTCGAGCAGTACTTTATCCATGTTGTCGAGGCTTGTCTCATCGATATCCACGATGCCAGGCTGGGTGCCATATACAATCTGCTCTTTGACCAGACCCTTACTGTAATAATTGGCATAGAGTTTGAGGTCTTTCACGGCATCACGCACCAAGATGCGCGACTGCAGGATCTCCATCTCGTTCTCAAAACCCGACGAGTTGGACATAAAACCAAAATCCTGCATGTTGGCCAGCAGGTCGCCACCACGTCGGCTCTGTTGTTTGTCGTCCTTGATCAGCATCTTTGCTGATACGGAATAGACGGGGCTTGTGTACTTAAGATAGACATAAGCGCCGACAAGGAACACAACGAGTGATACTGCAAACCACTTCCAGTTAAGGATGAAAAGTGTATAGAGATTCTGGAAATTGAACCATGATTCTCCCTCTACTTCGTTAGTTGATAAATCTTCGATTTCAGCTAAACTTAATTTCTTTTCTTCTGACATATTTGTTAATAATAATAATTCTTATAGTCACACCTTTCCTCGTCGAAATTCGCGAGTCCGATGTTTATTCGGTACAAAATTAGTGTTTTTTTTTTAATCGGATGCATTTTTTTACGGAAAAATGAAAAATAAGTGTGTTTTTTGGTTTTATGTCATGAGATTGCGGTGGTGTACTGCCTTTGCAGCAATCCCAGCACCCCTGATAAACTGGGATACTGGGATTTGGGATACTGCTCAGGCTACCGGCTTGGGATAGACTTCGAAGTAGTGGGCGGTTTTGTGGTAGATGCCCGTCAGAGGGTCCTGTTCGATGAACTTGCGAGTCTCGCCTGTCCACAGCATCTTCCTGGGGTTGGTGTTCTCGCTGCCTAAGCGTTCCAACAGCCGCTGTGCATCGTCGAATGTGAACTCGTCGGGCAGATACTGCAGACGGTTGCCAGGGCCGCGATGCGAACTAACCTTCTCGCCTGCCATCTGCTTGCGGATGCTGTCGCCATAGTAGGTCATCTTCACCCACATGTCGTACTTGAACGACCACATGGCAAACTCCTCGATTTCCTTGCTCCACTTGCCTTCGGCTATGTAGAGCACCATGGCGCGCAACCAGGCGAGCACTACAGCACGGTGGCTGGTGTCGAAGTAGGCCTCGTCGCCCGAGAGGCGATAAGTGTCGATGGACTCCTGATGGATGCGCTGAATCAGGTCCTGCGCCTTTTTCAGGTCGTAGTTGCCCTGAGCTGCCACCAAGCGGTCGATATACACCTTGAGTCTGGCCATGAATCGGGCGTCGTAGAATCCGTGCTTGGGGATGGCTTCGTCATCGATAGGCATGATGGTAGCAAACGACATGCGGTTGAATGAACCATCGGCGAGGAAGGGAGCATAGAAATCCTGCGCACGAACGATGGTGCTCGATGAGTTGAAGTTGTAGTGCAAGCGGAATCGTGCTGTCACCGATTTCTCGCCTACGCGCTCCTGTCCGTACCAGGCGTTATCGAAGGCGCACTGGATGATGTTTCGCAGGCGTCGCTTCTGCTTGGATGCATCCAGCTGGTCGAAAAGCTCGATTTCATCGAGTTGTGAGTAGATGAAGTGGCCATCGGCATCCTTGCCCTTCTGCGCCAAGGCGGCAGGGGTGATATCCGTCAGCAGGGTCTGCACTATCAGGTCGTCAGGGCGATCGGGTGCCTGCTGGTTGGTGCCCTTCTTGGCGCATTCGTCCTTGTAGTCCTGTTCGCGTTGGCGATTGATTTCATCGCGCTCCAGGATGTCCCTCATGATGCAGTCGCACACACGGCTCACGCACGACTTACCTGAGGCTGTCTTGGCCATCGTGTGGTGCATGAATGTGGCCTCGTGGTAGGTGTTGTCGGCATAGAGGAAGTGTACATCGTAGAGATGGGAGCCGAGTGCAGGGAATGCGCTGAGGGCGATGGCTGGGTGCAGATGCTCGGGCTCCTTGCTGCACAGCAGCTTGATGAGCTTAGGCATCTTTTCGGGCATTGCGGGGGGCAGGCATCCCAGCTGTTGACTCGTCAGCTTCTTAGGTGCGCTCTGCTCTTGCTGGGCCTGCTTGAAGAGGGTGCGCAGGCTCATGGGCATGGGGGCGTTAACCTTGGTGTACTTGTCGTAGAAGTCGGCCACCAGTCGCTGGCAGTCTGCCTCCTTCGAGTAGTTGGGCATGCGGGTGGCCAGTACATCCATCATGGCCTGCTGACTCATTAAGCGGCTAATGCCAACGGTTAGTATGGCTACAAGCGATATGTGCCAGTTGTGCACGCCTACCACGTCGATGTCGTCGGGCTTCAAGCCTGCCTCTTTCATTGCCAGGTCGAAGATGCGCAGGTTGCGCTGGTGTTCGGGCGAATCCTGTAGGATAGCAGGCGAGGGGAGTAGCACTGTGGCGGTTGCTGTGGGCATTGCCTCGTTTGGGGTCTGTGCTCCCGTTTTCACAGCTTCGGCTTTCACCTCTCGCTCCTTCAGCAGCTCCTCCTCATCTAAATATAATATGTACGCGCGAGGTACGAGATACGAGCAGCGGGCATAGTCCTTCACCGAGCCGTCGTAGTTCTCGTCGCCCAACTGCTCCGACATCCACTTCTGTGCCTGTGCCAGCGTCATGCCGGCAGGCATCTCGAATATCAGTCGCAGCCCTTCGGTCGAGGGTGTCACATGGGCCATCACAATGCCCAGTTCGCTTATCCGGTCCTCTATCATTGTGTGATAGTAACCACGGGGATTCTCAATGTGGTCGATGTCGTACATCGAGAGTCCAGAGGGAATGGCTTCGGCATTCTTGCGTTCACCGTTCTTAAAGATGGCGTGAGGAGTCAGCACAGGCAGGTGCTTCTTCATCGCCGTCTTGTAGTCGTCAAACTCGGTGCGGGTAGCCTGGCCAGCCTTTACTGCCTCCAGCTTGCGGGCAATCTGTCCGCACACGTTCATTACCTCTGCTGAATCAATGGCTGAGTTCAGCAGTTCAACTGAGCAAGGCACTACCTTGCTGAAGTTGTTCTTTCCAAATCCTAATCTGCTCATACGCTCAAAAAAATTAATGTTTCTGAGCACAAAGTTACAAAATAAATATATGGGAGAAAAGTTTTTTCCGCCCTATTCAGAGGCCTTTCTGGGCCAGCCGAATAAGGAGCTGAAAAGTAGCCGAATGAGCCGAATGGATTTAGAATTCCTGCCGAATGAAAATGATTATCTGTTGCTTAAAAGTGCTGCAAAAGCCCTATAAAAATCCCTCACCAAGGCCTGCATGTGCTGGATGGTTTTCCATGTGTTTTTGTATTGTCGGGTCCATTCGCTATGTGCCCAAACCTGCATAGGGGGTAGTTTGCCATCGGCCACAGCCCATAGCTTGTATTCGTAGGATAGCATGTCGCAGTAAGGTTTCAGTCGGCGGTTGCCAGGCAGGTCGTTGCGCACATTCTTCAGCAATCCAGGGAACAGTGCGTCGATATCCGTAAACATATCCACGAATCCGCCTGTCTTTTCGTGTTCCTTCTTGTAGTATCGCCAGGCAGCGTAGATGCAGAACCACTCCTTCTTGCCGTTAGTGTTAATCTTGGCTATGCACTCGCGCAGCACCTCCTTGAATTCTGCAGCGTCGGCATCGGTCACTTGGTGGAAGAACTTGAACTCAGGTGTTTCTGGTGTTTCTATAATAGTAAGCGGCAGCTTCTTCTGTTGCTGCAAGTCGTTATCGGGCTGTGGGTTCATTAATTTGAAATGCTCTCTAACTTCCCATTCGGCTTGCTTTGCTGCATCGAGCGCATGATGCTCTATCCCCCAATCCTTTATACACATCATGATTGGGAGTGCATCTCTAAACGTGGGCAACTGCTTACAGTAACCCACCAGATATTGCAAGTCTATCTGGCTATTCATCGTTATCCTTCGCGCGCGCTCGTACCTATAATTATGTACTAGAGATGAGGATTGTTGTTTAGCTCATCTATCAGATACTTAACCTCGGGCTGTCTATTTTGGAAGGTGATATCGAATTTGCGATCCTTAAACGCTTGGTAATACTCACTACGCATCTCGCGGATATAATTTAGCAATGCCTTATCGCTCTCCATTTCTCTGGCATCGAAACAAAACGATAGCGCACTGCTCTCGGCCCACCAGCCACTTTCTGCCTTTCCCATCGATATTGGAACTACGATGTGATCTTCATCTTCGTCGGTATCAAGTCCGTCGGCATCTTTCTTCTTAGGCCAATCGATGGTAAGCCCAAGATGGTGCAAACGCCAAATGATAAATTCTGGGCGCTCATTGAATATCTTATGGTTGAACATGCTCAGATTACTGTGGATGATTGAATGCAGCTCGTGCATTGACAGTGGCGAGGTCAATATCTCGCAGTCTTCGAGTTCTAATTTCTCATACACCACGCCGGCATAGTTGTTTTCGCCATAATCCACCACAGGGTGACTTATGGTTTTGATGGTTTCCTCGCCCGTTTTGCGGTCTACTACGGTGTGTATCTCAATCAGCGTAGCCACGTGGCGCGCCAATACACCTTTCATATTAAGTACTGGATACGGTTGATCCAGTTTCATCAGATGAGTTTGTATCATTTTTTAGTTTCTTATTTTCTGGGTGCAAAGATAGTGCAAATCGAACGAAAAACCAAATTTATTTGAGTTTTTCTGAGATGCAGCCTATCTTCGAGCGAAGCTCAGAGATAGTGCAAAATTTCGATTTAGCCAACAAGATGAGAATTTATTTTTATTCCTGCGCGTGAGAAATTTGTCTTCGCGTCGAGCTCGGGGTGAGATGTCGTCTGTCCCAGTATCCCAGTGTCCCAGTTTTTTTTCAGCCACCTAACCCCTTATAAACCTTTTATAAATGTTAATATATGTATATTTATATAAAGATATGTGTATTTCTAAGAGGCAAGGTGCGTTTGGAAAACTGGGATACTGGGATATGTGACGATTTTTATGCGTAAACACTCGAATAGATAGTACGTCACTTTCAGGTGGATTACCGTAATCTTTCAGGTGAGGAAAAATATTCTTTCCCACGAGGAACTTACGGCTCTCTTTTCTTTACAAAATCGCCCATTTTTACCACATCCTGCCATCATCGCCCAATTTCTCACCACCCCAAAATCGCCCCAAAATCGTAGCCAAATCAGTTCAAAACTTACCAAACTCATCCATAAAAGCACAGATTTTACCAAATCTAACCAAATCTGAAGACATTGATTTTAACATCCGTTTACAATCACCTCATCCCAAATCCCAGTATCCCAGTTATTTAGGGGCAGGGGTGCAAGCTAGAATATTGCTGCTATCTTACGAATTTTCTCTAGACGCGACATGAACGATTTGTCCTGCTTCATCTTCTGCATGTTGTATTCCGCCTGCAGACCAAGCCAGATGTTGGCATCAGTACCAAGAGCAGCTTCTAATAATAGGGCATACTCAGTAGTAACAGGACGCTTGCCATTAAGAATCTCGTTAAACACAGTATATGATACACCCATCTGCTGGGCTAAATCTTTCTGAGTAAGGCCTCGCGCCACAATCTCATCCTTAATCATCTCACCAGGATGAATCAACATCGATGAAGCCATGTTGTTAGCAATCTTTTCTGCTGAAAAACTATTCTTAGCCATGCCTTATTTATTTATAGTGATTTGACAATTCCATTATATTACATATCGTTACTACGGGCTCATCGTCAGTTTCCTCCAGTGTGAATTCTATTCGATACTGATCGTTTGCCTTGATTGAGAAACGCCCCTCTTTATCGCCATGCAAGGCTTCGAAATGAAGAGACTTAAAGGGAAACAAATCCTCTTTCCGCTTAGCCTGTATCAGATATTTTATTCCCTTCTGATATCCTCTTACTATCTGTGGCTGAAACCGGAGTTTTTTAACCCCAGTCTCACCCATAGTATAGAGCTTCTCCAGATATTCCTCGTTGAATGTTACTACCATTACGGTTACTATTTTGGGTGCAAAGATAATACAAATATTTGAAATTCGCAAAAAGTCGAATTGGTTTTTTTGTTTTTAATCACATTTTTCTTTTAAAACATTTGGTGGTTACGTAAAATATGCTTATTTTTGTAGCCAAACTCCAAGCGATAGGAGAGTCATATTGACGGGAAGTGTTTTCTGATGCATTGTCTAAAAAATTAAACTAGACTAGTAAAGAATAGTTGCCCCACTTTTTTAGTCTTTATGTATAACCAATAACTTTAAAATCGTCTTGTGATAGGGCAATAGCGAGACACAAAAACTATTAAATGAAGAGGTTTATTCTATTGGCGATTCTATTCGTGATGGCTAGTCTTTTGGCTTTTGCTCTATCTTATTCATTTGACTATAAAGCAAAAGTAGTGAATGTTTCTTCTTCTTTAAATATACGTGAAAGAGGAAACACAAAATCTGCAGTTGTGGGGAAATTGCAGAATGGAGATGTTGTAAGTTGCAGTCAACCAGTTGATGAGATTAAAAGCAGGAATACATGGGTGATGATTCAGTATGGCTCGGTTACGGGATATGTAAAAGCATCATACCTTGAAAAATATATTGATTCTCCAGTGTCTGAATCTTATGTTGCCCAAACGGAATCTAATGGATTCTTAAAAAAATCACATTATTATATTTTGCTTGGTTTTTCTATACTCATATTTATATTGTCTGCTCAGAATGACCATAGTATACAGGTGGTGTTGACAATGTTAGCAAGTTTGATAATAATTGCTGTATTAGTGCTGACTTATGAACCGGGACGAGAATTGCAAGTATTTGATGATGGAGGTGCCTATTGGGGCAGAAGGTTAATAAATATGATTATTGTAGGAGTAACTATGTGCGCCTTGGTTATTGGATATTTATCAACTTGTTATGGGCTGGCTGATATGTCAACCGATTCGTATGAAGATTACAATCGTGTGAGTGTTAGCTTTTTCCTATGGCTTAGTCCTCTTGCCTTTGTGTGCCTTTACTTTCCAATTGCTCTGATTGTTGTGTTACCGCTTGCACTGTGGAAATTTGGGCTGAACTGCAAACTGATGTGGCCAAAAGTACATATACCAATCATCATTCTTATTTTAGGTGTGCTAACATGTTTGTTGTTGGTGAAATTGTTCGTATCCATATTGACTCAGCTTATTATTGGTATCGTATTCGGATTCCTTATCATGGGATTCTTGAAGGGCTCTGCAAGTTCCTTGTCCTCACGTTCATATTCAGGCGATTCTAATGATTCTTGTGAAAGTGTTGATCGGGATGAACAATGGGATAAGGAAATCGTAGATGAGCACGGATATGTAAGAAAACTTAAGGATGAGGGATTTGGTCGCATGAAGGATGATGAAGGTAATTATTGGAGAACCAAAGGAACATTTACATCTGAAGTAGAACGAGAGGAATAAAGATATAGATAAAGAAATAATATATGCAAACTTAAACTGTTTATTTGTTATGGAAACAAACATTCAACTATTGTCAGAATGGAAAAGTAGTACTCGAAAGATTTTCTGGAGTACAATTCTTCTATTCTTTGCTGGTATTATTAGCACAATTTATGACTATGTTTCGTATGCTGTTACTATATTCTCAATGGTATCAGGTATGGCATCAAGTGCACTTGGATCATTAGGAGGTGGTTCTCCAATCAATATGACGGATCTCGTGGCCTGGGGACTATCATCAAAAGGCCTTGTTATTATTGGCTACATCTTGTATATTTGGGGACTAACTTCATTTGCTTCTATACAGCGATTGGAAGAAACTTCGACGCAAGTTCGTAAAATTAGAACTGCAGGTATCATTTTGGCTATAGTTGTCCTGATTGACATGGTGTTTGGAGTATTAGGATCAATACCTGTTTTAGGTTGGTTCTTCCGTTTATTTGTCTTTATAATGACATTGTATTGCTATTATAAGATGAAAAACGCTGCGGGAAAGCTGATGGTTGCTGAAGATTTTAATGATAGGGCCAAACGCGGTTCGAGAAACCTGCGCTTTGCAGCTGTTTGCGAGATTAGGTTAATGTGGTTGCCATTGTGGGCTGCTATATTTTTCATAGTAATTAGCCTTGTTCCAATGATGATGGCATCAAATCCATCAGTGAGTGGGGCAATGAAACTAATAGGCTTATATGCCATAGTCACACTTATCATATTTGGTGTCTTTTATGTATGCTTTATGTTCTGTGCTTTCTGGTGGCCAATCATGGGATGGTATAGAGTAATGACGGGAGGCCCTGCGGATCCTGATGAGCATCAGCAAGAAACACAACAAGAACCTATAGCAGAAGAATCTGTTGCAGATGAGCCTATATCAGAACCTTTCCAAGAACCAAAGGCAGAGAATACCCCTGAGGTTGAAGTACCTGTCGTTGAGCAGCAGCAAACAGCAAATCAAGCTAAAGATACTATTGTTAAAACAGCAGACATAGCTCCTGTTCCAAAAGCGAATAGTAATTCATTGAAATATATCATAGGTGGGGTTGTCTGTGCTGTTTTAGTAGTTGCGGGCGGTTGGTTTGTCTATGACAAACACTTTGGATCTGTTTTAGATAAACTGGATTTTTCTACTCCTCAAACAAGTATTCGCGTAAGTGTCTCTGAAGCCTATTTATATACAGAACCTGACGAGAACTCCCCTGTTGCTAAAACAAAAGATGGAGATGACTGGATAGTAAAAGAAGGATATATATACTCAGTCATAGAGGACTGTGGAGAATGGTATAAAATAGTCCCTGGCTATGTCGAGTACAAAGAATTCTATATTAAGAAAGCTGATTGTAGCGAATCTTCAAGTACTCCTATCCAAGACACGAATGCCAATTATTTAACAATTGATAATTCCATTATAGGTAGTTCTTATATCGTGCATCGTTCTGTGGAAAAAGAGTTGGTGTTAGAACATGTTATTTCACCAGATGGTGAAGAAAAACTTTATTTGGGAACAGTTTATAATGGTTTCTATGTTTATAATTATTCTGCTAATATTGACAAAGACTATTGGTCTGAATACAGAAAGACAATTACGACAGACAATGGTAGTGTAAGTATGATAGATTTTAATCAAATTCCCGAAAAACATCTTACAGATCCATTTGAAGAGAAGATCAGAAAACATGAGAGATGTTTTTTTGTACTAGAAGATGGCCACCTTGAAATATTTCGATACCGTAAAATTAATATTAATACGATTAATTCTTTCAATAATGCTGACCATCCATTTCTGGACGGAAATATTGCTGGGAAATACGATTTCGTAATGTTCTTGGATGTCTTTGGAGATAGGGTTGAAGGACGATATAGAGTGTTACAAAATCGGGATGGTTTTGTAAGCCTTTCTGGCTCAATTTCAATGGGTAGAGTTGAGGTTTACGAATACACCAAAGACGGTTTGCAGACAGGCTACTATTTCTCTGGAACTTTGACTGACAAAGGTTTCTCTGGCAAATATTTGTCTACAGAGAGTAAAAAATTAAAAATGTCATTTACCTCCAAGGTGGAATAGCTATTAGAATTAATCTTAGGTCTGAGAAAGTCAATAATAAAAACTAAAAGGTGTCGAGTATTAATCGCTCGGCACCTTTTTTATCATCCCAAATCCCAGTATCCCAGTTTGCTACGGGTGGGGCATTACCATGCAGGAGTGGGCTCGTCGGGTGCGAGGGCCGCTCCAAGGACTACCAGACCGGCTGCTGCGGTAAAGCCCAGGGCTTCGCGAAGAACGGCGCCATCTGACTTGCCACTGCGGAAGGCGAAACAGGGATGGGGGAAAAGGCGTGGGTTAACCAACTTGCCATGCTTATCTACCCACATGTTCGAATCTACCTTGATTGATTCTACATAGTCGGATACCTTTACTCTGGGTTCGGCATCGCCATCATAGGTAAAGCGGTATTCGATGTCGGCTGCCAGCGCCAATGGAGTGGTGCGGCGTGTGTAGCGGCGCTTGTCGCCCTTGTGGAACTTCTTGTTGGTGTCGAGAAACCTTCCCTTACTGGTGTTGCCCCAGCTCTTTGGCGCGCCCACATAGATCATCTGTGGGTTGAGCAATAGCGGCAGTTGCTCCCAGGCATAGATAGTGTTGACGCCATGAGGCGCTATCGACACCCAATGCTCTTCGGCTTCGAAGGGCGGAATGCGAGGGTCGTTGAGCGATGTGGATGCGCCGTTTACCCAAACAAACGAGCGACGGCGGTCGATATACATCACCCGGTCGGTAAGGTTTTCAACCTCAAGCAGGGCTGTGCCATCGATGGTGAGTACTATCTGCAGGCGGATATCCTGGTTGCGATACATCTGACTGCCTTCGCTGCCCATCGTGCAGTAGACGCCTACCTGACTGGCTGAGGCGCTGAGCACCCCAAACAATACTAATATGGATGTGAGTGTACGTTTGAACATTGTGATTTGAATTTTGTTGGTGCAAAGGTATCAATAGTATGACACATAAAAAAGGGGATTCGCCTATCGGTTGATAGGAATTTCCCTATTGTGTTCGAAAAACGAAGAATCTTTACTGCAAAAAAGTTTGGTTATTTCGAGTATTATTTCTACCTTTGCACGCAATGGATAAAATGAGAACATATGATGTGCTGATAGTTGGTGCAGGACCAGCGGGATCAGTGTGTGCGAGCCTGTTGAAACGGGCTGGCTTGGAGTGCTTGTTGATTGACCATGCCTCGTTCCCTCGCGACAAAATCTGTGGTGGTGGACTGACACCTAAGGCGTGGCAAACGCTTGGGCGCCTGTTTCCTGACTTCAAGTATGAGTATATGCCGATTACTAACTTCGGGCTGATTATCGACGGTGAGCATTGCGGCTATCTCAGATTGGACGACATGCAGCGCATGATACGTATCGTTCGCCGAAAGGACTTTGACCACCTGCTCCTGCAGCAGTATCTTGCAGCTGGTGGCGCTTTCGAGCAGGGCGCATTTGCCGATTTCAGCGAGGATGCCGCACGGAAGGATTATCCCGTAGTGGTTACGCTGCGCTCGGGCGAGCAGATTGCCTGCCGCTATCTGGTGGGTGCCGATGGCGCTACCAGTCAGGTGCGTAAGCGCATTGCTCCGCACAGCTCCAACGGATTCTTGTTCTATGAACAGTATCACGATCGAGCTGCCGATGTGGAGCCTATGATTACGCTCAGCCTCTCAAACAGCTACAGTCACGGCTATTTCTATGTGTTCCCCAACAAGACCCACGATGTGATAGGCTTCGGCGATGCACATACCAGCAAGGACAGCTTTAAGCGTGTGCTGAAGGAGCTGGACTATCCGTATCTCACTGACAGACCTCTGCGTGGTGCTTTCATCCCCCGTGCCTCGGTAGTATCGCCTTCGCCTCGTGTGATCCTGATCGGCGATGCAGGCGGATTCACCAACCGTGTGTCGTACGAAGGACTGTATTATGCGATAGCTACAGCCGAAAATGCCAGTCGCGCTATCATCGAGGGCAGGGACTTCCTCGAAGTAAACAGGAAAATCTTCCGCAAGAAACGCAAGGAGGATATTCTCGACAAGATTGTTTACAGCAGGTTCGGTCTGTCGGTCATCAAGCGGATTGCGCACTTCCCCAGGTTCTTCGCCGCCTGCTATAACTTCTACGTATAGGAAATCACATTCCCGACAGTATATAAAAAGCGAAATCTCCTATCAAGCGATAGGAGATTTCTTTTGCAAAAACAATTAACGAGGGCTCGTTATTACTCGCCCTTGATAGCAGCTACGCCTGGGAGAACCTTACCCTCAATGGCCTCGAGCAGAGCGCCACCACCAGTTGAGATGTAAGATACCTGATCGGCCAGACCGAACTTGTTAACACATGCTACAGAGTCACCACCACCAATCAGTGAGAAAGCACCGTTCTTGGTAGCCTCAGCGATAGCGTCGCCGATGGCACGTGAACCAGCGGTGAAAGCGTCGCACTCGAATACACCGGCAGGACCGTTCCACAGGATGGTCTTAGCACCCTTGATAGCCTCGGCGAATGCCTTCTGGCTCTCTGGACCAGCGTCAACACCCTCGAAACCAGCAGGTACGTTGTTGGCAGGGCAGGTGATGATCTCTGCACCTTCCTTAACGCTCATAGTACCGAAGTCGAGACCGTTAGTAGCTGTGCAGTCAGAACCCAGAACGAGCTCTACGCCGTTCTTCTTAGCCAGCTCCTCAACACCCAGGGCTACATCCAGCTTGTCGAGCTCAACGATAGAATCGCCGATCTCACCGTTGTGAGCCTTAGCGAAGGTATAGGTCATACCACCGCAGAGGATGAGCTTATCAACCTTACCCAGCAGGTTCTCGATGATACCGATCTTAGAAGATACCTTTGAACCACCCATGATGGCAACGAAAGGACGCTTGATGTTGCTCAGTACATTGTCAACAGCCTGAACCTCCTTCTCCATCAGCAGACCCAGCATCTTGTTGTCAGCGTCGAAGTAATCAGCGATAACAGCAGTAGAAGCGTGCTTACGGTGAGCTGTACCGAAGGCATCCATTACGTAGCAGTCAGCGTAGCTGGCCAGAGTCTTGGCAAACTCCTTCTGGCTGGCCTTCATAGCCTTCTTGGCCTCGTCGTACTCAGGAGTACCCTTCTCTACACCTACGGGCTTACCCTCTTCCTCAGGATAGTAACGCAGGTTCTCGAGCAGCAGAGCCTCACCCATCTTCAGAGCCTTAGCAGCATCAGCAGCCTTAGCGCAGTCGGCAGCGAAAGCAACGGGAACACCCAGTGCCTTCTCAACAGCCTCGCGAATCTGACCCAGAGACAGCTTGGGGTTTACCTTACCTTTGGGCTTACCCATGTGGCTCATGATGATAGTAGCACCACCATCATTCAGAATCTTCTTCAGGGTAGGCAGGGCACCGCGGATACGGGTGTCGTCTGTGATCTTACCATTCTCATCGAGGGGTACGTTGAAGTCTACACGTACGATTGCCTTCTTACCGGCAAAGTTGAATTCGTTGATAGTCATAATTCTATAATATTAAAAATGTAATAAACTTCATTTTAAAATGCGACTGCAAAGATACTAAAATTCATTGAACATTGACCATTGGACATTGAATATTTAAATCTTTTTTGCGTATAATTATTGATAATGTAAGGCTGAGTTTACAATTATCAGCCAAACAAAGCACGCAGGGCCTCTTCGACCTTTCTGACGGGGTGCAAACGGATTGAATATTTATTCTTATCGAAGCCCTGAAGGTTGTATTTGGGGATGATCATATCGGTAAATCCTAACTTCTCAGCCTCGGCAATACGCTGCTCGATGCGGTTGATGGGGCGCACCTCGCCACTCAGTCCTACCTCGCCAGCCATACACCACCCCGACTCGATAGGTGTGTCCACATTCGATGAGAGTACGGCGGCAATCACACTCAGGTCCATTGCCAAATCAGTTACACGCAGCCCGCCAGCGATATTCACAAACACATCCTTCTGTGCCAGCTTAAAACCCACGCGCTTTTCGAGTACAGCCAGCAGCATGTTCAGTCGGCGTTGGTCAAAGCCTGTAGCTGAGCGCTGAGGGGTGCCATAGGCGGCTGTTGAAACAAGCGCCTGAGTCTCGACTAAGAACGGCCGGATACCCTCGATGGCCGACGTGATGGCAATGCCCGAAAGGCCGTCGCGATCCTGCGTCAACAAGAGTTCTGAAGGGTTGGACACCTGTCGCAAACCGTTCTGTAGCATCTCGTAGATACCTAATTCGGCCGTAGAGCCAAAGCGGTTCTTGATGCTGCGCAGTATGCGGTACATATAATGCTGGTCGCCCTCGAACTGGATGACCGTATCCACGATATGCTCCAGGATTTTAGGACCGGCCAAGGTACCCTCTTTGGTGATATGACCAATCAGGATAACAGGCACACCGCTGGTCTTGGCAAAACGGAGTAGGGCAGAGGCGCACTCGCGCACCTGGGCGATAGAGCCTGCACTCGACTCCACATCCTCGGTAGAGATGGTTTGTATCGAGTCGATCACGATCATTTCGGGCTGTACCTCCTTGATATGATCAAAGATGGTTTCGAGCGAATTCTCAGTCAGGAGCATGAAATTCTCATTTTCGCCACCTAATCGTTCTGCGCGCATCTTCAATTGGTGGGCACTCTCCTCACCACTCACGTAGAGAATCTTCTTTTCAGGCATGTTCAGCATCGTCTGTAGCGAGAGGGTGGATTTGCCGATACCAGGCTCGCCACCCAGCAACACGATACTGCCAGGAACCAGTCCGCCGCCAAGCACACGGTTCAGCTCGGCATCGTGCATATCGATACGGGGGTCGTCCTTCGAACTGATATCGCGCAGGCGCAACACCTTGTTATGTCGCAAACTATGACCAGCAGTAGCTGCAGCCGTAGTGGCTGCCTGCTGTTTGGTGTCGGCAGCTATCTTGATCTCCTTGAAAGTATTCCACTGTCCGCAAGCGGGACATTTGCCAATCCACTTCGGCGATTCCTGGCCGCAGTTGGAACATACGTATGCTGTTTTGTCTTTTGCCATAATGGCAGCAAAGTTACAAATAATAATTAAAATAAGATGTTATTTTTCAAAAAATAACTATCTTTGCAGGCGATTATGAAGAAATTATTGTTAGGAATCATAGCTCTTCTGGTGTTCGTAGGCTGCGGACAATCGTACGAAGAGACCAAGCGCCTGACTCGTCAGCAGCGTTTGAAACTGTGGCGTGAGGATTCGGCTGCATTCAAGGTGGCCGTGATGCCCACATTGGATTGCCTGCCTGTATTCGTGGCCAAAGAGCGCCAGATGTTTGATACGGCCGTAGATATCCGCCTGAAGCGATTCAATGCCCAGATAGATATTGACACAGCCCTGATCCGAGGCCGTGCCGAGGCTGCTATCACCGATCTGGTAAGAGCCGAGAAGATGATGAAAGAAGGTACACCCCTGCGTTATATTGCTGCCACCAATGCCTACTGGCTCATGATCAGCCAGCGCCAGCTCCGTATCACCAACTTCAAGCATCTCGATGATAAGATGCTGGCTATGACACGTTACTCGGTTACCGACCTGCTGGGCGATATGGCTGTGGATAGTGCCAAACTGGCTTCAGAACGCGTGTTCCGTATCCAGATTAACGATGTGAACATACGCCTGAAAATGCTGGAGAACAACGAGATGGACGCCATGCTGCTGACAGAACCTCAGGCTTCGCAGGCCTTGCTGAAGAAGCACTATGTGATGCTCGATACGCGCAAGCTGGACATGCAGATGGGGGCACTCGTGTGCCGTACCAAGAATATGGACGATAAGGCACGCCAGCATCAGATGGAGGTGTTTATGAAGGGCTACAAGCAGGCTTGCGACTCAATCAACCACTTTGGCGTGGCCCACTACAAGCAGATACTCAAAAAATACTATAAACTGAACGATCAAGCCATCCAAGCGCTGCCCGATTCGCTGAAATTCACCTATCAGGCAACAAGACAAAAAGACATAGACTGCGCTAAGCGTTGGCTTGATAAAAAGAAGTAGCATATGTTTCAAGACGGCACACTAGACAATGTTTATGATCATCTTGCAGAGAAAAACCTGCAGGGTGCTGTCAACCAAATGGAAGAATATTTGGCTCTGCATCCGCATCAGATAAACTCCGACCGTTTGTATGCCATCAAAGCCGACTATCAGATGATGATCGACTACTGGCGAAAAGGCTTTAAGGACCCACAGCTGCCACAGCTATACCAAAAGCTGCTGCATCGCATGTATGTGCTTTATGCCAATATAATAACCAATGCACGCGTACTGAATTCACCCATACTGTCATCGCTCATGATGAAAGCACGACTGAGTACTCGCGACTGGTCGATTCAGGTCATACGTGAGCAGCTCGAGTCGTTTGTATCTGATGTCGCCATGCTTGGGTTGGAACCGCAGCATACCGTTCAGGAGCACAGAAAGCAGGTTTACCTGCAGCATAACCAGTTGATATGTGAATTCTTCGCCCATATCATGACTGCCGACCTGTGGACAGACGGACAAGGCGAGGCCATGAAGCAGTTGCTCCTATCGCCCACTATCGACTCTGCCGACCAGCAACTCATTATCAGTGCTATGATGCTGGCTACTATGAGCTGTTTCGATATCGTGAAATACCGTACAATGGTGCAGGTATATCTGAACGCAACAGATGAGTATGTGCGCCAGCGCGCATTGGTGGGATGGGTGTTCTCCATCGATCTTGAATTGGCGAATAAACTCTATCCTGAGGCTAACCAACTGGTTAAGCAGGTACTCACATCGGCCAACAATGTGAAAGAGCTGGTAGAATTGCAAAAGCAGTTATTCTACTGCAAGAGTGCTGAGGAAGACCGCGACACTATCCAGAATGAGATTATGCCCGACCTGCTGAAGGGGCAGAACATTCAGAATATGCGGGCCGAATTCATGGAGCAGGATGAGGATAGCGTACTCAACGACATCCTGAACCCTGATGCCGAAGAAGAGAAACTGGAGAAGATGGAGGCTGGATTCCACAGGATGATTGATATGCAGAAGCAGGGAAGCGACATCTATTTCGGCGGATTCTCGCAGATGAAGCGATTCTCTTTCTTCAACGAAATAGCCAACTGGTTCGTACCGTATTATATTGACCATCCAGGCATCGCAAAGGCGAAGGATAAATTCGCCGATGTTGAGTTCCTGAAGGTGATTCTGGAGCGTGGCCCTTTCTGTAATAGCGATAAATACTCGTTTATGCTGGCCTTTGATAGTGTACTCAACCAGATACCTGAACATATGCGTGGCATGCTCGACAAAGGTGAGGCTGCTATCGTGCAGAAACTGGATGCGGCTGAAATGAATACTCCTACCTATATCCGTCGCATCTATCTGCAGGACTTGTACCGATTCTTCCGTCTGCATCCTGCTCGTGGCGAATTCGATGATATCTTTGCCGACGATGCATGCTACAGTTGCTTGTTCCTGAAGCAGCCTGTATACAAAGATACTGCTATCTGCGATTATTATAAAGATGTGGCTACCTTCCTCGCTAAGCGCAATCGTTACGACGAAGCTGCATTCTTGTTGAAGGGGCTGAAAGATGAGAATAAACGCGACTATGACTATTATATGCTGATGGCTTGTTTGGATGAACGACCAGAGGAAAACTATCAGCGGGCATTAACGCTGAAGCCCAAGGATGAGCGGGCCTTGATGGGGTTGGCCAGGACATTGTTTAAGAATTACAAGTTTGAGAAGGCTCTCGATGCTTATAATCAGCTGTTGGAGTTGAGTCCTGATAAACTGTCGTACCTGATTCACAAAGCCGTATGTCTCACCAATCTGCATCTTTATGCTGAGGCAGAGCAGATACTGTTCAAACTTAATTATGAGGATCCTGACAACCTGAATGTGGCTCGTGTGCTGGCATGGGCGCTCACGGGTAACGGAAAATACGAACCAGCCGGACGATTGTTCGAACAGCTGGTGGATGGAGAGCAACCATCGGCTAACGACTTCGTTAACTATGGCTTCTATCTGTGGCTGACGGGTAAGTTAGACGAGGCTGCCAGCTGTTTCCGCTCCAGCGTGGACTATGCCGAGGATATTGAAGATGAACAGGATTACTTTCACCAGATTATCTTCAACGAGCATTCTTTGCTACATGCGAAAGGTATTACTGACGAGGAGATGCAGATGATGGTCGACATGATTTGCGCTTGAGCTTCCACTGCTCTATCAGCCAGGTGACAAGTAATGGGATACCTACACCAGCAATGGTGTAAGGTATCCAGAACAAATCTTCTTTCGAGTGTTCGTGAATCACCATGTGGCAGCCTATCTGTTGTATGTCCAGACCATAGTACCATATCTTAATCAGACTCACCACCTTATACGAAATAATGTGGAAAATGAAGATGTTGAGCGTGTGGTCGCCAGTATAAATCAGGAACCGCTTCAGCCAGTTCTCCTTCTTGTCGAGCAAGGTGCTGATGTTGTATGTCATCAGGAATCCTAACAGGGCTGGGATGGGTAGCGAGAGGAAATGGGTATAGTCTGAACGCCAGTTCATATTGGCTTCGAGATAATGCGAGAATAGATAGACGGTGATGCCAAACAGTACGGTTGTCCATACGATGGCATAGTATCTCTTCATGAGTGCTTGATAGCTATCCGCATATTGGCGGAAGATGAATCCACAGCCAAAGAAGAAACAACCCATCATATCGCGATAGCCGCCCTGAACCAAGGTGATAACCCTGATTCCCTCGTAGGTTTTCCAGCCGCAGAGCAACAGCAGAATTACACAGATCATGTAAGGGATATATTGCTTCCAACGGGATGACTTGATGGTGCTATCCAGCACCTTATATATAATAAGGTATAGGATACTGGCAACGAACAATCCACGGAAGAACCAGAAAGCGCCGCATAGGAAGGCATCGTAGCCGCCCATTGCCGTGAAGATATTCCAGAAGTTCTGCTGCATCTGATGCCAGCTGTAGGGATGGGTCACGCCGCCCATCTCGTTGCCGTAGGTCTCGTTCAGAATGCCAATCTTGAACATCAGGTTGTGAATCAGCAGGAAGAACACACTCCACTTGACAAATGGCAGATAGAGCCCCTTCACACGTTTCTTCAGGAATGTTGCCTCGTTGTGAAGATACTTCAACGAGAAAAAGTAGCCGGCTGTGATGAAGAACAACGGCATGTGGAACTCGAAGATAAACGACTGGAGTGCTCCTGGAGCCTCTGCATGACCTATCACCATCAGGATAATGGCGATACCTTTACAGATGGATATCACGGTGTTTCTGTTCATCGGCAATCTTACATAAATGGGGTAAACAACTGGGCAAACCAACCACGGAACTTCTGCCAGCCTGTGCGGAATTTGTTCCACTCTTCCGGGGTTAGCAGCACGCTCTTATGAGTGTCGCGAATAAACATATCCTGCAGTTCCTGAGTCACCCGTTTGTTGATAATCAGTGCATTCACCTCGTAATCATATCGCAGACTGCGAGCATCAAGATTGGTACTGCCAACGGTACAGAAACGTCCATCAACCATCATGATTTTAGAGTGATGGAAGCCTGACTGGTAGAGCCAGATGTTGGCACCTTTCTTCATCAGTTTGTGAACATTATAGTACACGGCATCGGGTGTCAGAGGAATATCGCTCTTGGCCGATACCAGTATATCTACTTTGACACCACGCTTGATGGCACGATGAATAGCTTTCTTGACTGAAGGGGTGAGGGTGAAGTAGGGGTTGATAATCTGGATGGAATCCTGCGCATCGTCCAAGGCATTGATATAGAACTGGCGCATGATCTTGTTGGTCTTGTTGGGTTCGCGATTGGCGATTCCCACTAGCATGTTGCCGTGCTCCTTGCCTTGAAAGTATTTGGCATCCTGCAGTTGCTCCTTGGTCACTTTCTGCCAGATACGGGCAAAGATTTCCTGCAGCTCGTTGACCACAGGACCCTCTATGCGACAATGCATATCGCGCCATTCGCCCACCTGATCTGTACCCACAATGTAGTAGTCGGCCACGTTCATACCACCCGTGTAGGCTATATGCCCGTCTATCACCACAATCTTGCGGTGGTCGCGAGGCCAGATGTGATTGACCCAGGGAAAACGTACAGGGTCGTACTCGTGGATATCTATACTGTCTGCACGCAGACTCTTGAGGTGGTGCTTCTTTAGTGGCTGATTGTTGGAGTCGTTGCCAAAACCATCAAACAGGGCTCTTACCTCAACACCCTCCTTGCGCTTTTCGCGTAAAATGTCAAATAACAACGAGGCTATCGAGTCGTTGCGGAAGTTGAAGTACTCCAGATGCACACTGCTCTTGGCGTTGCGGATATCCTCAAAAAGCAGGTTGAATTTGTCCTTACCCGACATAATGAGCTTGACATCATTATGCTGGTAGAAGGTTACTCCCACCTCTTTCATCTGACTCACTATCAGCGAGTCACTCGTCTGAGCTTGTCCTATTAGAGAAATCAGCAGGAATAGTATGGTAACTATTCCTGTCTGACAATGCTTTCTTATGATCATTTACGATGTTTCAGTCTATATTCGAGTGGCGTCATGCCGAATTTTTCCTTGAAGATGTTGATGAAGTTCTCGGCAGTCATGAATCCAATGTTGGATGCCAACTCACTCATATTAATATTCGTACGTTTCAACAGAATACAAGCGTGTTTCAGTCGCATGTCTCTCACGAGTTCAGCTGGGGTCTTGTTGGTCAGACTGCGTACACGATGGAAGAATGGTACACGTCCCATACCCATCGCGTTAGCCATCTCTTCCAGACTAATCTGTCCGCGACTCATATTCTGCAGTACATATTGCTCTATATTTTTCAGCAGCTGGCGGTCCATAGCATCAACCATCGAGAAATCGGCACCACCGCCTTCGTCCTCGTCGTCGGCACCCTTGATGCCTTCTGGCAGATTGCTGGTTACCGCCTGGTTGCGTGGATTCTTCACAACAGCAGTGTCGACCTTGTTCATAGGGTCATCGGCACTAACCTCAGCCAAAGCGGTTGGGCTTATCTCGCCTGCATCCATGGTCTCTGTTGCTGTGGTCATACTACTGCTCTGACCTTCGAGCTTACGTGTCTCTGCACCTTCAATCAGGTTGTTGTCCATCTGTACGGCACCCAGACCCAAAACCTTGTTGAATCGCATGGTAGCTTCCTGCATATTGAAAGGCTTAGCCAGATAGTCGTCTGCACTCAGAGTGATATTCTTTGAACGCATATCTTGTGGCGTCAGCACGGTATCTGTCATCAGGATAAACTTCATGTTCTGAGTCACGTAGTTGGTCTTCAACTGGTTACACAGATCACTACCTGTCATGCCGTACATGTCCTGCTTACAAACTACCAGGTCGCATTTCATCTGCTCTAAGTCTTCGGCAGCTTTCTCAATATCGTTATAAACGTGGAAATTATAGACAAACTTCAGTCGGGCTGCGGCAAACTCCAGGAACTGTTCGTTATCATCAATCATGATGACTGTAAACTTGGTAGTAGGTGAGTCCATTGCAGCACGCGAACGTGTGGTTTCTGATGTCAGAACCTCACTGGCAATCTCTGGCAGTTCAATCTCTCCCTTGCTGTTGATGGTCAGGCGATCCTGAACATTATTCTTTGCTCTCTCTTCTGGATGTTCCAGATTCATTTGCATATCGGCTACGCGAGTGATAATCTGCAGCATCTGTGAGTGGAGGGCATTCAATTGCTCTTTCTCTTCGAGCGACTTTTCTTTTTCAGAGAGGTTGCCTATGATAGATGTCATGCGAGCCATAGGTTGGCGCAAGTCGTCGCTGGCAGCTTTGATCTCCTCGCGTTGCAAGTGCAACTCTCTGATGACGGCCTCTTTTCTGTGCTTGATGGCTTTCAGTTGATTCAAACCGATACGCCAGAAATAGATAATCACTACCAATACGATGATGTAGGCAGTTATCATCCACCAAGATAGCAGGAAATGGCGTTCTACATTAATCTCCAATACGCGCTCCTGATTACTAACTGCACCTTCAGCATTGATGGCCTTGACGTGCAGGATGTAATTGCCGGCTTTCAGATTGTTGAATGTTACACCATGAGTCAAAGCATCGCCATTACGCCAATCCTCGTCGCGACCTTCCATCCAGTACATGAACTGCAGACGCTCACTCTGATTGTAGTTACCTGCGGCAAATTTAATGGTGAAGGTGTTCTGACTATGACTGAGCTCGATACGGCTGGTCTCGTTTAGAGCCTGCGATAGAATCACTTTGCCGTGATACTCATGGCCGGTTATCACTTCTTCTTCACCAATAAACATCTGTGTCAACATGACGCGAGGAAGTTCTTCTTTCTCGGCGCCATCTCTGTGCAGTACCCAGTTTACACCATACAGACCACCCAGTAGAACCTCGCCGTCCTGCTTGGTTAGGATTGAGCCTGTATTAAATTCGTTGCTCTGCAAGCCGTCGGCAGTGCTGTAGTTATACAGTCCATAGTTGTTACTGCTTTCTTCGTGATTACGCTGGATCACAATTCGACTTACCCCTCGGCTGGTAGTTACCCATATACAGTGGTTCTTGTCTTCGGCTATACCACAGATGTTATTATTACAGAGCCCTTGTTTTTCTGTCAGATAGTCCAGCTCGTCGGTCTCCAGATTCAAAATGTTCAGACCTTCGCGTGTTCCTACCCAGATAAGTCCGCGAGAGTCCTGGAAAATCTGTGTGATATAGTTGTTCGTGAAACTCTTAACATTGGTACTATTACCTGTATATACCTTCTTTTCTGTTGTCGATAGGTTCAAGATAATCAGACCTTCGCTGGTACCAATCAACAGGTTGTTGGCATTGGCATCTTTCTTGTAGAACAAGCATGTAATGCTATTGGTGCTCAGCTTTCCGTTCTCGCGTGTGTATGACGAGAATGAATTCATTCTTGGGTTGTAAACCTGAAGTCCGCCGTTGGTGGCTATCCATAGGTTACCGATTTTGTCTGTAGTCAGTGCGTTAATGTGGTCGTCAATAATGGTGCGAACACTATCTCTCGCTACAGAATAGATGGTTGATACACCATCCTTGATGCGGGTCAGTCCATTGCGCTTAGAGCCAATCCATATACTACCATCAGGTGTGTTGCCCATGCATGATACCTTCAGGCTGGCCAGCTGACCGCTAAACCCAATCACACCTTTGTCGCTCGTACCATACCAAATGGATCCGTCGGAATGCTGAGCCATAGCTGTCACATCGCCCAAAAGATTAGACCCGAATCGGTAGATATATTTGCCGGTATAGGCCACGCCCGATTTCTCGGTTCCAACCCAAAGAAGACCAGTGTCGTCCATATAGACGCTCTGTATGCTGACATTATCAGAAATCAGCTGTTTCTCATTGATGTTTCGTGGCTGGACTGACTGTATTTCGTGAGTGTTTGGATCCATTCTGAGCAGTCCTAACTGGTCGCTACCAATCCAGATGCTACCATTATTTCCTGCCATACCGTTAATGTTACGATCAACGCCCAAACCTGTAACGCCCAGTCTTTCGCTGATGGTGTAGTCCCATGTGCCTTTTTTCTTGTCCCACATAACCAGAGTGCCCTGTCCGTATAGCCAGACGTTACCATTACTATCGGCATAGGCACGCAAAGATTTGGTTTTGTGGTTCTTCAGTGTTGCAGGACCCTCTGCTACCCAAATGGTATTTTGTTGGTGCATCACGTCGCTGCAGGCTATCTTTCCATCGTCGTAGACTATCAGGGCGCCATCGTTGCATTCGCTGATTGAGCAGACTACGCCTTGTGGAACGCCTTTGGAGTCGTCTGTATATCCGAATTCGTATAATAGTTGTTGCTGCTGATTATAGCATACTACTCCCTTATTTGGGATGGCTCCCCACAGATTCTTATGCTTGTCGACATATACCACTGATGGAATAGTTTCTATACCCATACGTGCGAAAGCTTGTTTCATGTCGCGCTCAAAGCTCTCCGTTTGTGGATGATAGATACAATAACCTTGGGCCGTTTCTATCAGCAGATTGCCATCAAGTGTCTCTTGAATGGAGTTGATATAGCTATCGCTCAACGAACTACCGTTCTGCGAGTCACTCTGGAAGTTGCGGAAAGTGTAGCCGTCGAATCGGTACAATCCTGCGGGCGTACCAAACCACATATAGCCACGCGAGTCTTTTAGTATGCAGTTTACCTGGCTGGATGTCAGGCCGTCTCGTGCTTCCAGCGTCTTAAACAGATAGTCGGCCACCACTCCTAATGGAATAAGTAGCAACAAAACGATCAGTATTTTCTTTATAGCTCTCATATCATACAAGAATAATGGTCAACTACGCCCAACAGATGATCCTCACCGTCGGTTACCAGTACTGAATGTACTTTAAATTTATTCATGATTCGTTGAATCTCTGTAATTTTCGTCTCAGGTTTTACCATCTTAGGTGTACGTGTCATAATATCACTGACAGTACGGTCAAAGAATTCTGCCTGCCATTTCTCCATGGCACGGCGGATATCACCATCGGTAATAAGCCCTGTAATCTTATCGTCAACCATGGCTATACCCAGCCCCAACTTACCCTTGCTGACCAGAATGATGGCTTCGCCAAGATGCATTTCCGGTGGGAGTATAGGCATATCTTCTGTACGCATAACATCCTGAGCGGTGGTCAGCAGTCGTTTACCTAATTCGCCCCCCGGATGGAACTGGGCAAAATCGCGTGGCTGGAAGTTGCGTTTCTCCATCAGTGCAATGGCCAGAGCATCACCTACAGTAAGTTGGGCGGTGGTGCTGCTGGTTGGAGCCAAATTCAGGGGACATGCCTCTTTCTCTACTTGCACATTGAGGTGGTAGGTTGAGTATTTTGCCAATAGTGATTTGGGGTTGCCGCTCATCCCGATGATGGGAATTTGCATGTGCAATACCATGGGGATGAAGCGCAGCAGTTCATCGGTTTGTCCTGAGTTTGATATAGCCAATACAACGTCGTCCTGCGTCATGACTCCCAAGTCGCCATGAAATACGTCAAGCGGATTGGTAAAGAACGAAGGAGTGCCAGTACTTGATAGGGTGGCTGCAATCTTGGCACCAATGTGGCCGCTTTTGCCCACTCCAGTAACAATTACCTTTCCTTTGCAGTGCAGTATTAAATCTACTGCCTTGTCAAAGTTCTCGTCAAGTTGCGGAATCAGTCCTAATACTGCTTCTGCCTCGTCCTTAATACATTGTATAGCTATTTCTCTTGTAGTTTTCATTATATTATGCTAATAGTTTCTTCACAAGCTCCTCCAGCTTATCGAGTTCCAACATGTTTGCTGCGTCACTCAATCCGTGATCTGGGTCGGGATGCACTTCAAAGAAGTAGCCTGTAGCGCCGAATGCTTTGGCTGCCAAAGCCATCTGTGGGACAAATCGGCGGTCGCCCCCCGTTTTACCATTGCTGCCACCAGGGCGCTGCACACTGTGGGTACAATCCATAATAACGGTTGGCACAATCTCCAACATATCAGGGATGTTGCGGAAATCAACAACCAAATTGTTGTACCCCATCATGTTGCCACGTTCTGTCAGCCATACTTCCTTGGCGCCGGCATCTTTAGCTTTCTGAACAGGATAAATCATATCCTTGCCCGAGAGAAATTGGGCCTTCTTGATGTTTACAATGCGCCCTGTTTTTGCGGCGGCTATTATCAGATCTGTCTGTCTGCACAAGAATGCTGGTATCTGGATGATGTCGCACACCTCACCGACAGGCTCAGCCTGACAACTCTCGTGTATGTCTGTCAGTATGCGAAGACCATATTTTGATTTTATATCAGACAGCATCTGTAGTCCGCGGTCAATGCCTGGTCCACGGAACGAGGTGATGGAAGTACGGTTGGCCTTGTCGAATGAAGCTTTGAAGATGATATTAATTCCCAGTTGCTTGTTAATCTCAACCAACTTCTTGGCCACTGTGTCGAGAAGTTCTGCCGACTCAATGACGCATGGCCCTGCTATGATGTTTGTCATGTTGCTCATATTAATGCTGCAAAAATACGTATTTTATTCAAATCCGCCAAATTATTTGCTTAAATTCTTTATTTTTTCAATGTTTATTGATTCACTATGTGAATATCCCTCTGTGGGAATGGAATGTTGATATTGTTCTGGTTCAACGTATCGTAGATACATTTCAGAACCTCGCTGATGACATACGAACGCTTAGGTGCTTCAGCCCAAACAAACATCTTGAAGTTAATACTGGAATCGGCCATCTCTGCTACTACGCACTTTGCACGTTTCTCTTGGTCAATAAACTCATTATGCATGTCGTTGACAGCGTCTTCTACCATGGTGGTAACTTCTTTGAGATTTGAACCGTATGCAACGCCAAAGGGAACCACAGCCAAAACATAGCCGTGGTTGCGCGTTAGGTTCTTGTAGTTCTTTGCAAAGAGCTGAGCGTTCTGAAATGTGATAACTTCACCTTGCATGGATTCAATTACCGTTGATGTGTAGCTAATAGAAACAACCTTACCCATGGTGCCGTCAACATCAATCCAATCGCCAACTTTTATACGCCCAGCCATGAGTGAGGCGCCGTAATAGATATTCTCAATGATGTCCTTTGAGGCAAAACCGATACCGGTTGACAGACCTCCTGAGATAGCCAGAAGCCAAGCTAAGCTGATGTTGAGTAGTGACAATGAAAACATGAGCCACATACCCCAAACCAGAACCTGAATCACGTTGCGCCCCATAACCTCGCGGCTGGCTGCAGTTGATGGATCGCTTATTTCATAGTGTATTCTGAGGAAAGCTAATATTGTCTTGGATATATAGCGGAATAAGAACCACATAGTAATGACCATAGTAAGTTTTGCCATGGAAAGTTTCAGGTTCTCCAGATCTATTACGTTGTATACGAATATCTTCATACACATATCGGTCAGATTGAACACCTTGGCTGCCCAATATATACTCAGCAGGACAGAATGTACCCCCATGACGGGTATGATGACTTTTTCTACAAGATAATATGCCCATGTCTTGGTGATGGGCTTCTGAGTCAGGCGCTTCCGCTTGGCATAGATTTCCAGATATCGGCTGATACAGTTGATGGTTAGGATGCAAGTTAACTGCATGATCCACCAGATTATGAGTTGTACGGCAAATAATGTGTAACCAATAAGCGAGCAGATTACTGATGTGACGAAAACAATCAGTGAAACGTAGGTGTAGAAAATATCACTACGGGGAATGTTCTGATTATGACGACGAATCACACCCCACTGCCAGAAGGCACTCAGAAATAAGATTGGTGGTAATGCTAAATTGACTAATTCGTTTGGTATCAGAATGATACGACAACCGATAACGATGAATCCTACGGCTATTAATGGGGCATAGATGCGGAAGGCACTCTTAATCTGTTCTCCTTTTACGCGGAGTAGTAGTGATATGAGAATGACACCTAGCAGCCATGCGTATTCAACTAGCAGATTGGACGCCATAATCAGGAAGTTCTGACTTGTGGTGCTGATGACTAATCCTTGAATAATTGCAAAAGTAACGGTTGTCGTGGCCAGGATGATACACGTTCGTTTCTTTAGGAATTCTTCAGTTTTTAATCTGTTGGGGAGGATAAACTTGAAGAAAAGGAGATTGAGTATAATGGCTACGACTACATAAAATATAATTCCAAGGAACATGCCGAAAATCCATTGTGGACTCCATTGTGAATTAACATTGGATTGGAAGCTGTATTTCTTCTGCAGGTTGTCCGATAGTTGTTGCCAGCGACGGCTCATATTTTTCAGTAGAGTGGGGTAACTGTCTCCACCATTGATAAAAATGCTTTGTTGGATGTCATTATAGCGTTTCTGTGCGTAGTCGTTCAATTCGCTTAAACGATTCTCTGCTTTGGTGTAAAGGTATATGTTGCGGCGTAGTGTACTTGCGTTTTCTTCCAGCTTTCCACGAATGCTCTGAGCCAACAGTAAGCATGAGTCGCGGTTTTGTGCACCATATTTCGTCATGATGCGTTCAGGGATGCCTTGCAAGTGGTTTATCAAACTGTCATATCTAACGATTTCGTTTTCTGTTTTTGATAGAAAACTAGTAAATGGTAGCTGTTGACGATGAAAGTCGCGATACTGCTGCGTGGCTTCATGGCAGGCGTAGGTCAGGTCAAACACGTTGTCTTGTTGCTGTGAATAAAGCATTAATGCATTTTGGTCGGCTCGCTTCATAGTTGACATCAGTTGCAGGATCAGGCGCTTAGTTCGGTCTTTGCGTGCAGACGATCTACGATCCAACTCGTTATTGTACTGCTTTAACTCTGTGCGTAATATGCCCAGCGTTTGTTCCAAATCCTTTTCTTTAAGTACAGCTCCAGCCTCTATGATGCTTAGGGCGAAAATGCATAATAACAGTAATCGTTTCATATTCAATGCAATGTTCGTTTTACATTTTGCAAAATTACATTTTTTTTCTCGTTTTTCTGCATTTTCTCCTTTTTTTTTGCTACTTTTGCGCCAAAATCACTTAAAATTGCGTGTGTTATGATACTTATTGCTGATAGTGGTAGCACTAAAACCGATTGGATATGTCTTAATCCAGATAATATATCCACCCCGATAGAAGCTCATACGATAGGGCTTAATCCTTTTCATGTGGCAGATGACCATATTCGAAATGTTCTTAATAATGATCTGATGCCTCAATTGGGTGATGTGTCTGTTGATGCTGTGTATTTTTATGGTAGTGGGGTTCGTCCTGAGGTTGAAGGCCGTGTGGAAAATCTGTTGCGTGAATCCTTTGTTGACTCCCAGGTGGTAGAGGCTCATAGTGACCTGTTGGGTGCGGCACGTGCCTTGTGTGGTCGTAGTGAGGGGATCGCTTGTATTCTCGGAACGGGGGCTAACTCGTGCGTGTATAATGGTAAAGAAATTGTTCATAATACGCCTGCTTTGGGGTATATCCTAGGTGATGAAGGTAGTGGTGCAGTATTGGGTAAGCATCTTTTACACGATATCTATACAGGTGTACTCGACTACCAAATACGTGTGTTGTTTGAACGTGAAATGGGATTTGGCTTGTCCGAAATTATCAATAGGGTCTATCGAGAGCCTCAGGCTAATCGTTTTTTGGCGTCATTATCTGAATTTATTTATCGGCACATGGATTATGAGGCCATCCGTCAGTTAGTGTACAATGCATTTAATGATTTTGTTAATTATCATCTTTCACGTTATGCGCGTCGTGACCTGACCGTTTCTTTCGTGGGTAGTATTGCTTGGTATTATCAAGAACAACTCAACCTGATACTCCAGATGCAGGGGTATCAGGTTGGCGTTATATTGAAGAGTCCCTTAGATGGACTTGTAAATTATCATCAGATCTAGTTGATGCCTAAACGCTCTACTTCAAAATCTGCTGCAGAGAACCATTGTGACTTGCAGGCTTTACCACTGAATTTTTGGTCAGTAGTTACACCATAAATAAGTGTGTCGTGTTCCTTGATTTCGACGGTGACAACAACTTTGCTCCAGCCGAATCCGTTACCCATGTTGACGTCTCTTTCTGCTGAGCCCTCAGGGGCGTTTTCCCAGATTTCACCTTCGGTATTGCCGTAATGGGGAATCTCAACAAACTTCAGGACGCTATTACTGGTTGTTTTGGCGAAAATATAACAACCGGGACCTTCGGCACGTGCGCTGCAGATGATGCGATATGTGCCGGCTTCAACTGGTTGACTCTTCTCTGCTTGATACAATTGCTGTCCGTTGGGGTTCCATGCATCCAAGTATGCAACGTCCTGGTCGCCAGTGTAATATTCTCCTTTGCGAACGTAATTGTCAAAACAATTCTCGTGTTTAGTCAGCGACCATCCGTTCTTGCTAAGGTAACTTTTGCTTAGCTCATCCATTTGAATACCCATATAGGAGTTGCGGTCTTCCTGTTTAGCCTCTAATGCATGTTTACTTTCTTTTAATACCGTTTTTGTGGTGGGTATCAATACGCATAGCGATATGCCGAAAACAGCGCCAGTGACAATAAGTTCAATTTTGCCCATGGCTTTGACTCTATTACAAGTGGTGCGGAATAGTACGTGCATCAGTGCGTAAGTAGCGGCCAGTAAAGTAGTTATAAGTGTTACAACGTAGGTGGTCAGTATGCCTGGATTGTTGGTTTCCAACCCGTCTAGCCCGAATCTCTTAAGGGGAAAGGGAAGCTCCATGGTTTCTGGCGCCATTCTGGATCCAATAATCTCCCATGCCAGCATAATCATTGGTATGGCTGCAAATACACCAAATGCTATTGCAATGCCAGCTAAAACTTTTGTACAAATGTAAATAAGATCTTTTTTTCCCATATTTAAAATATAATATGGGGACAAAATTACATATTTATTGTGAATATGTGCCTATGAATTTGGTTGAATTCCCTTGAAATTACATTTTTTTAACAATGTTCGACTTTTTGTTTTTTGTAATATGCCAATTTTGTTGTGTTGTCTTGGTTGGTTTACTTTCTCTATCATTAGTTGTTTATTATTTCTAACTAATATGTGTATTTTACAACTTTTTTTTGGATAAGTGAATTACTTTGTCGGGAAAATGGTGGAAAAGTGTAATGATTGAGCAAAAAAAAGTATAGCAGTTTGAGAAAGTTGTAGTAACTTTGCAGCGGTAAACTTAAAATTGAATAAAACGACAATCGGTAATTAAAAATGAAAAGGCTACTTGCTTTCTTTTTCTGTGTTGGGGCGGTACTGATGCTGCAGGCGCAGATTCGTGGAAATAGTGTGGTGGTGACCGTGGTGCCCGACCATACTGACTGGCGATACAATACAGACGAAAAAGTGCATTTTACTATAGAAGTGCGCCAGGAGGGAACATTACTTAAAAACGTTGCTATAGATTATGCGATGGGGCCTGAGATGTATCAGAACATCCGCAAAAGCGTGACCCTGAAGGACGGAACCCTGAAGCTGCAAGGCACGATGACGAAACCAGGATTCTATCGTTTGGATGTAACGGCCCATGTGAACGGACAGGATTACCATGGGGCCTGTGGGGCTGCCTTTAATCCTGAAAAACTGCAACCATCGACCGTGATGCCCGAGGATTTTGAGCAGTACTGGCAAAAATCGATCACAGAAGCCCGAAAAACCGACCTGAACCCCACCAAGCGTTTGTTGCTTGAGCGTTGTACCAAGGATGTGAACGTGTACGAAGTAAGCTTTAACAACGAGCGCTGGGGCTCACGTACCTATGGAATTTTATGCGTGCCCGTGCGCGAGGGCAAATATCCCGCTTTGTTGCGTGTGCCAGGCGCTGGCGTGCGTCCCTATGGTGGCGATGTATATTCGGCCTCTCAGGGTGTCATCACGCTTGAGATTGGTATCCACGGCATCCCCGTGACGATGGAGCAGGGTGTGTACGACAATCTGGGCAATGGCGCGTTGCAGGGTTACTGGGAGTTCAATATGGACAACCGCGACAAGCATTACTATCACCATGTGATCATGGGCTGTATCCGTGCGATGGACTATATCGAGCAGTATACCCCCTGGAACGGTGAGAAGGCTGGTGTGACAGGATCGAGTCAGGGTGGATTCCTGACCCTGGTGAGTGCCGGGCTGGATAAACGCATGACCTGCTATGCCCCTGTGCATGCGGCTCTTTGCGATCATACCAACTCGCTGAAAGGGACTGCCTGCGGATGGCCTCATTACTTCTACTGGAACAAAGGCAAGGGGCAGGAGAAGCAAATTGAAACATCGCGCTATTATGATGGCGTGAACTTTGCGCGACTGATTGATGGCAAGCAGAAGGGCTGGTTCTCGTTCGGCTATGACGACGATGTGGTGCCGCCAACAAGTGCGTGGGCTACCTATAATATCGTAAAGGGACCTAAGGAAATCAAACCTTATCAGGCTACCTGGCACTTCTGGCATCAGGAGCAGTGGGACACCTGGGAGGCTTGGTTGCTGAAGGAATTGAAATCGACCACCGCCACCGAGCTGGCCGACAGACTGCAGACCTTGCAGCAGAAAGGCTATATGGCAGGACACCAGGATGACCCGTTCTACGGTATTGGTTGGGCTTACGAGGATGGTAAGAGCGATGTGAAACTAACCGTGGGTGATTACCCGGCTGTGATGGGCTTTGAGTTGGGTGGCATAGAGATGGGTGACGAGAAGAATCTGGATAGTGTACCCTTTACCCGCATACACGATGAGTTGCTGGCCCATGTGAAGCGTGGGGGTGTGGTGACCATCAGTTGGCACCCTCGTAACCCGCTGACAGGTGGCACGGCCTGGGATGTGACCAGTAATAAGGTTGTGAAAAGTATTCTGCCAGGAGGTGTGATGGCAGACAAGTTCAAGTTGTGGATGATGCGTGTGGCCGACTTTATCGAGAGTCTGAAGGATGAAGCAGGACAGCCTGTGCCTATCATCTTCCGCCCCTGGCACGAGAATAATGGCTCGTGGTTCTGGTGGGGCCAGAAACTATGTACCGACAGCGAGTTCAAGGCGTTGTGGAACCTGCTGCAGGATTATATGAACGCGCGTGGGTTCAGTAACCTGTTGTGGAGCTACTCGCCTAACTTGGATGGTGGTTGGACATTGGAGCGTTTTATGCAGCGCTACCCTGGCAACGATCGTGTGACGCTGATAGGTGAGGACGCCTATCAGTGGGGCACTGAGCAGGATTTTATCAAAGCCGTCAACAACGACCTGACCTTCCTGGCTAAGTTTGCAAAAGATAATGGCAAACTTTTGGCCATGACCGAGTGTGGCTTTAAGAATATTCCTGATGCTACATGGTTCGGTAGGGTGCTGAAGCCCCAGATGGATAAGTATCCTATCTGCTATTTCCTGCTATGGCGCAACTACGAAAATGAGTGGTTCGGTCCTGTGCCCAACACGCCTTGTGGCGATGATTATCGCAAAGCATTTAAGAATGCCAAGAACGTGATGTTCTTAGGAGAATGTGATAATTAAAAATGTAAGAATGCAAAAATGCTAAATGATAAAAATTGAAAAATTAAGATATGATCGAATTTGAACAGAAGGTGGCAGCTCTGAGAAAACATCATGAGGAGCTACTGGCCCAGAAAAACGAGCCCCTGGAGTGGGGAAATGGAATTTACGAGAAGTACAAAAATCCTGTGTTAACAGCTGAGCATGTGCCCTTGGAGTGGAAGTACGACTTCAGTGAGCAGGACAACCCGTACCTGATGCAACGTATTATGTGTAATGCCACGCTGAACGCTGGTGCCATTAAGTGGCAGGGTAAGTACTGCTTGGTGGCGCGTGTTGAGGGTGCTGACCGCAAGAGTTACTTTGCTGTGGCAGAGAGTCCCAATGGTATTGATAACTTCCGTTTCTGGGAGGAACCCATCACCATGCCAGATGATGTGGTGCCTGCCACCAATATTTACGATATGCGTCTGACCCAGCATGAGGATGGTTGGATATATGGCGTGTTTTGTGCTGAGCGTCATGACGACTCGCAGCCAGGTGAGCTGAGTGCTGCTACAGCTACTGCAGGTATCGCCCGTACCAAGGATCTGAAAACCTGGTACCGCCTGCCCGATCTGAATACCAAGAGTCAGCAGCGTAACGTGGTGCTGCATCCCGAGTTTGTAAACGGGAAATACGCCTTCTATACTCGTCCGCAGGATGGTTTTATCGACACTGGTAGCGGTGGTGGGATTGGCTGGGCGCTGGTGGATGACATCGCCCACGCTGAAATTAAGGACGAGACGATTATCTACGAGCGCAAATACCACACGATTACCGAGGTGAAGAATGGTGAGGGACCACACCCTATTAAGACGCCTAAGGGCTGGCTACACTTGGCGCATGGTGTGCGTGCCACGGCTGACGGACTGCGCTACGTGCTGTATATGTATATGACGGCTTTGGACGATCCCACGAAAGTGATTGCACGTCCGGGTGGCTACTTCCTGGTGCCTGAGGGTAACGAGTATTATGGTGATGTGATGAATGTTGCTTTTTCCAACGGCTGGATTGCTGATGAGGATGGAAAGGTGTTTATCTACTATGCCTCGGCCGATACCCGCATGCACGTGGCTACATCGACAATCGATAAGCTCATAGATTACTGTATGAACACCCCAGAGGATGGTTACTACACTGCCGCTAGTGTGGAGACTATCAAGAAACTGATTGCAAAGAACAAAAAATGTAAATTGTAAATTATCATGGCTAGTTTAAAAGAAAAAATAGGTTACGCTTTAGGCGATGCGGCGGCTGGTGGTATTACATGGAAAATTATGTCGATTGCCTTCCCGCTGTTTTTTACAAATGTGTTTGGACTGACATTTGCTGATGCGGCAACGCTGATGCTGATTGCACGTATGTTTGATGTGGTGACCGACCCGCTGATGGGTTCGCTCGCTGACCGTACACAGAGCAAATGGGGTACTTATCGTCCCTGGCTGATATTCGGGGCCATCCCCTTCGGACTTGTGTTTGCTCTGCTGTTGTATACACCCGACTTCGGATTGACAGGTAAGCGCATCTGGGCTTATAGTCTGTATCTGCTGATGATGGCCCTGTACACCGCTGTGAACGTGCCTTACGGCTCGCTGCTGGGTGTGATGACCGATGACGACAACGAGAAGAACCAGTTCTCGAGTTTCCGTATGGTAGGTGCCTATGCGATGGGCTTTATCACCCTCCTGTCGTTCCCTTACCTGCAGCGACTGGTGGGTGGTACCGAGCAGCACCAGTATGCAGTACTGGGTGCCTTCTTTGGTGTGATAGCTGCTGCCGGCACCTTGGCTTGCGGCTTCCTGACCAAGGAGCGCCTGAAGCCCGTACGTGCCGAGAAATTCGAGTTCAAGCAGTTTGGCGATCTGTTTAAGAACAAGCCCTGGATTATCCTGACACTTATCGGTATTTGTACGAACTTTTTTAATGGTTTCCGCTACGCTGTGGCTGGTTATCTGTTGGAATACTGTCTGCATGGCGATGTGACGGTGAGCGGACTGATTATCAACTACACCGTGTTTATGACCTTTGGTGAGCTGACTTGTATGATTTTCGGTGGTGTATCACCTAAGTTCACTGAGATTATCGGTTCGAAGCGTAAGGCCTTTATGGCAGCTGCCCTGATTTGTGTAGTTTTTTCGGTGGCTTTCTTCTTCGTGCCCATGGACCCCAGCTATATCTGGGTGATGGTGGCCCTGGTGGTGCTTACCTCGATCGGTATCGGCTTGTATTCGCCCCTGCTGTGGAGTATGTATGCCGATGTGGCTGATTATGCAACCGAAAAGAACGGTACCTCGAGCACCGGATTGATCTTCTCATCGGGTACCATGGCCCAGAAGTTCGGTACCGCCATCTCTGGTTCGCTGGTAGCCCTCTTCTTGGGTCTGGCTGGTGCCAGCATGATTACCGACGACATGGGTAACACCATGGTGGACCCTGCCTCGATTACCGACTCGGTGCTCTCGATGGTATGGAGTCTGTTCTCTCTGTTCCCAGCTATTATTGCCGGCCTGATTATTGTACTGACCTGGATTTATCCGATTAAGAAATGATGGGACAAGTAGATATGCTGAAGCGAGAGATGCAGGATGTGGTGGAGAATAACATCCTGCGTTTCTGGCTCGACCAGATGATGGACTATGAGCATGGTGGCTTTTACGGCAGGATGGACGGCAATGGCGAGTTGCATAAGGATGCCGAGAAAGGTGCCATCCTGAATGCCCGCATATTGTGGGCCTTCTCGGCTGCTTTCCGTGTGCTGAAACATTCGGAGTATCTGGAGGCCGCCACCCGCGCCAAGGACTATATCATTGAGCATTTCATTGATCAGGAGTATGGTGGCGTGTACTGGAGCGTGGATTGCGAGGGAAACCCGCTTGACACCAAGAAGCAGTTCTATGCCATCGGCTTTATGATTTACGGACTCTCGGAATATGCCCGTGCTACGGGCGACAGAGAGGCGCTGGACTATGCGTTTGACCTGTACGACTGTATAGAGGAGCACGCCTTTGACAGTGAGCATAACGGCTATATTGAGGCCTGCACGCGCGAGTGGGGCGAGATAGCTGATATGCGTCTGTCGGATCTGGATGCCAACTACCCCAAATCGCAGAACACCCACTTGCACATTATCGAACCATACACAAATCTTCTCAGATGCTTAAAAGAAGTGCAAGCCCAGGAAAGCTGTGATTATGTGCCTGCTCTAGGTGCTGTGCTGCCTGTTGGTATCAGTGTGCCTCAACAGACCATTAGCGAGGTGAAAGGTTCGCTCAGAAATCTGGTAGATATTTTTACAGATAAGATTCTGAATAAGGAGACCAACCACCTGGACCTGTTCTTCGGGATGGACTGGACGCGAGGGGCCGGACACCTGGAGAGCTATGGGCACGATATCGAGTGCTCGTGGCTGTTGCATGAGGCCGCTCTGGTACTGGGTGATGCCAACGTACTGGCCAAGGTAGAGCCTATTGTACAGTCAGTTGCAGAGGCTTCGGCCAAGGGCTTGCGTCCTGATGGTGCACTGATACATGAGGCCAATCTGGATACAGGGCACGTGGATGACGACCTGCACTGGTGGGTACAGGCCGAGAACGTGGTGGGCTGGTATAATATCTGGCAGCATTTCGGTGATGAAGAGGCTTTTAATCGTGCTGAAAAATGCTGGCATTATATCAAGAAACAGCTGATAGACTTTGAACATGGCGAGTGGTACTGGAGCAGGCATGCTAACGGACTGTTGAACACCACCGACGATAAAGCGGGTTTCTGGAAGTGCCCGTATCACAACACGCGCATGTGTTTGGAAATCATCGAGCGCTCGTAAAAAAATCCGCCAGAGAATTTGGAACTTTGGCGGATTTTTCGTACCTTTGCAACCAATTATGAGAAGATTGATACTATTCGTTGCAATAGCGTTGTGCTATATCGTTGATAGTCAAGCACAAACGCAGTTTAACGAGCGTCCTAAGCTCGTGATAGGAATCGTAGTCGATCAGATGCGTTGGGATTATCTAGGCAGATATTACAATCAGTATCAGGAGGACGGACTGAAGCGCCTCATAAACCAAGGATACTCGTGTAATAACTGCCTTATTAATTATCTGCCCACCGTAACTGCCATCGGACATACCAGCGCTTATACAGGTACAACTCCCGCTTTTCATGGTATTTGCGGTAACGCCTTTTACAAGAATGGCGTGAAAATTAGCAGTTGCGAGGATCACGACGTGACGACCGTGGGCAGCAACAAGAAAGATGCTTCGTCGCCCGTAAACCTGTTGGCCACCACCATTGGCGACCAGCTGCGATTGCATACCGACTTTAAGTCGAAGGTGATTGGCGTGAGCTACAAGGACCGTGCAGCCATTCTGCCAGCCGGACGTAGTGCCAGTGCTGCCTACTGGATTGATACCAAAGCCGGTCAGTTTGTCAGTAGTACCTGGTATATGCAGGAACTGCCACAGTGGGCCAAGGATTACAACGCCCAGCTGAAAAAAAACAAGGAGCTGCAGAAGGTGGGTAAGAACGTAGGACTGTATCCATTGTGTGGTCATATCACTGCTGATATGGCCATTGCTGCTTTAAAAGGCGAACAGCTTGGTAAGGGTGAAGAGACGGATATGCTGTGTATCAGCTTCTCGCAGACAGATGTCATCGGTCATGAGTATAGCACCCGTGGTGAACATACCGACGAGGCCTATCTGGAACTGGATAAGGACATTGCCAAACTGCTGAAGGCTTTCGACGAGCAGGTGGGTGAGGATAACTACCTGGTGTTTCTGACTGCCGACCATGGTGCTGCGCATAACCATCAGTTTATGCAGGACCATAAGCTGAATGGAGGTCCCTTTAAGTGGGACGAGGAATATGTGGTGAATGCGGCTAACCGACTGGGTGTCAGATTCGGTCTGACCAAGAATGTGATTAAGGACTGTCTGGATTACCGCCTGGTACTGGACAAGGACGCAATACGTGAGCAGGGTGTTGATGAACAGAAGCTTCGCGATGGTATCGTAGAGGAGCTGCTGAATACCCCACATGTGGCTTTTGCCTGCGACTTTAAGAAGGCAGCCACAGCACCTATCCCCGCCTTTCTGAAGGAGCGCGTGCTGAAGGGCTATCACCACGACCGTTCGGGTGATATCATCTTCATGCTGGAGCCCGGCTGGTACGGCTTTAACAGCAAATACTCGTCGCCCATCGGTACCACCCATGGCGAGTGGAACCCCTACGATGCCCACATCCCCCTGCTGTTCTACGGCTGGAAGGTGAAGCACGGCGAAACCAGCCGAGAGGTACACATTACCGACATTGCGCCCACCGTTTGTCACAAGCTGCACATACAGCAGCCAAACGCCTGTGTGGGTGAGCCAATCACAGAGGTGATGGGTGAGTAACTACTTGATAATGGAATAATTAAAACATTAATAAATAATTATAGTTAGCTTTTTATGAACTTTACTTTGTTAATTACCGTCTTGGTGACGGCTATTACATTGGTGGTAGCGGCTTACGTGATGGCCAAGCTGTTGGGACCAAGGTCCTACGCAAAGGTCAAAGGTGAGCCGTATGAGAGCGGTATTCCTACCCGCGGCAGCTCATGGTTGCCTGTTTCGGTAGGTTTCTATCTCTTTGCCATCTTGTTCCTCATGTTCGATGTGGAAACGGTGTTTCTGTATCCATGGGCTGTGGTAGTGAAGGAGTTCGGTTCGATGGCATTGCTTAGCATCGGCTTCTTCTTAGTAGTTCTGGTATTAGGCTTGGCTTATGCCTGGCGGAAAGGAGACTTGGAATGGAAGTAAGAAAGCCCCACATCAAGAGCATTCCTTACGAGGAGTGGAACGACAACGAGTCGTTGGAGAAGATTATCGACGAGCTGCATGAGGGTGGTGTGAACGTGGTTACAGGTTCGTTGGACCAGTTGATTAACTGGGGACGTAGTAACTCACTGTGGTCGCTCACCTTTGCTACATCGTGCTGTGGTATTGAGTTTATGGCTTGTGGTTGCTCACGTTACGACTTTGCCCGATTTGGTTTCGAGGTAACACGTAACACACCACGACAGGCTGACCTGATTATGTGTGCAGGTACCATCACCCACAAGATGGCCCCAGCCCTGAAACGCTTGTACGACCAGATGGCTGAGCCAAAGTATGTGATTGCTGTTGGTGGATGCGCCATCAGCGGTGGACCTTTCAAGTCGAGCTACCATGTGGTTAAGGGTATCGAGGAGATTGTGCCCGTGGATGTGTTTATCCCTGGCTGCCCCCCACGTCCCGAGGCCATTATGTATGGTATGATGCAGCTGCAGCGTAAGGTGAAGGTAGAGAAATTCTTTGGAGGTGCTAACCACAAGCAGACCGCTGAGGAGCGCGAACTGGGCGTATCGAACGAGGAGTTGACATTCCGTAACAACCTGGGCGATCATCGCCGCGAGCCAATCGTGGTAACTGCTGTACCCGAGGATTTTGTTAAGGAGTTAAAGAAAGAGGAGGACAAGGCATGAAATTAGAATTTTTGAGTTTTGATTTTGACAAGTTCGCCTCAGAGATGCTGAACTTGAAGAGCAAGAAAGGTTTCGACTATCTTGTGACTATCGTAGGCGAGGATTTCGGTGCTGAAGAGGGGCTGGGTTGTGTGTACATTTTGGAGAACACCAACACCCATGAGCGTTGCTCAGTTAAGCAGCTTGCTAGAACTAAGGTTTGTGGTGATGGCATGTCATCGAATGGCACAGGCGAGACTGATGGTCAACTGATTCCATACATACCTACTGTATCAAATATCTGGAAGGTAGCTGAGTTGCTGGAGCGCGAGGTTTACGATTTCTTTGGCATCGTATTCCTGGGACATAAGGATATGCGTCGCTTGTTCCTGCGTACCGACTTTAAGGGTCACCCCTTCCGTAAGGACTGGGAGTTTAACGATAAGTACACCCTTGAGGACGATGTAGAGCCTAACTACGGACTGGAGTACTATCTGGATAAGGATGGTAACCTGCAGTGCAAGCAGAATAAGTTGTTTGAGGCTGACGACTATGTGATTAACATCGGTCCTCAGCACCCTGCTACCCATGGTGTGCTGCGTTTGCAGACTGTGTTGGACGGTGAGACCGTAAAACGTATCTATCCTCACTTTGGTTATATCCATCGTGGTATCGAGAAGATGTGGGAGGGTATGACCTATCCTCAGACACTGGCGCTGACCGACCGACTGAACTACCTGGGTGCCATGCAGCATCGTCATGCACTGGTAGGTGTGATTGAAGAGGCCATGGAGGTTGAGCTGACCGACCGTATCAAGTATATCCGTACCATTATGGATGAGTTGCAGCGTTTGGACAGTCACCTGCTGTACACTTCGTGTGTGGCTCAGGACTTGGGTGCACTCACTGCCTTCCTGTACGGTATGCGCGATCGTGAGCATGTACTGAACTGTATGGAGGAGACCACCGGTGGACGTCTGATTCAGAACTATTATAGAATAGGTGGACTGCAGGACGATATCGATCCTAATTTTGTATCAAACGTAAAGGCACTGGTGAAGTATCTGCGACCCATGATCAAAGAGTATATGGATGTGTTTGGTGATAACGTGATTACCCACAACCGACTGGAGAAGTGCGGACCAATGAGTCTGGAGGACTGTATCTCGTATGCAGTAACCGGTCCTGCTGGACGTGCTTCGGGTTGGAAGAGCGATGTGCGTAAGAATCACCCATACGATATGTACGACAAGGTAGAGTGGGAGCAGTGCACACTGACTGGTTGCGACTCTATGGACCGCTACCTGGTTCACATCAACGAGATGTACCAGAGCTTGAACATTATCGAGCAGCTCATCGACAATATTCCTGAGGGCGACTTCTACGTGAAGCAGAAGCCTATCATCAAAGTGCCCGAGGGCCAGTGGTACTACTCGGTTGAGGGTGTAGCTGGTGAGTTTGGTGTTTATCTCGACTCTCGTGGCGACAAGAGTCCATACCGCATGAAGATGCGCCCAATGGGACTTTCGCTGGTAGGTGCTTTCGACCCCATGCTGCGTGGTCAGAAGATTGCCGACCTGATTGCCACCTGTGCTGCCATTGACGTTGTAATTCCTGATATCGACCGATAGTCGAAATGTAATAATGTAAAAATGTAAAAAGTAAAGATTATGTTTGACTTTTCTATATTTACAACATGGTTCGACGCTCTCCTGCGCGATACACTCGGCTTGGGAGATTTCTGGTCGATATTGATTGAATGCGTGCTGGTTGGCGCAGGTATCCTGGCTGGATATGCGCTGATTGCCATGCTGATGATTATGATGGAGCGCTGGGTATGCGCTTATTTCCAGTGCCGACTGGGACCTACCCGTGTAGGTTTCCATGGTACCCTGCAGATTTTTGCCGATGTACTGAAGATGCTCGTGAAGGAGATCTTCTTCGTGGATCGTGCCGATAAGCTGCTGTATGCTGTAGCTCCACTGCTGGTAATCATTGCTTCGGTAGGTACATTCAGCTTCCTGCCTTGGAACAATGGTGCCCATGTGCTTGACTTTAATGTAGGAATCTTCCTGGTAACAGCCATCTCATCGATTGGTGTGGTAGGTATCTTCCTGGCTGGTTGGGGTTCGAACAACAAGTACTCGGTGGTTTCGGCCATGCGTGCTGCTGTTCAGATGATCTCGTATGAGATGTCGCTCTGCCTCTGCCTGATTACTGCTGTGATCCTGACAGGTACCATGCAGATGAGTGGTATCGTGGAGGCTCAGACAGGTGCCTTTAAGTGGTTAATTTTCCAGGGGCATATCCCTGCTATCATCGCCTTTGTGGTGTTCCTGATTGCAGGTAATGCCGAGGCTAACCGTGGCCCGTTTGATATGGCTGAGGCTGAGAGTGAGTTGACTGCCGGTCACCACACTGAGTACTCGGGTATGGGCTTTGGTTTCTTCTACCTGGCTGAGTTCCTGAACCTGTTTATCATCGCAGGACTGGCTTCGGCTGTATTCCTGGGTGGTTGGGCGCCTATCAACATTGGTGTGGATGCCTTTGATACAGTGATGAACTATATCCCTGGTATCGTATGGTTCTTTGGCAAGACCCTGCTGGTGGTATGGTTGCTGATGTGGGTGAAGTGGACTTTCCCACGTCTGCGTATCGACCAGATCCTGAAGCTGGAGTGGAAGTACTTGATGCCTCTGGGACTTATCAACCTGGTAATTATGACTGTTGTTGTGGCCCTGGGCCTATATATTAAATAAGGTATAGCAATGGAAGATAACAAAACATATTTCGGAGAAATCGGACACGGCCTGAAGACTTTGGCTACAGGTATGAAGATTACTTGGAAGGAGTATTTCAAGGATTTCTTCACCAATAAGTCGACAGAGCAGTATCCCGAAAACCGCAAGACTACACTGCACGTATCAAAGCGTCACCGTGGTCGCTTGACCTTTAAGCGCAACGAGGATGGCAGCTACAAGTGTACTGCTTGCACATTGTGCGAAAAGGCCTGTCCTAACGGAACCATCAAGATTACTGCCCACATGGCCGAGGATCCTGAGACAGGTAAGAAAAAGAAGGTGCTGGATGATTACGCGTACGACCTGGGCGACTGTATGTTCTGCCAGTTGTGTACCAATGCCTGCAACTTCGACGCCATCGAGTTTACAAACGACTTTGAGAACGCTGTGTTCGACCGTTCTCGTCTGGTACTGCACCTGAACGAGGAGGTTTACGCTGGTGGCTCGCTGCCCAATCTGATTGAGGGTGGTGCCGAATGGCTGGTCGGTAAGTTTAACACTAAAACCAAGTAACGCATTATGGGTAATACAGTTATGTTTATCATTCTCGCGGTATTCATCATTGCTTCGGCACTGATGTGTGTGACCACGACGAAGATTATGCGAGCCGCAACATTCATGTTGTTTGTGCTCTTTGGTGTAGCAGGCATCTATTTCCTGCTGGATTACACCTTCCTTGGAGCCGCTCAGATTAGCGTATATGCCGGTGGCGTTACGATGATCTATGTGTTTGCCATCCAGTTGGTAAGCAAGCGTACCCTTCAGGGTTTGGAGGAGCGAGTTAAGAGTAGCAAGATGATTACTGGCGCCCTGGCTGCTTTGGCCGGACTGGTGGTAGTAGGCCTGATTCTGCTTAAGACTGGTTTCTATACACAGGAGATTGCCGGCGTAGAGGTACCTATGAAGAAAATCGGTACTGCTCTCGTTGGTTCGGGTAAATATCAGTATGTACTGCCTTTCGAGTTCATCTCAGTATTCCTGCTGGCATGTATCATCGGTGGCTTGGTTGTAGCAAGAAAGGAGGATAAAGCATGATTCCAGTAGAATGTTATTTCGCACTGAGTGCCCTGTTGTTCTTTATCGGTGTATATGGTTTCACCACGCGTCGCAACCTGATTGCCATGCTCATCTCGGTTGAGCTGGTACTCAACGCCGTTGATATCAACTTTGCCGCCATCAACCGTTTGCTTTATCCAAACGGTATGGAGGGCATGTTCATGACACTCTTCGTGATTGGTGTAGCTGCTGCCGAGAGTGCAGTTGCCATCGCCATTATCATCAACGTGTATCGCAAGTTCAAGAGCGACAGCGTTGAGGCTATCAAGAATATGAAACGATAAGTAGTAATTGAAAATTGATAATTGAAAATTGATAATTATGTTTAGTTACACAATATTTATCATGCTTCTGCCGCTGCTGTCGTTCATTGTTCTTGGACTGGCTGGCATGAAGATGCAACATAAGGTGGCCGGACTGATCGGTACCTGCTCATTGGGAATGGTTACGATACTCTCTTATATCACCGCTTTCCAGTACTTCTTCGGACTGGACCGTGTGAATGGTGTTTATCAGACCTTTGTTCCGTATAACTTCACCTGGTTGCCTCTGGGTAACCTGCATTTTGACCTCGGTATCCTGTTGGATCCTATCAGTGTGATGATGCTGATTGTGATCTCGACTGTATCACTGATGGTTCATATCTACTCATTTGGCTATATGCATGGCGAGAAGGGATTCCAGCGTTACTACGCATTCCTCTCACTGTTTACGATGTCGATGCTGGGTCTGGTACTGGCCACCAACATCTTCCAGATGTACATGTTCTGGGAGTTGGTAGGTGTCAGCTCATACCTGCTCATCGGCTTCTATTATCCTTTGAAGCCCGCTATCGCTGCCTCAAAGAAGGCATTCATCGTGACCCGCTTTGCCGATATGTTCTTCCTGGTAGGTATCCTGACATTCGGTTACTTTGTTGATTCGTTCAGCTTTAACTTTGCTGGCGACATCGTGATGGGCCAGGGTACCACACCTTTCATCGAGGGTAACCTGGCTAAGGCTGTGGCTGCCGGTGGTTTCATCATTCCTACTGCACTGGTACTGATGTTTATCGGTGGTGCCGGTAAGAGTGCTATGTTCCCACTGCACATCTGGCTGCCCGATGCCATGGAGGGCCCTACACCTGTATCGGCTCTGATTCACGCTGCTACCATGGTTGTAGCTGGTGTGTTCCAGATCGCACGTATGTTCCCCTTGTGGATTGAGTACGCCCCACAGGCTATGAGCATTGTGGTTTGGGTGGGTGTGATCACCGCTTTCTATGCAGCTGCTGTGGCTTGTGCTCAGAGCGATATCAAGCGTGTGCTGGCCTTCTCGACCATCTCGCAGATTGCCTTCATGATGGTGGCTCTGGGTGTATCACTGCCCGGACATCATGGTGCTATCCTCGACAACCACGCTCAGCTGGGTTATATGGCTGGTATGTTCCACCTGTTTACCCATGCCATGTTCAAGGCTTGCTTGTTCCTGGGTGCCGGATGTATCATCCACGCTGTGCACAGCAACGAGATGGCTTTGATGGGTGGCTTGCGCAAGTATATGCCTATCACACATATCACCTTCCTGATTTCATGTCTGGCTATCGCTGGTATCCCCTTCTTCTCGGGCTTCAGCTCAAAGGATGAGATTATCACTGCCTGCATGGAGTACAGTCCGGTGGTAGGTTGGATTATGACAGGCATCGCTGCCATGACAGCCTTCTACATGTTCCGTTTGTACTACGGTATCTTCTGGGGTACTGAGAATAAGGAGGCTCACGAGCACCATACACCACACGAGGCTCCGCTCACCATGACCATCCCTTTGATTGTGTTGACAGTGATCACCGTTGGTGTGGGTGTTTACACTACTATTGCAGGTTTTGCTGAGTGGGGCGGTTCGTTCGGTAGCTTCGTAAGTGCTGCTGGTACCGATTACACCATCCACTTCAACATGCAGATTGCTGCTACCTCTACTGTGATTGCGATCCTGAGCATCTGTCTGGCCACCTATATCTATAAAGGTGAGCAGCAGCCTATTGCCGACCGTCTGTATGCAACCTTCCCCAAGCTGCATCGTGCAGCCTACAAGCGTTTCTATCAAGACGAGATCTGGCAGTATGTTACACATCGCATCATCTTCCGTCTGGTATCTACACCTATTGCCTGGTTCGACCGTCACGTAGTGGATGGTACCTTTAACTTCCTGGCATGGGGTGCTAACGAGGCTGGTGAGAGTATCCGTAGCTGGCAGAGTGGCGATGTTCGTCAGTACGCCGTATGGTTTATCACGGGTTCTGTGGCCCTGACATTAATCCTTTTATGCATCTAAAGATATGAGTATATTAAGTATTTTCGTAATAATTCCAGCCCTGATGCTGGTGGGCCTCTGGCTGGCCAAGAACGTTAATCAGGTGCGTGGTGTGATGGTAACGGGAGCTTCGTGTTTGTTGGCCCTCTCTGTTTGGTTAACCATCTACTTTATTCAGGAGCGTGCAGCAGGTAACACAGCCGAGATGCTGCTTACCTATAGCACGCCTTGGTTCAAGCCTTTGCATATCGCTTACAGCGTTGGTGTCGACGGTATCTCTGTGGTTATGCTGTTGCTTTCAAGCATCATCGTGTTTACCGGTACCTTTGCCTCATGGCAGCTGAAGCCACTGACTAAGGAGTACTTCCTGTGGTTCACCTTGCTATCTACAGGTGTGTATGGCTTCTTTATCTCTACCGACCTGTTTACTATGTTTATGTTCTACGAGGTGGCTCTGATTCCTATGTACCTGCTGATTGGTGTATGGGGTTCTGGTCGCAAGGAGTACTCGGCTATGAAGCTTACCCTGATGCTGATGGGAGGCTCGGCCCTGTTGATCCTTGGCTTGCTGGGTATCTACTACTTCAACGGTATCTACAGCGGTAACTACACCTTCGAGTTGACTACGATTGCAGCCAACCACTGCATTCCTGGTCATATCCAGAACATCTTCTTCCCCTTCATCTTCATCGGATTCGGTGTATTGGGTGCGCTGTTCCCATTCCACACATGGAGTCCCGATGGTCACGCTTCAGCCCCTACAGCCGTATCAATGCTGCACGCTGGTGTACTGATGAAGTTGGGAGGTTACGGCTGCTTCCGTGTAGCCATGTATCTGTTGCCTGAGGCTGCTCAGGATCTCTCGTGGATCTTCCTCATCCTCACCACTATCTCGGTGGTTTATGGTGCACTCTCTGCCTGTGTACAGACCGACCTGAAGTATATCAATGCTTACTCATCGGTTTCGCACTGCGGACTGGTACTGTTTGCCCTGCTCATGATGAGTCAGACTGCTGTGACTGGTGCTGTGCTGCAGATGCTCTCACACGGTCTGATGACAGCCTTGTTCTTCGCCCTCATCGGTATGATCTACGGTCGTACACATACCCGTGACATCCGCGAGCTGGCAGGTCTGATGAAGATTATGCCTTTCCTGGCTGTTGGCTATGTCATCGCCGGTCTGGCTAACCTCGGTTTGCCTGGTTTCTCTGGCTTCATTGCCGAGATGACCATCTTCGTAGGTTCGTTTGGTGCTCACCCACTCAGTGGCGACCCCAACACCTCGTTCCGCATGGTGGCTACCATCATCGCTTGTATGTCGATTGTTGTAACAGCTGTTTACATCCTGCGTGTGGTTGGTAAGATTCTGTATGGCGAGGTAGAGAACAAGCACTTCCTCGAGCTCACCGATGCTACATGGGATGAGCGCGTTGCTGTTATCTGCCTGATTTTCTGTGTGGCCGGTCTGGGTTCGTTCCCATTCTGGGTAAGCGATATGATTTCGCCTGCAGCAGGTACAATCTTGGAGTCAATTGGTGTAATGTAAAGTAAGGAGGTAGAAAAGATATGAATTATTCTGATTTCTTACAGATGACGCCAGAGGTATTTCTGGTTATAACGTTGATCATCGCGTTCTTTGCTGACTTCTGTCTGTTTAAGAGCGAGTCGAAAACAAATATCCTTGGTTCTGCTTTGGCAGGTCCACTGGTTATCGTGCTGGGTACATGTGTCTTAGCTGCTTCAAACCATCCAGAGCCCATCAGTGCTTTTGGTGGACTGTATGTAGTCACACCAGCCATCAATGTGATGAAGGCGATCCTTACCTTCGGTACATTGGTCGTAGTTATTATGGCCCAGAAGTGGGTTGAGAGCCAGAAGCGCCTTGCTGGCGAGTTCTACATGCTTATCATCAGCACCCTGCTGGGTATGTTCATGATGATGTCGTCAGGCTCGTTCCTGCTGTTCTTCTTAGGCTTGGAGATGGCTTCAGTGCCCCTTGCCTGTATGGTGGCTTTCGATCGTCATCGCAAGGAGAGTGCCGAGGGAGCTGCCAAGTACATCCTGGTAGCTACCTTCTCAAGCGGTGTGATGCTGTTTGGTATCTCATTCATCTACGCTGCTACAGGCACCTTGTACTTCGACGATGTTTGTGCTACAGTGTCTAACTCGCCCCTGTGCATCATGGGTCTGGTATTCTTCTTCAGTGGTCTGGGCTTCAAGATTTCGTTGGTGCCTTTCCACTTCTGGACTGCCGACACCTATCAGGGTGCGCCTACACCAGTTACCGGTTACCTGAGCGTTATCTCTAAGGGTGCTGCTGCTATCACACTGTGCACCATCCTGATGAAGGCATTTGCTCCTATGGTTGAGTACTGGGACTACATGCTGTATATCGTCATCGTGCTCTCAATCACCGTGGCTAATCTGTTTGCCATCCGTCAGAACGAGTTGAAGCGCTTCATGGCCTTCAGCTCAATCTCTCAGGCCGGTTATATCATGCTGGCAGTAGTTGGCAATGGTCAGCTGGGTGTGGCCGCACTGACTTACTATGTGCTGGTTTACATCGTAGCTAACATGGCTGTATTCACCGTGATTAACGTGGTTGAGCAGAATAATGGTGGCCGTACCGATATGGCTGCCTACAACGGGTTCTATCAGACTAATCCCAAGCTGAGCTTCCTGATGACGCTGGCTCTGTTCTCGTTGGCTGGTATTCCTCCATTCGCAGGTATGTTTTCTAAGTTCTTCGTGTTTATGGCTGGTGTGCAGAATGGCGAGCCTATGGCCTACGGCGTAGTGTTCATTGCCCTCGTTAACACCGTAGTATCACTTTACTACTATCTGCTCATTGTGAAGGCCATGTACATCACTAAGACCGACAATCCTCTGCCTGCATTCCAGAGCGATGGGGCCACTAAGCTGGCTCTTGGCATCTGCACAGCAGGTATTGCCCTGTTCGGCGTAGCAAGCTGCGTTTACGAGTGGATTGCTGCCGCTGGTATCTAATCTTGAGTTTTTACTAAAATTCATAGAATTCCAGTAACTCGCAAGAGTTGCTGGAATTTGCTTTTTTTGAAAAAGTTACAACGAATGTCCGATTTTTGACGATTTAATGACTTTAATCAAGGATTTGGTTAAAAACTGTAAATTTCGAAAACTTATTAAATGCCTTTGGGTTTTTCTGCTTATCTTTGCACCGCATTTAGGATAATGGCAGGCGGTCTGTTAAGGACCAAATGTCGATGTTTAACAAAAAAAGAATTGAATTATGAAAAAGATTTTAATGACTATCGCAGCTGCTTTCGTTGCAACTGCCATGAGTGCTCAGGTTTATGTAGGTGGTAGCTTTGGTATCAACGCTTGGAATAGCCAGAAGAATGCTGGTGACAAGAGTGAGACTACTTTCAAGATTTTGCCTGAAATCGGTTACAACATCAACGATGCTTGGGCTGTAGGTACTGTTATCGGTTACGAGAGTGATAAGTGGGCTGGTGTAGAAGGTGTGAGTGAGAATGCTTTCACTATCGCTCCTTATGCTCGTTACACTTTCGCTAAGTGTGGTAAGGTTAATTTCTTTGTTGACGGTGGCTTTGGTTTCACGTCTGCTTCTAAGGCTGATTGGACAGCGTTCAATGTAGGTTTGAAGCCAGGTCTGGCAGTTGCACTTTCAGAGAAGGTTAGCTTTGTATCTCACTTCGGCTTCTTGGGTTATAATGTGCTCAATCCAGAAGGCGAGAAGAACAACACCAGCAAGTTTGGTTTAGACCTCGATGGTAACAACCTCACCTTTGGTCTCTATTTCAACCTTTAAATAAAGACAAAGAAAGTACTTTGTTAAATAAAAATGAAGGAGCCTGCGCTTGAGTCGCAGGCTCCCTTTTTTGCGTGTCAGCAAAAAAAAGTGTAAAATATTTGGTCATTCGTAATTTTTTTGTATATTTGCAGCAGAATGATGTAACGAATGAAACCTAAGAAAGTACTATATATATTACTCAGTTCGTTCTCTGCTAAACTTAGTATGTGGTTGGGAATGTTTGTTGCCATGTTGTTCTTGGCAACCTTCTCGCTGATGTTCTATTATGCGCGGGAGGCTGTGAGAGAGGAGTCGTTAGGAAAGGCTGAGGATGTACTTGATAAGTTTGAGATAACCATTGGAAACACACTCCACGAGAAGGAAGTCATCGCCAAACAGGCACACTGGACTATAGAACAATGTCTTGATGATCCACGCGAGGTGGAGCATCACGTACTTCATGTTTTGGATAATATGCCTGATATTATTGGTGTAGCTGCAGCATTCGAACCTGGCACTTATCCTGATCAGCAAGGCGATTTTATGATATATTATCACAGAAATCGTGGCAAAATCGTGAAGAGCAATCAGTTTGCTGGTGAATCATATATGCACCAGCCTTGGTATGATGAAACCAAACAAAAGGATAGCGACTATTGGTCGGACCCTAAGGAAGACTATCGTACGGATGGCGAGCCGATTATCAGCTACGCTATTCCATTGAAGATGAAGGGGAAGACAGTAGGTGTGTTTGCCATCGATATATCACTCTATTGGTTGACAAGGGCGGTAGATTCGAAACGTCCTAGTTCAACGATGTACGGTTCGATGGTGACGAAGAATGGTGCATTTATCATTCACCCAGATACCACGTTGCTGAAACCTCGTGCTATGTTTAGGATGATGGATATGTTTCCTGAAAACCAATACAGCTATCTGGTCTATAAAATGCTGGGTGGCGAGAGAGGTCATGCACTGATTGATTTTAGGGGTAATACAAGTTTTGTGGTGTATAAGCCCTATGGAGATACGGAGTGGGCAATTAATATTGTATGCCCGGAAGAGGAGATTATGGGGCATTACAACCATTTGATTTCGCTGATGGGAGTCATTGTGTTCGTAGCAATTCTAACGATTGTAGCCTTCTGTTTCTTCTTTATCCACCGTCAACTAAACCCGTTGCGTGTGCTTGAAAGATCGGCCAAACGTATGAAACGCGGTCATTATAATTCCATTGTTGCACAGAGTTGGCGAAAGGACGAGGTGGGAAGCCTGACTAACAGTTTTGCTGCGATGCAACTTTCAATTAAGAAGCATTTGTCTCAGATAGATCAGCAGAAAGAGCAATTGAACCAGCAGAATAAAGCCTTGAATGAGGCTAATGATCATATTATGGAGGCAGAACGAATAAAGATAGCCTTCTTACAGAATATGACCGACCAGATGAACGAGCCGGTGATGGAGATCTCTAAGATTGTGAATACTCTGGCCGCGCATCATCAGGAGATGGAGCATGAGCAGATTGTCGAGATGTCAAACCAGATGGATGCCACCTCGCGTATCATCACCAATCTGCTTGAAAGAGTGCTCGAAGTGTCAACGCAAAAACAGGAGGAAAAGTCATGAATACACTTATCAGGCGTATAAATCGGGACCTCTCGTTGAAGTTGAGTTTGGGCATCATGTTGTTCTTAATCGTGGTGTTTTTCCTCTCTCTGGGTGTACTTTTCATGCGCTCCCGTCAGCTGGTGAGACAGGAGGCGATAGCTCGTGCCGAATTGGAGCTTGACAATATGACACAACGTGTTGACGGACTGATGAATGAGGTAGAAGCCTCTACCTATGCGGCTCAGTGGCATCTGTTGGAATTCATTCAGCCCGATTCGCTTTTGAGCTACGTACGCCGTATTGTAACGATGAATCCCAATTTCGATGGATGTTCTATTGCCACCGTTCCTGATTATTTCCCTCAAAAAGGTCGCTATTTCTCTGTTTATGCCTATCATAAGGGCGATACGGTGGTAGCTAAGGTAGAGGATCCTTACGACTATTTTGACAAGTCGTGGTATAAAACTCCTGCCACATTAGGCAAAGACTGTTGGGTAGAGGCCTATTCTGAATACATTGATGGAACGGTATCACAATCGTATTCCGATATGATTGTTTCGTATTGCGTACCTTTGTATACCAATCAGAAAATGGTGGGTGTGATTTCTACCGACCTGTCGATGCCTTGGTTGTCGAGTGTGATATCTGAGTTCAAGCCTTATGCTCATTCGTATAGCATCATGCTGGGTGCAGATGGGCAGTACTTTATTCATCCCGACTCAACCAAGGTGTTGCGTCATTCTATTTTCTCTGATGCCGATGTGAATACGCAACAGGATATCATCGCTTTAGGCCATGAGATGATAGCTGGCAAGAAAGGTATCCTCAATGTGAAGATCGATGGTCAGCGTTGTGTGGTACTGTACCAACCTCTGAAACGAGCTGCTTGGAGCATTGCTTTAGTTGTATACGAAAGTGATATTCTTGCAGGCTATACCAAGCTGATTTATATCTTGATTCCGTTATTGGTGTTCGGGCTTTTAGTGATTTTGGCTTTCTGTCTGAACGTAATGACTCACATGGTGAGACCGCTGAGGCAGTTGACCGAGCAACTGAGCTATATCACCCATGGCCATTATAATGAGCCAATAGATTTCAGTCATCGTAGGGATGTAATCGGGCGTTTGCAGAATAATTTTGCCGAGATGCAACTTGCGTTGTATTATCATATAACGAACCTGCAACGTGTGAATGAGGAAACCGAAGAGATGAACCGTGAACTGAAAGAGGCCAGCAATCTTGCTCGTGAGGCTGATGAAAGGAAAAACGAGTTCTTGTTGGATATTGCTCACCAGATTCGTACACCGTTGAATATCATCAATGGTTTTACACAAGTGCTGCGCGACGATTACGAGTCGATACCACCAGAGGAAATTCAGGATATCATTGAGACGATGCAGAATAATGCGATTAGCATCAGCCGAATGACCAATATGCTGATGGTGGCGGCCAATTCAGAAAAGGGTGTGAAAATCAAGACCAACGAACGTGTGAATATCCATGATATGGTAGAGGAAATCGCTCAGATTTATGCCTCGCACCCTCCGCACACCGTTGATTTGATTACTGATGTCAGAGTACTTGATACTTTTACCGTTAAGACCAATCGGGATTTCCTGATGAAGGCCATCAATGAGCTGCTTTTCAACGCCAAGAAGTTCACGACCGAGGGCTATGTAAAGTTGGAGGTGATTGTGAGCGGCATTAAGTTGGCGTTTGTCATTGAAGATACAGGTCCTGGCATCAGCGAGTCAGATCGTGAAAAGATTTTCCTGAGTTTTTCTAAGCTCGACGTTTTCGGTGAGGGGTTAGGACTTGGCTTGCCAGTATGCCGGCGGATGGTCCGGATGTTGGGAGGTGATCTGAAACTTGACAGTGAATACGTTAAAGGCTCACGATTCTTCATTGTGATACCTAATGACGAGGGTGGAGGAGCTTTACGTTAACGTTTGAGTAAAAAAAACGCAAACATTGTAGATTGGTTCGGCAAAAATGTGTATCTTTGCACCAAAATTTACTAAAAACAAATGGAGCAAGTATTCAGTTACATTATCAGCCTGGGCGCATCGGTAATGATGCCTATTCTTTTTACCATTATTGGTCTTTGTATTGGGCTGAAGTTCGGGAAGTCTTTAAAATCAGGACTTTATGTTGGTGTTGGTTTCGTAGGTCTGGGCATTGTGACCGCCCTGCTGACCAATAATTTTGGTGATCCCTTGTCAGAAATTTCAAGGTTGTATCATCTTCAGTTAGGCGTGTTCGACATGGGATGGCCAGCTGCCGCAGCTGTGGCTTACAATACAGCTGTGGGGGCACTGATTATCCCCATCTGTCTGGGTGTGAACTTCCTCATGCTCATCACCAAAACCACCCGCACCGTTAATATCGACCTGTGGAACTACTGGCATTTTGCCTTTATCGGTGCCGTTGCCTATTTCGTGATGGATCAGAGTCTGGCATGGGGCTATTTCGCCGCTATCGTCTGCTACATCAACACACTGGTAATGGCCGACCTTACAGCGCCTAAGTTCCAGGGCTATTACGAGGGTATGGAAGGTATTTCTATCCCACAGCCTTTTGTGCAGAGTTTCACCCCGTTTGCCATGCTCATCAATAAGGGCTTGGATATGATTCCTGGTTTCTCGAAGCTGGATATCGATGCCGAGGGCTTGAAGAAGAAGTTTGGTGTGCTGGGCGAGCCTCTGGTATTGGGTGTTATCGTAGGTGCGCTGATTGGTGCGCTGGCTCAGTTGGATATTAAGAAGATCCTGTTCCTGGGTGTTACCATGGGTGCTGTGATGGAGCTTATCCCACGTATCACCAAGCTGTTTATCGATGGCTTGATGCCTATCTCTGAGAAGACTCAGGAGGTGGTGAAGAAGAAGTTCAATGGTAAGAAAGTATATATTGGTATGTCGCCTGCTTTGGTGATAGGCCATCCCACTACGCTGGTAGTATCGCTGCTGTTGATACCTGTAACCTTGGGCTTGGCTGTTATCCTGCCAGGTAACGAGTTCCTGCCATTGGCCTCGTTGGCTGGTATGTTTTATGTGTTTGTGATGGTGCTGCCTTACACCAAGGGTAATGTGGTTAAGACGTTTATCGTAGGTTTGGTGGCTTTGGCCATCGGCCTGTGGTTTGTAACCGATATGGCACCGGCTTTCACTCAGGCCGCCCACACCGTGTTTGAGCAGACTGGCGATAGCGCCGCCAAGATTCCTGAGGGCTTCGAGGCAGGTGCGCTCGACTTTGCCTCAAGCCTGTTTGGCTGGACCATCTACAAGTGCGTCAATAATCTGCAGTGGATTGGTATGGGTGTGCTTACCCTCTTTACTGCAGCCATGATGTGGTTCAATCGTCAACGCATTGTGAAGGATGAGAAAAGTAATCAATAATAACATAAAACAATGAAGAAAACAATTTTTACACTGATGCTTATGGGAAATCTTGCAACGGCCTTCGGCCAGCAGAACATGACGTTCCAGACAGCTTGTCACCCTGCCGATGTTAAACACTATGACACGCAGACTCTGCGCGACCGTTTTGTGATGGAGAAGGTGATGGCGCCCAATGAGATTAACCTCACTTATTCGTACTACGATCGCTTTATCTTTGGTGGCGCTATGCCTGTAACCAAGGATTTGAAGTTGGAGACTCATCCTCAGTTGCGTGCCGACTATTTTATGCGTAATCGTGAGTTGGGCATCATCAATACTGGTGGCGATGGCGTTGTTATCGTCGATGGTCAGGAGTATCCACTTGGCTATAGCGAGGCACTCTATGTGGGTCGTGGCTGGCTTGGTAAGGATAAGAAAGGTAATGATATTGATACCAATAAGGAGGTGATTTTCCGTTCGAAAGATCCTAAGAATCCCGCCAAGTTCTATCTGAACAGTGCCACTGCTCATCAGCACTATAAGACCCAGTGGGTTACACTGGATGGCCGTAAGAATGGCAAGGTCAAGAGCCTGAAGGCAGTGATTGTAGGTACCAAGGAGAAACCTCTGGGCACCAAGGCCGAGAGCAACCAGCGTACTATCAACCAGCTGATAGTAAATACCGCCCTTGAAGAGGGCCCCTGCCAGTTGCAGATGGGACTGACCCAGTTGCAGGAGGGTAGTGTGTGGAACACCATGCCACCTCATACCCATGGTCGTCGTATCGAGGCTTACTACTATTTCAATCTGCCAGAGGGGCAGCAGGTAAGCCATGTGATGGGCGAGCCTCAGGAAACCCGTGTGGTATGGCTCAAGAACGAGCAGGCCATCATGAGTCCGGAGTGGAGCATCCACTGTGCTTCTGCCACCTATTACTATACCTTTATCTGGGGTATGGCAGGCGAGAACTTGAACTATAACGATAAGGACAATATTGAAGTTAAAGACCTGAGATAATTATGACACCAGTACAGACTACAAAAATGTCCAACTTCCGTTGGGTTATCTGTGCGCTGCTGTTCCTGGCAACCACAGTGAACTATATGGACCGTCAGGTTCTCTCGTTAACTTGGAAGGATTTTATTGCAGTAGATTTCCATTGGACCGATGCCGACTATGGTAAGATTACGGGTTTGTTCTCGTTGTTCTATGCCATTGCCAATCTGTTCTCAGGTAAGTTCATCGACTGGATGGGCACCAAGAAGGGCTATCTGATAGCCATCTTCGTGTGGAGTACAGGTGCAGTTATGCACGCTGGTTGCGGATGGGTAGCTATGAATATCGAGGGCTATGACAGCATTGAGGCCCTGCGTGCCGTTCAGGCTGGTAGTGATGCTGCGGTAGCTATAGCCACCATCTCTGTCTGGTTATTCCTCTCTTGCCGTATGATCCTGGCTGTGGGCGAGGCTGGTAACTTCCCTGCTGCCATCAAGGCCACTGCCGAGTACTTCCCCAAGAAGGACCGTGCATTCTCTACCTCTATCTTTAACAGTGGTGCATCGGTAGGTGCCTTGGCTGCTCCTGCCACTATTCCCCTCTTGGCACGTGCCTGGGGATGGGAGATGGCTTTCATCATCATTGGTGTACTGGGTTATGTATGGATGGGCTTGTGGATGTGGCTGTACGAGAAGCCACGCAGCAACAAGTTCGTTAACCAGGCCGAGCTGAACTACATTGAGCAGGATAACGACCTGTCGGAGGTTCAGAATCGTGAGACTGTAAAGGAAGATAAAGCCATTCCATTCCTCAAGTGCTTTACTTATCGCCAAACATGGGCATTCCTTGTTGGTAAGCTCATGACCGATGGTGTTTGGTGGTTCTTCCTGTTCTGGGCGCCTGCTTACTTCAGCGACCAGTACGGCTATACCTCTGATTCGGCTATGGGTATTGCGCTCATCTTTACGCTCTACCTCATTGTAACCGTTCTCTCTATCGGTGGTGGTTATCTGCCTACCTATTTTGTTGACAAGAAGGGCATGAACCCCTATCTGGGTCGTATGCGCGCCATGCTGATATTTGCTTGTTTCCCAGTATTAGGCTTGTTGGCTCAGCCTCTTGGTGCTTATAGCGCTTGGTGGCCAGCTATCCTGATCGGTCTGCTGGGTGCAGGTCATCAGGCTTGGAGTGCCAACCTGTTCTCAACCATCGGCGACATGTTCCCCAAGAGTACCATCGGTACCATCGTTGGTCTGGGTACCATGACTGGTGGTTTCGGTTCGATGGCCATCAACATGGGTTCGGGTGAGTTCTTTACCTGGGCAGCCAATCAGGGTACCGCCTTCCAGTTCTTCGGTTTCGAAGGTAAGCCTGCTGCCTACATGGTTGTATTCTGTATCTGTGCTGTAGCCTACCTGATAGGTTGGTGCATCATGAAGGCACTGGTACCAAAGTACAAGCCCATTACGCTCGAAGACTAATAAGCATGTCATCATAAAAAGAAATGAGGGCGCCTCGGTGTGAGGGCCCTCGTTTTTTTATTTAGAACAGCTCGAAGCGTCGGGCATAGGGGAAGAACCCTTGGCGGATGAGGGCCTCGAAGAGTGTCTGCGACATCGCCTCGTTGTCTTTGCGGGTGTAGCGGATATCGGTGAAAATCTGGGCGAGTGTTTCCTTGTTGTTGATACGTACAAAGTTCTGGTTCTCTTCCAGGTTCTCCTTATAATTATAATAGGTGTCGATATCAGCAGCCAGATAATCCTGATACGTTTCCTGATGCACAAAACTCTCCAGCGGCAGACGGTCGGATAGTGCGGGCTCTTCGGCTGGCCATCCCACGGTGAGGGTAGCCACAGGCATCACCAGCTTTGGTAACTTCAGCACGTCGATAATCTGCTGAGGCTGATAAACGGTGGTGCCGAGATAGCAGTAGCCCAAGCCTTCCTCGTCCATCAGGTTGCAGAGCGTCTGCGTATAGAGCAGGGCATCGGTGGCGGCATTGATATACGAGAGGAAGTTGTCGTAGCCGGGTTCTGCGTTGCGGCATTTTGCCCAGAAGCTGGTACGGTTGAAATCAGCGCAGATGGTCAGCACCACAGGCGCCTCTTTCACCATGGGTTGGTTGAAATGGGCGGGTGCGAGCCTGGCTTTCATGTCGGCAGAGCGCGTTACAATGACACTGTAGAGCTGCAGATTTCCCATGGTCTGGGTGCGTGCAGCCTCGTTCATCAGCCGGTTCAGCAATTCCTCGCTCACGTCCTGCGAGGTGTATTTTCTAATGGTGCGTCGTGTCAATAAATTCTTCATATCTCTTAATTTTGCTTATAAAAATCTGATATTTAGTAAGTTTTGGATGCAAAAATACAAATATTTCCTCATTTATTATTAACTTTGCACACAAAAATATAAAGATATGGAAGAAAACTTGCGTAGTGAACTCATTCATCGTATAGCTCGCGAATTGACATCTGTGGGCAGGCGATCCGATAGCACGCTTAGCGAAGAGCGTGTCAATGCTATTTTGGATCAGTGCCTTCAGAAGATAGCTCCTGATGATGCGGAGTTGTTGGTCAACCTCTCTATGCAGGCTATCGATGTGTTCACGCACGAACGTCGTCCCGATGTGACCGAAGTTCGCCCACAGGAGCTCGAATGTGATGTAGTACGATTCCAGAATAACCGTGAAAAGTGGGTGGCTCTGGTAGGTTTGCTTGATGGCTATCCTTATGAGATATTCACGGGCTTGGCCGATGACGAAGAAGGTATTGTGCTCCCCAAGAATGTGGTGAAGGGAAAGATTATCAAACAGCTCAATCCCGACGGAACCAAGCGCTACGACTTCCAATTCGAGAATAAGCGTGGCTACAAGACCACCGTGGAGGGGCTCTCTGAGAAGTTCAACCCCGAGTATTGGAACTATGCCAAGCTCATCTCGGGCGTGTTGCGCTATCGTATGCCTATTGAGCACGTCATCAAGCTGGTGGCATCGTTGTCATTGAAGGACGAGAGTATCAATACCTGGAAGACGGGTGTTGAGCGTGCCTTGAAGAAGTATGCTCCCGGCAATCATGACGATTTGGAACAAGACGTTGTTGATGAGGCATGAGACTGGCATCGGCATATATCTATCTGAATCAGGCGCGTTTCTATGCCTTCCATGGGGTGCTGCCTCAGGAGAATCGGGTAGGCGGCGAGTTCTTTGTCGACCTTCGTGTGGGCTATCCCATTGCTGAGGCTATGGAGAGTGACGAGGTGGCTGATACCCTGAACTATGCCGAGTTGTATGCCTTGGTGGAAACAGAGATGGCTAAGCCGTCGCGCCTGTTGGAGCATGTGGCAGGCCGTATAGCAGATGCTATCCAGCAGCGTTTCCCGCAGGTATCGTCTATCGATTTGAAAAAAAAAAAGAAAAACCCGCCGATGGGTGCCGATTGCGAAGGCGCAGGCGTGGAAATACACTATCTGAGTGAATAGTGAAGAATTAGAATTGAATAGTGAAGAGGATTAAATATATATTTGGAATATTGATGCTGTGTGGGGCTTTGGTGGCTCATGCAGGAAATACTAATCAGTTTACGCTCGTGGTCGATGCCGGACATGGTGGCCACGATACTGGTGCTGTGGGTGCTATCTCCAAGGAGAAGAATCTCACCCTGAAGTTTGCTTTGGCTTTTGGTCGCTTGGTCGAGCAGAACTGCCCTGACGTCAAGGTGGTCTATACCCGTAAGACTGATAAGTTTGTTGAGTTGTACCGCCGTGCCGATATTGCCAATCAGAACAAGGCCGACTTGTTTATCTCGATTCATATCAACGCCTTGCCCAAGGGTAGGGTGGCACGCGGATTCCAGACCTACACTCTGGGAACCAGCAAGCGTACTGGCAAGCAGACGGGTGTGCTGCAGAATCTGGAAGTGGCCAAGCGCGAAAACTCGGTGATCTTCATGGAGAAGGACTACAAGCAGACCTACCATGGCTATGACCCCAATTCGCCCGAGAGTGATATCATGTTCGAGTTCATTCAGGACAAGAATATGGAGAACAGCGTTGAGCTGGCGAAATATATGCAGAAGTATGTGTGCCAGGCCACAGGCCGCCAGGATATGGGTGCCCAGCAGGATAATCTGGCCGTACTGCGCCTCTCGTCGATGCCTGGAGCGCTGTTGGAGTTAGGCTTTATTTCGACCCGCGACGAAGAGGACTTCATGAACTCTGCCAGCGCCGAGAGTCTGTATGCCCGTGGCATGTTCAATGCCTTCCTGAATTACCGTAAGCGTCATGGCGGCAATATCACCATACCTTATATGAAGATGGACGACCCAGTGCCCGAAGCTCCTGTGGCTGAGGCTAAGGTCGAACCGATAGAGGTCAAGACGGTGGCAGAGCCCGCCCCCGAGGTGGTGGCTCCCCAGCCCGTGCCGGCTCAGACACAGCCTGCCGTGAGCGCCGCTCCAACCGATGCACCGATATTCAAGGTGCAGATTCTGTCGAGCTCATCGCGACTCAAGGCCACTGATGCCCGTTTCAAGGGCCTGGAGCATGTCGATTTCTATCAGGATGGCGGTGTGTATAAGTACACCGTAGGTGCATCTGCCAATTACAACGAGATTTATCGTTTGCGTAAGGAGGTGGCCACCAAGATTCCTGAGGCTTTCATTGTGGCCTTCAAGGGAGGTCAGCGTGTAGATGTGAATGCTGCCATTCGTGAGTTTAAATCAAAGAAATAATAAAGAGATAAGAATATGAAGAAGTTTTCGAAAGAAATTCGGATTGCCCTTGTGGCTGTAGCAGGAGTACTGGTACTCTATTTCGGTTTGCAGTTCTTAAAGGGAATGACGCTGTTTTCTACCGACAACCGATATTTCGTGAAGTTCCAGGATGTGAGCGGACTCTCCGTAGCCAGTCCTATTTATGCTAACGGCTATCGTGTGGGAGTGGTCGAGGGCATTGATTTCAAATACGATCATACAGGTGAGATAGTGGCCACTATTGGCGTGAATCCCCAGTTGAATGTGCCCCGGGGCAGTCGTGCAGAGATTGCTACCGACCTGATGGGCAATGTCAAGGTGATGCTCGTCTTAGGCGATGCTTCCAGTGGTATGGTGGCTCCTGGCGATACCATCAGTGGTGGTCAGCAGGTAGGCGCCATGGGAAAGGCTGCCGACATGATTCCCGCCATCCAGCAGATGCTGCCCAAGCTCGATTCCATTCTGGCCAGTGTCAATACGCTCCTGGCCGATCCTGCTATTGCCAACTCGTTGCACAATGTTGACCAGATTACATCCGATCTGACACGTACCTCGCGCGACCTGAGTCAGCTTACTGCAGCGCTGAACCAGCAGATGCCGCAGATGCTGAAGAATGCCGATGGTGTACTGGCCAATACCAATCAGATCACCAAGGAGATCAACGACCTCGATCTGGCTGCCACCATGTCGAGTGTGAACACCACTCTGAAGAATGTTGAGCAGATGACTGCCAAGCTGAATAGCAAGGAGGGTACGCTGGGCTTGCTGATGCGCGACCCTGGTCTGTACAATAATCTTAATGCCACAATGATGCATGCCGACTCGTTGATGATCGACCTGAAGGCCCATCCAAAACGCTATGTACACTTCTCGGTTTTCGGCAAGAAAGATAAGTAATATAGATTTTGTCTAAATAACAATATAAGGCCGTTGGTACTTTTTTTAGTGCCTCGGCCTTGTTTTTAAAAGGTGTTTATTTACGTAACTACCTGATAATCAGAGAAGATTATATCTGCAAGAGGGCGTAGAGAGCAATGAAAGTGTGAAACACCGTAACTATCACAGTTATAAGTAGTTACAAAAAGTGTACACACGAAAGGGGATTCCCCCGATTTGCAAGTTCCGAAAAATTGTACTACCTTTGCACCACAGTTATCAACTCTACAAGCCTAAGTCTTGTATCAGTGAACATTTTAAAAAAAGAATTTTTATCGCCAAATGAATAGTAATCATCAGGCGCTCTGGGACGACTGCCTACGTTTAATCCGGGCTAATGTAACTGAGCAGCAATTTAAAACGTGGTTTGCACCGATTGTCTTCGAGTCTTACTCTGAGGCAACCAATAAGGTATTGGTGCAAGTTCCAAGTATGTACGTGTACGAGTACTTGGAGCAATACTACGTATCTCTGATGGGTAAGGTACTATCGCGAGTGTTTGGCGCCAATGTCGGACTGAGTTACCGTGTAGTAGAGGTAAAGGCTCAGGAGGGCAAGGGTCATGATGTGACTACCGATGTGGATAGTGACGGCCCTCGTCTTGAGACCGCTCCTATGCGCCAGCACCTCAACAAGTCGCCTCGTGTGCTTGATGTGCCTCGTCAGCAGCAGCTCAATCCGCAACTTGACAACAAGAAGAGCTTCAACAATTACATTGAGGGCGTTTCAAACAAACTGCCCCGTACTGTTGGTCTCTCTATTGCCGAGCATCCAGGAAAATCTACTTTCAACCCTTTCTATATTTATGGCCCTTCAGGTTGCGGTAAGACTCACTTGATCAATGCCATCGGATTGAAGTGCGCTGAGACCTATCCCAACAAGCGTGTGCTCTACGTGAGTGCCCGATTGTTCCAGGTTCAGTTTACTGATTCGGTTCGTCAGAATACCACAAACGATTTCATTAACTTCTATCAGAGCATCGACGTGCTGATTGTCGATGATATTCAGGAGTGGATGAATTCGCCGAAAACGCTCGATACCTTCTTCCACATCTTTAATCACTTGTTCCGTACTGGCAAACAGATTATTCTGGCCAGCGACCGTCCTCCAGTTGACCTTCAGGGTATGAAAGACCGCCTGCTGACGCGTTTTGCCTGCGGACTGATAGCCGAGCTCGAGAAGCCCAATGTGCAGTTGTGTGTCGATATCCTAAACGCCAAATGCCGTCGTGATGGTCTGAAGATACCTGCTGATGTCATAGAGTTTATCGCTCAGACCGCCAACGGCAGTGTGCGTGACCTCGAGGGTGTGGTTAACTCGCTGATGGCTTATTCGATAGTTTATAATTCGAACATCGATATGAAGCTGGCCGAGCGTGTCATCAAGCGTGCGGTGAAGGTGGACAACCATCCGCTGACCATCGACGATATCCTTGAGAAGGTTTGTAACCACTATGGTGTGAGCCAGCAGAATGTGTTCAGCAAGAGCCGCAAGCGCGACTATGTGCAGGTGCGCCAGATATCGATGTATCTCGCCCAGAAGCACACCAAGATGCCGGCATCGCGTATTGGTCAGCTCATTGGCGGCCGCGATCACTCTACGGTGATTCACAGTTGCAACACGGTGGAGAAGCGACTCAAGATCGACAAGGCTTTTGTGGCTGAGTTGACCAGTATCGAGACATCGTTCAAACTCAAGAAATGATTGTCCGGCTCAAGAAATGATTGTCCGACTCAGGCAGTCATTGTCCGAACCCAAAAGATAAGAGGCCCGCTGAAAAGCGAGCCTCGTTTTTTTTTGCCTATAGATTCAGGTTGAATCCGGCTATCAGCCATCTGCCAGGCTGGGTCACCCGTCCCAGGTCGGCATACTGCTTATCCAGCAGGTTGTTGGCCTCTACATATATTCTCCATTGCGGTTGTTGCCATGCCAGTCGGGCGTCGACCAGGGCGTAGGGCTGGTAGTTGTGCGCGTGGCCGTCGAAGTCGGTGTACTGCCCCACGCGGTCCTGCCACCTCATGTTGAGTCCTAATGTCAGCCTGTCGGTCAGGGGCAGCTGTGCGTTGGCGGTGAACTTGTGGCGCAGGTACTCGAGTGCGTATTGCGACACGATGTCCGGCTCGCGCTCTTTGTCCTGGTTGATGTAGCTGTAGCTGACATTGAGCGTTGAACGCTTGATTTTGAACTGCAGGGCTATTTCAGCGCCGATGCTGTTCAGCTTGGTGTGGTTCACGCTCTGCCACACGGCTTCGTCGCCCATCGAGGTGTCCATGATCCAGTCGATCATGTTGCGTCCGTGGTGATACCAAATCGTTAATTGACTATTGACTATTGACCATTGACCATTGACGCCGACTTCTACGGCCGTCATTTCTTCGGGCTGCAGATGCGGGTCGGCCTTGTAGCCTTGCAGTTTGTAATACATCTCGGTGAATGATGGCATGCGTAGCGAGGTGTTGCATGCCGCATGGAGCCGCCACGTGGGGGTGGGGCGGTAGCTGATGTCGATGCCCGGGTAGACGGTCATGTGCTTGTTGCTCCACGTGTTTTTTACGGCCACCAGTCCGGCTGAGATGGTGAACTGCTCCAGCAGGATGTTATGCTCCAGATAGGCGCTGATGTTGGTGCGGTTCAGTCCCAGCGTGTAGTCGCGATCGGTGCCATTGATGTGGTGGGGCTTGCTGAGCGGTTCGCCCAGGTTGCCGCTCACCAGGTCCTCGTTGCGCAGCTCGGCGCCCAGGGCTGTTCGCCCGGCTTGCCAGTCGAAATAGGCGTTCAGGCTGACGCCGTACACGTCGGTACGGTTGTAGTTGAACTTCATCTTCTCCGGTTCGCCCCGATAGCCTTCGTAGCGGTCGCGGTTCTGGTTCCAGTAGATGGTGGGTGCGAAGTGCAGGCTTCCGCGCTTGGTTTCGCCCTGGATGGCAGAGTAGAGCTTGGTGGTGTGCTCGTACTGGTTGTCGGCCTGCCATTTGGGTGTGGCGTAGGCGATGCCCTCTCCCCAGCCTTTGTCGGCGATGCCCAGGTGCCAGTTCAGCCGCACGTCGTCGTCGTCGTACTGTCCCTGATAGAAGGCTTTCGAGCCGCTGAAGTCGGTGTTGAGCGTGCCTGCCTTGGCGCGGCTGTAGCCATCGCTTCGGCTGTAGCCAGCGTTCAGCTGGTTGTTCCATCTGCCTTGCTTCAGATTGGTTCTGCCGCTCACCTTGGCGTAGCCGTAGCTACCGGCTTCCATGGTTACGCTGGTGCTTGATTGCTGGGCTGGTCGCGTCACGATGTTGATGGCGCCTACCAGACTCGACGAACCGTAGATTCTGCCTGCCGGTCCCTCGATCACCTCGATGCGCACTACCTCGCTCAGGTCGATGGGCAAGTCCATGGCGTTGTGGCCCGTCTGCGGGTCACAGATGTTGATGCCGTTCAGTAGCAGGATTACCTGGTCTTGCGTGCCTCCCCGGATGGAGATGTCGGTTTGTGCGCCAAGGGGGCTCCTTTGGCGTACGTCAACGCCGATGGCGTATTTCAGCAGGTCGTTAATACTTTGTACGGGCGCCTGCGCAATCTGCTGGCGATCCAGTACAGTTACCATTCTCGCAGCCTGACTCTTGGTCAGTGGCGCCCTCGATCCCGTCACGCTGACTTCGTCGAGCATCATCTCGCGTGCCGTGTTTGTCGAGGCGGAGTCGGTCACCACGGGATGCGTGCTGACGCTTTCGGCCGAGGCATAGGTGAGTGTGGCTACAGAGAGCACACTGCACACCACCTCGCGGCCCAGACAGCTGAAGAGCGAGTAGCCTTTGTTTCCGAAATGACGGAACACCAGGCGCTGGCGCTTCATGTTGAATGTTTGTTTGTACATTGTGTTAAATAACTATTAAAATGTTGTGCATTATTGCAAAACGGCTGCAAAGGTATACATTTTCCGGCAAATTTCATACATTTTAATGAAAACTATGTTTATTTTTATGGTTTCCTTTGTTTTTTCCGATTATTATTTGCACCTTTGTACCCAACTTATTAGATTTTTATTTCAACCAAACTAAGGAAATGAACAAAACAAATGTAAAGCCAGCCCAGGGGAAACTGGGTATTCTGGTAGTAGGTTGCGGAGCTGTTTCTACAACCTTCATGACAGGTGTGCTGATGGTTCGCAAGGGCCTTGCCAAACCTGTGGGTTCGATGACCCAGTACGACAAGATGCGTGTGGGCCGCGGTGCCGACGCCAAGTATCTGCATTATGCCGATATCGTGCCACTGGCCAAGTTGGACGATATCGTGTTCGGCTGCTGGGATGTGTATCCCCAGAACGCCTATCAGGCAGCGATGTATGCCGAGGTGCTGAAGGAGAAGGATATCGAGCCCGTGCGCGATGAACTCGAGCAGATAGTGCCCATGAAGGCCGCCTTCGACAAAAACTATGCTAAGCGCCTGGACGGCGACAATGTGAAGACGGGGCTCACCCGTTGGCAGATGGTGGAAGCCCTGCGCGAGGACATCCGCCAGTTCAAGGCCCAGAAGGGTTGCGACCGCGTGGTGGTGCTCTGGGCAGCCTCTACCGAGATATACGTGCCTGTGGACGAGTCCGTACACTACCAGCTGAGCGATCTCGAGGCCGCGATGAAGGCCGACGACCGCGAGCACATCGCTCCCTCGATGTGCTATGCCTACGCCGCACTCACAGAGGGTGCGCCATTCATCATGGGTGCGCCTAACACCACCGTTGACATCCCAGCCATGTGGCAGCTGGCCGAGCAGACCAGGATGCCTATCGCGGGTAAGGATTTCAAGACGGGGCAGACGCTCGTCAAGTCGGGCTTCGCTCCCATCATCGGCACCCGTTGCCTGGGCTTGAGCGGTTGGTTCTCAACCAACATCCTGGGTAACCGCGACGGACTGGTGCTCGACGAGCCTGCCAACTTCCGTACCAAGGAGGTGTCGAAGCTCTCAACCCTCGAGACCATCCTGAAGCCTGATGTGCAGCCCGACCTCTACGGTCATGGCAACGACGAGGACACCCAGTACTATCACAAGGTGCGTATCAACTACTATCCCCCGCGTAATGACAACAAGGAGGGATGGGACAATATCGATATTTTCGGTTGGATGGGCTATCCCATGCAGATCAAGATCAACTTCCTGTGCCGCGACTCCATCCTGGCGGCTCCGCTGTGTCTCGATCTGTGTCTGCTGAGCGATCTGGCTGCCCGTGCTGGTCGCTATGGCACTCAGCGCTTCCTGAGCTTCTTCCTCAAGTCGCCCATGCACGACTATACTCAGGGCGAGGAGGCTGTCAACAACCTTTATCAACAGTACACCATGCTGAAGAATGCTATCCGCGAGATGGGTGGCTACGAGGCTGATGAAGAACTGGATTAAGTTAGTTTTCTAACTTAGAATTTGGTTTTTATTTAGTTAAGAGGGGGCTGTCTGCGTGAGCAAACAGTCCCCTCGATTTTTTTTGCGCTCTTGTGCGCGTGTGTGTCAATACCCCATGCACGAGGTGGTGCCCAGTGCAGTCAGGATTGCTGTTGCGATGGAGGCAATCATCTGCACGATAAACTTGATGGTTTCTTTCTTACTCATAACTTTGAACTTTGAACTTTGAACTTTCTTTAAAGCGCTGGGGCTTTCGCCCCTAAGCGCTAATCCTCGCTGCTTCCGTCGGGATTGGGCTCGCCGCCGCCGGTGTTGCCGCCGGTGTTGCCGCCCTGGTTGTCGCCGTTGGTGTTCTCGTTGTCGGGCTCCTCCACGGTGCCTGGGTCGTTGCTGGTCACGCGCTTCACCTCCTGGCCGTTGCGGTCGTAGCAGGTAATCTGGATGGCGGTGTCGGCCAGCTCGTCCTTCAACTCAACTGCGGGGGTGAAGATGATGCGGCGACTGGTAATCAGTCCGGTCTTCACGTCGTTCACGTTGGCCACGCTCTTGGCGCGCAGTCCGAATCGCATGGTGCCCAGTCCTGGCAGTGCCACGCTGTGGCCCTCTGTTGCCCACGCCTTGATCACCTCGCCGGCAGCGTCCCAGCAGGCCTGCATGATACCCTTGCTCACGCCGCTGCGCATGGCTGCCTCCTTGATCACCTTCTCCTGCGAGAGCGAGGTGTAGAGTTCGGGCATCATGATGTAGCGATAGGTGCCCTCATACTTGCCGATCTTCTGCAACTTCTCCTGTGCTTTAACTTTCAATGCCATAATGCTGATTTTTTTTGGTTTGTAATAATAATTCTGAAATGCGATTTTTTATCGCCTGTGTCTCGATGCTGAGCCGGATTTGCTGCCACATGTGGGCGTATTTCTTAGTGCACGTGGGAAATAGTCCTGCCGCGTGCGGCGGTCGTCTGTCTCAATCATTTCAACGTTGCAAAGGTACGATATTTTGATTGCGGTCTGCGAATCTTTGTGCGCTAAAAATCCATCTCACCTACAGTATGTTCAGTCAATAGTCAATAGCGGTCAATAGTCAATAAGCCCCGAACACACCGAATTATATTATAGTAGTACATATATAATATATTATATATTACTACTATTTCTCTTTCCCCATTCCCGTCACCCTTAATGACTAATGACTACTGACTGTTAATGACTGAAAAAGAGCTACGCAGGTGTGTCTCACGTGTGATACCTACTTCTGATTAACCGGCTTTTGTAGGTTTTCGCGGGTGCATCGACTGGCGAGAACGAGGCGCTGGAGCAGCGCGCCATCGACTATAAGATGCTGGCCCTCGACGGCACTCCCACCAAGTCGAAACTGGGAGCCAACGCCATCCTGGGCGTATCGCTGGCTTGCGCCCAGGCTGCTGCTAAGGCGCTGAATATACCTCTTTATAGATATATTGGCGGCTGCAACGCCTACACGCTGCCCGTGCCTATGATGAACATCGTGAACGGTGGTGCCCACTCGGCTGCGCCTATCGCCTTCCAGGAGTTCATGATCCGTCCGGTAGGTGCCAGCAATGAGCGCGAGGCCATCCGCATGGGTGCCGAGGTGTTCCACAATCTGGCCAAGCTGCTGAAGGCACGCGGACTCTCTACAGCCGTGGGCGATGAGGGTGGTTATGCCCCTGACTTCGACGGCATCGAGGATGCACTCGACGAGAACGACTGGGACAACTGGGTAAAATTGACCGAGAAGATCGGCGACCGCTGCCAGTTGGTAGGCGACGACCTGTTTGTGACCAACACCAAGTTCCTGGAGAAGGGCATCAAGATGGGCGCTGCCAACTCGATACTGATTAAAGTGAACCAGATTGGTTCGTTGACAGAGACCTTGGAGGCTATTGAAATGGCTCATCGACACGGCTATACCACAGTGACTTCTCACCGTTCGGGTGAAACAGAGGACACCACGATTGCCGACATCGCAGTAGCCACAAACTCTGGACAAATCAAGACTGGTTCGCTTTCTCGTACCGACCGTATGGCCAAGTACAACCAGCTGATACGTATCGAGGAGGAGCTGGGCAGCACAGCTGCTTACGGCTACCAGCGACTGAAGTAGAATTCATTAACTTTTTGAGTAAATCATTTATAATAAAACAACTTTTTGAAAAATGCAGATAAGCTGTGAAGCTTGTCTGCATTATTTTTTTTTCTGCACGGGTACAGTCGAACAACATACCCATCGCCTTCTGGGTACACCACACAGTTTTGTCTTTATAGTACACCTCTACGCCCTGTTCCTTTCCTTCTATCTGAAAGATGAGAAACTCAGCCGTACTGTTTCTTATTTCTCTACGTTTTGCCATTTATTGATATAACGTTTTTGTTCAATTGTTCCGTTTTACTACTTCTAAACAAAAGAAGGAGGGTCAATCATTCGCTGTCAACTCGACATTTGCCTTGACGAAGTTTTTCGAGACGCGGATTGGGCCTCCCCTGATAATAACGGTTCTTGTCGAAGGCAAATGAAATGGAGTCAACATAATCATAGCCACAAATGAAGGAGGCGACATCTACTCCATGCATTAATGAATCACGATAATATACGCGATTGCCGTCATAGGAGTAATCGAAATCTTTATTATTGTTTGACACATAATCCTTTGACACATAGTGTATCGGAAAGACCTTGAATGTCTGCGGTTTGGCCTCAGACAAAAGGCGGTTTTCATAGTAAACCCGGTTTTTGTCTGCATACCAGTCGCGATAACGTTCTACCCTGTGGATAGTCGAAAAGTCTGTGCCAACGGGCATTGCCATCAGCTCAGGATTATATACCGTCTTACCATCGGTATGGAATGTCTCATACAGGCCGTTGCCCATATTCCTGTGCTTCAAAGCATCGAGGTTTCGTATTGTTGTTCCACAATCTTGATAATAGACGCGATTTTTATCTTGTCCATAGTCATTTCCACCATCCAGCACGACAAAAGTCTTTGGGTCAGCCCCTTCTACTACCTTATTCTTGTAATACACATATTTAGCATCAGCTGCATAGAAATCATTCAAGACCCTGAACGTGCGGAAATCTCCTATAGGCACAATGTCTTTTCCTATTTCGGCTTCAAGTCCAATATAATAGACATTCTGACGATCCACAGCCCAACTGCCATCTATCCGCTTGAAACTGCCCATATCTGCAACGTGAAGAGGATTGTTCTGGTTATAATAATCGTGGTCATCATGAGCAAGATCGATAGAAATATCAAGAGAGTTGTTTTTCTCTGGTGCTACAAAAGTCTGTGGATTTGCGCCTTCGATTTTATTCTCTCTATACCAGACATACCGACTATCAGCAGAATATTCTTCGCTTAAAGCGCGGAAAGTTTTTGGATCCGCATCTTCCAGAATCTCATTACAATAATATACATGATTGATGTCTTTGGCGAATGATTCGTTTATGCGTTTGAATGTCGCTGAATCATACCCTTCAGGTTTCCTTGCTGCATATTCGCTTGAGGCTAATTCCACAAACGAGAAGAATATAATAATAGGTATCAGAGGGCATAGATAGAAAAGCCAGGTTGCACCTAGACGTTTTGACAATCGGAACCATAATCCTATTAATGGCAACAGATATAGGGGATAAAGCCAAATGGTCAGCACCATACCCCAACGGCTGATTTCGTCAACAGTCGTACGGATAGGAGCATCGAAGAAGAATAAAGACCCGAAGAACAATAACGGCCACAACGTGAGCGATAGGATCATAAGCCAGAAAAATGTTTTCTGAAGACCTGTAGGCTGCTCTCCCAATATGCGAGCAGCTAATCCTTTTGGTTTGGAACTATCTGTCATTTCTCGCTCCATACATTCATTTATTTACCTCATTCAGTGATTGGTATTTATCTTTATCAGGAAAACCTCTCAGATCATAATAGTCTCCATAGGACTCAAATACAACGCTATCATTATATAGAATAAACTGATGCAATCTTAAGATTTCATTCCTTTCTTTTTCCGTCAAAGGACAATCGTAGAGAGCAAATTGATATATGTTGCTTCCAAACCACCTGAACTGCAATTCGCTTTTGGCTGTCATCCAGCGAGAAATCGGATTCTTTTTTATGTCAATTCCAATAATGCCAGCTTTGTGCATCTTCTCTTGAATCACTGTCATCTCTTGCATCGATAAACCTGCTGTATGTAGAATCATATCGAACTCTTCTTGATTCTTGATGCAGGTACATGTCTTGCGCTCGCTATTGTTCGCTATAGACAACACCTGTAACTCATTATCCCTATATTGAAGGACTATCGAACAACTGTCATCCAACGAACTTCGTACATATCTGACTAAATCATACATGTCGTCTTGATGATTCTTGTAATGCTCCTCCATCATGGCAGCATCACATGGCTCTGGTTTTGGAAGTATAATGTAGAAAACAAACCATAGGACTACATTTAAGAGATGGAGCGAGAGAACAACCTTCTTGTATATAGAAAGAGGAGGAATAGAACAACGTAGAAAAGAAGCGAAGACAATTAAAAGCAGCGGTAAGGATATAAACCACAACCATGCCATGGCACCAATGTTAGTCATTAGCATTCCTATCATTTCGGCGCTATCATGACTGCTCAGCCCCATGGATACAATACCAGCGGTAATAGAGAGTATGAACAAAAACTCTATCACCCGGTAAGAATATCGAAGGAGTGATTTAATTTTCATTTCTGCTTCAATTGGAGTTTCGTGTGCAAATTTAGTATTTTATTCTTGAAGTAACAAACAATTTGGCATTTATGTGCAAAAATAGTTCAGATGCAGCACTAGGGGATAGCTTAATACCCCCTGCTTGCAGGGAGTGCCACAATTGTGGTAGCTTAATCCCACCCTTCGGATTAATGCCACAATAGGGGTAGCACAAGGATTTCCATATCTGTGTTAAAAACCAAGAACTATTTTTCGACGGTGTACCATTCGAATATATTGATGTACCTTTGCCCGCAGATTCACAAAACAAAATTTGACTATGGAGGTTATATCAATAGAACGCAGTACCTACGAGCCACAGTACAAACAGGACTTTATCCAGTTGAACAAGCAATGGATAGAGACTTATTTCAGACTGAAACAGTCTGATTTGGACACCTTTGCGCATATTGACGACTGCATTATTGGGCGCGGTGGGCAGATATTCCTGGCTGTTGATGACAGTGAACAGGTGGTAGGTTGCTGTGCACTAAAACCGCATCCAGAATCAGACATCTATGAATTAGCTAAGATGGCCGTATCACCTGAGGCACAAGGCAGAGGTATAGGCTATGCCCTGGGAGAGGCATTACTCAAATATGCGCGCCAACACGACATCAAACGTATCTTCCTTGAAGGCAACACACAGTTGAAAGCTTCCATCTCCTTGTATCGCAAACTGGGATTCAAGGAAATTCCACTGAAGGGCAAAGCCTATGAACGTTGCGACATCCTGATGGAGCTCAATTTAACGTAAAGAAATGCAGATAAGCTATGAAGCTTGTCTGCATTGTATTTTTTTCTGCACGGATGCTTGCAAAAATCGCCGGAAAGTATTATCTTTGCAGAGAAAAATCTTAAATAGGATGAAAAAGAATATTTTAAGGGTAGCCGTTCTCGGTTTTGCCATGTTGCTTACAGGCAACGCACAGGCCCAGATTAATTTGGGCAATGTTTTGGGAAAAGTGGTTAAATCAGCTTCGTCCGACAGTTCATCATCGGGCAACGATCTGATTTCCAGTCTCACCACCGTTTTCTCAAGTAACAAACAGGCCACGTCGAAGAACATTGTCGGTACGTGGGTGTATGCAGAGCCCGCCATCGTGCTCGAGTCGGACAATATCCTCACGAGTGCCGCCTACAAGCTGGCCGCCGGCAAGGTGGAAAGCAAGCTGCAGAGCTATCTCACGCAGTGTGGTTTCACGCCCGGCACGTTCACCATCACGTTCAATGAAGACGGCACGTTCACCGAGACCCTGAAGGGCAAGACCATGAGTGGCCAGTGGACAGTGGTCGATTCGAAGCTTCAGCTCACCATCGCCACTGTTCAGGCGCTGTCGATCACTACCCAGCTGAGCGGTAAGAACATGCAGTTTGTGACCGATGCTACGAAGTTGCTGACCATGTTCCAATCGTTAGGCTCCAACTCCACCAACAGCAGCATCAAGACGATCTCCTCGTTGCTGAAGACCGCCAAGGGCATGCAAGCCGGCATCACCCTGAAAAAGCAGTGATTCCCTCGACTATAGCAGTGGTAGTCGCAAAATTTGCGACTTAATCAAGGATCGGTTCTATTGATTGAAAAATAATCGGTAGAACCGATTCTTCATTGTTTTTCGGACTTTTTTCTTAGAAAAAAGCTAAAAACTATTCTGTTTATGAAATCTTTTCGTATCTTTGCAAAAGAAATAAATAACAGATCAGATATGACACAGTTAGTTATAACTCTTAAAGACCAGTCCTATCTCCCTAATATCAGACGAATTCTAAAGTCGCTGGTGGGAGTTGAAAAGGTTACTACGGCAAAATCTGCCTGTAAGTCAGCAGAGCGCCGTCGTCGTCTTTCGCGCTATGAGCAGTCTTTGCTCGATGCCAAAGAAGGACGGGTTAACTCATATGAGAACAGTGAGGAGTTCTTTAAGAAGATGGGAATCTGATGTATAAGATTAATACTACTGGCTGCTGATATGGAAACAGTATGATAACGTTTTGGAATTGTTGATGCTCAATACGGGCACTCATTCTGACTTGTTTAAGAAATAATAGTATTCGTTGAACCGTATTTATAATGTAATTGCCTATGGACTGAGAGAATTTGAATAAAAATATACGTTGAAGCGTCCGCTGAATCTTGTTCTTTCGAAATCGCCAAATTTCACAATAGCATACAAGAGTAAGTTGACGGTTCGCGCCTGATGGCGTGAGCCTTTACTCGTTTAGGTGTGCGATGGTGTTTGGCGATACCAGAAAGAACGTAAGCGAAGTAATTGCTCACGTTTTCTTTTTGTGTTCATTCAAACAATATGTATAACTAAAAACTATATGATTATGAAGAAACAACTACTATTACTTTTTTTGATGTTGCTACCATTGTTGGCATGTGCCCACGATATTGAAGTTAAGAACGCTGATGGCGTTACCATTTATTACAACTACATTAATGATGGTAAGGAATTGGCGGTTACTTATTGTCCTTCTCAATATCAAGGCAATGTCGCTATACCTGAGGAAGTAACCTACATGAACAGGACGCGCAAGGTGACGAGCATTGGAATTGAAGCGTTCGCTAATTGCTATGGCCTTACCTCCGTCACCATCCCCAATAGTGTGACGAGCATTGGAGAGAGAGCGTTCCAGTATTGCAAAGGCCTTACCTCCATCACTATCCCCAATAGTGTGACGAGCATTGGAGGTGGAGCGTTCTATAATTGCTATGGCCTTACCTCCGTCACCATCCCCAATAGTGTGACGAGCATTGGAGCTGAAGCGTTCTATTATTGCTATGGCCTTACCTCCATCACCATCCCCAATAGCGTGACGAGCATTGGAGATAGAGCGTTCTATAATTGCAAAGGCCTTACCTCCGTCACCATCCCCAATAGCGTGACGAGCATTGGAGATTGTGCGTTCTGGGATTGTATCTAAACGGGTATAAACAACCAGGAATATCTAATACTAACTATTTGTAAAACACTCATTTTCAATTACTTTTGATTTTTAACACTTGATGGCTGGAATTTGGTAGTAACCGAATTTCAGTATATTTTTGCAACGTATTTCTACCGCGAGGAATTTACGAGGCCTGAAAATCGTCATTCTGTGGACTCAGTTGACAATGGGTTACGACGGGGTGCAAATGGTGACAAAACAGGACGGACGGATTCGGAGAGAGTTACGAAGCGGACAGAGTTGACAAATGGCGACAATGGTGCATGAAGGTTGACTCAACGGTAGGGAAAAAGAAAATGTACGTTGAACCATCAAAAGTGACAAGAAAATGAAGCAAGTTAGAAAGTGCAAGTATTGTGGGAAGGAGTTCGTGGCAAGGAACGGAATGCAGAAATATTGCTGCGAGGAGTGTCAGACGAAAGCGAAGGAAGCCAGAAAGAAGCGGCAGCTGGGTTTTATGAATGCCGTGGAGCCTGTCATTGGGTTGCAGAATCAGGAGTATCTGACGTTTGCCAAGGCAGCGATACTGATGGGGTGTTCGCGGCAGTACGTTTACAAGTTAGTGAACGAGGGGAAACTTGCGGCATCGAGAATCAGCAGCAGGATGGCGTTTATCAGAAAGGCTGATATTGAGAAGATGCTGGCAGGGAATCCGTATCACAGAGTGCTGCCAACGAGTAGATCCAAGAAGGCATCTATGCCAACATCGAGGAAGGAAGTATCAGAAGCCAAGAAATGCAAATTTGATTCTAATGAAACGGAGGTGCTTGATTACATTTCTGGCGAGGAGGTCATGCGCATCTATAAGGTCAAGAAATCGTGGCTCTATACTTCCGCCAAACGGAACCAAGTGCCAGTATGTAGGATTGCTGGGATGAACTACTACAGCCGCAAGCACATGGACACATTGTTTGGCAAGTCGGCTGAAGTGGAGGCCGTTAATGAGTGGTTGACGATGGAGGGGACTCAGGAACTCTACGGCATGAGTGCTGCGTCTGTCCGTTCCAACGCCTATCGCCATCATATTCCGACAAAGCGTGAATATGGCCAGACCTATTACTCAAAAGACCATTTTGAGCAGTTGAGACGCACCGACATCGTGAATGATGACAGCTACTACACAGCCAAGGAGGCTGCTGAGAAATATGGGATGAGCACTGCCAATGTCAGCATCATCGCCAAGAAGAATAGCATCGTCACGGTCAAGGTGGGCGTGAAGAATCTGATACCAAAAGTGGACTTCGACAGGGTAATGGCTGAAAGACTGGCCCAATTTGGCAGCTACTCCCTTGTATGAATAACCAAGTAAATCCACGGATTATAAACAATCAGAATGGGCATTATCATGGTCAGCACCTCACCAACCAACATTATCTGTCAATTATTGACGCATTATGCGTAATAATGTTGATAATCGGGGAATAATGAGGTAATTTTGACACCGTGAAGAAACGCTTCACCAAGAATATTCATTAAAATATAATAAGGTATATGAGTAACATTTGCAAGACCGTGACACTCCGAACACGGAAAATCAAAAACGGAGAACAACTGTCGTTCTATCTGGACTACTATCCGGGTTATCGCGACGAGTCAACAATGAAGGTAATGCGACATGAGTCGCTGGGCATCTACATCTATGCCAAGCCGAAGAACCAGCGCGAGAAGGACTACAACGACCGCATGCGCGAGAAGGCCGAGGCATTACGTTGTAGAAGGTACGAGAGCATCGTCAACGAGCGCTACGACTTCTTCGACAAGGAGAAGATGAAGGGCAGCTTCCTCGACTACTTCAAGGATAAGGCGTACAAGAAGAACACAAAGTGGGAGAACGTCTATCTCCATTTCAAGCAGTTCTGCAATGGCAAGTGCCGCTTCGATGAGATTAATGTTGACCTGTGCAACAAGTTCAAGGAGTACCTAATGACCGCTCACCAGCTCAAGCACACAGAGTACACCTTACACATCAACAGCATCGCAGGCTACTGGTCAACCTTCCGTGCCGTGCTTCATACCGCCTACCGTGAACACAAGATTGTCGAGAATCCCAACGGCTTCTTGGAGCGCATCGACACCATCCCCACGGAAAAGGAGCATCTGTCACGTCAGGAACTTGTCAATCTTGCCAACACCCCCTGTTCCTCTGAGGTGCTGAAGAAGGCCTTCCTCTTTTCTTGTCTGACAGGCTTACGCAAGAGCGACATCAAGCAGCTGACCTGGAACAAGATCCAGCCCTACGGTGACGGTGGCATGTACGTCACACTACGTATGCAGAAGACGAAGGAACTGGTGAACAACCCCATCAGCAACGAGGCTCTGGAACTGATAGGCTTTAATGATGGCGATGAGAACCGCAAACCGACAGACAAGGTCTTTGTCGGCTTCAATGACAGCCTCACCCAGGCCCCACTGAAGAACTGGCTGAAGGAGGCTGGCATAACCAAACATATAACCTATCATTGCAGCCGCCATACTCTCGGTTCGCTACAGGTTGAGGCTGGCACCAGCGTCTATACCGTCCAGCACATTCTTGGCCACAAGAACGTCGCCACGACCCAGATCTATGCCGCGATGGCCGACGAGTCGAAGCGAGAATCAGTTGACAAAATTACGCTGAAATCCGCGAAAATAGCCCAAATGAAGGCCGTATGAGTCGTAAAATTGTTAAAATACGACTTTTTATTTTCACATGACAGCTATGTCAAGGAAAAAATGTACTTTTGCGTCGAATAAATAAATAACGATTAAAAATTATAAGTAATGAACAGAAAATTTAAAAAACTGGAGATTAGTGACATAGCCATATTAGTGGCTATTAGTGTGTTAGTTCTTATTGTGTCGTATATGTTGGCCGCCCAACTATACGACAAGAGTCATCTCATTCCTTACGGTGTTCTTGTTGTGCTGTTTTTTCTTTTGCTGGAATCCGGTGTCGTATGCTGTTACTCCTTCCTGGACAAGCTGAGTAGCGTCTTTACTAAGAAACAGCAGAAAGATCCCTCTGTGATGATTTCGGATGTCAAACAGGATGAACAGGAGAGGGAGTCGGGAATCTACAGGCAGAGCGAAACGGACAGCATCGCAGAAGCCGAGGAGTTCAAGCTCAAGAGGCAGAATGTTATACATGACTACATCTTCTGGGCTATGGCTCCCATTTTGGAAGAGGAGGAGATGGCTGCGCTATGGTTGGAGTATAAAGAATGGCTTGAACGTCCTCTTTACAAGCCTAAAGGTCGTAACTGGAAATGGAAGGCCGGTAAGGATGTAAGGAATCTTGATGCTCGTCATTTGACATGGAACATTGCTAGGAGAATGGGCTTAGGGGTAGACAAACATTGTGCCTATACCACAGAACTATGCGGAAAGTTCATCAACAATTTGTTTCCAGATCTGTGTAAAAACACTGATTGGTTTACATTGTCAAAGTCCTTAACCGCAGACCCGGAGAAAGGTTATATCAAAATAGACAAACCTGACTCAAAAACTTCAATAGCCTTCCATTATCCTGTTCCATCGGAAAAGGAGGAAGAATAAGCCAAAGCCACGAGAAGCTTTAACGACAACACCGCAGTGCCAACCTATTTGGATTAGTGCTGCGGTGTTCTCGTTGTTTATATCCTGCCGTCATGGTAGCAAGTACCAACCATCCATAACAGCCAGAACACAGATTGCACACAGCTAATAGATATGCTAACTACCATTATTACCAGTACATTTTCAGTCCTATCTGCTACTAACCGCATTATACTATCATTACTGATGCATTATTCCTGATAATCTTGATAAGCGGATGATAATGTCGTTTCTTTGCAGCCGAGACACAAAAGTCTCAGCGTGTAAATATGCTTAATGATAAATTATCATTCGACGACCTTCCACAGGTCGTTGCCGAGCTTCGGGATGAAGTCATCGGCATGAAGGTACTGCTGTCTGACCTTCAGAAAGGACAAACACAGCAAAAGATACAGCGCGTGCGTCGCACGATGAATGTTGAAGAGGCGGCTGACTATCTCCGTATGCCCTTGAACACCCTCTACATGAAGTTGCAGAAAGGTGAAGTGCCAGGATCGAAGCCTGGCAAGCGTTGGGTCTTGTTCAATGACGAACTCGACAAGTGGCTGGAGGTGAAACGCAAGAATGCTGTACCCCTGACCACAGAGGAAGAGAACGATGCCATCCTTTCGTCCCATCGTCGTAAACCCAACAAGCGTGACTGGTAACATGTCTAAAATGACTGAGTATATAATGTATAGGGTGTATCAGTTGTATGCACTGAAGACACTGGCTACAATGTCCACAACGTATCTGGTTGCAGCATTGGCTACAGTGTATATGTATACAATGTTTACTCTGGCTACAGTATATACAACGATTACAATGTCTGCAATGTGTATGTTGTCTGCAATGAAAACAATGTATACAGAGTATTCAACGAATACAGTATATACAAGAAATACATTGTCAATAGCGTACAAACTGTATTCAGGATATACAGAGTTTACAAGGTCTATAAGGTAATAAATAACATATTAAATTTGATTTAGCTATGAATAAGATTATTTTATTTACGAACATTAAGGGAGGCGTAGGAAAGACCTCCTGTTGTGCGCTCTTTGCGCAGTATCTGTGTGAGAATGGTTATCCCGTGAAGGTCCTGGATGCAGACATTCAGGCATCGTTGTCCCGTCACAGGGAGAGGGAGCTGGCTGTCAACCCGGATGCGGCTATTCCTTGGGAAGTGAGTACTGTTGATACGACAGACCGCCAGAGCCTGCAGTCCTCCATCGAGGAAGCAATGCAGTTCGACGGTGTTGTCCTCTTCGACATGCCGGGTACGCTCAATGCCGCCAACCTCGACCTGCTGTACAAGGCAGCAGACCTTGCCGTGGTGCCTATCTCCTACGACTTCGACACCATTGATGCTACGGGCATCTTCATCAAGGTCATCAAGGGGGTCAAGAATATTAGGCTCGTGTTCCTGCCCAACCGGATCAACTCTACCGAGAACCGTGCTGACGAGATGAAACAGCGTGAAGAGACGGTAAAAATTCTTGGCAGAATCGGAAGGGTAACGCCGAGGATCAAGCAGAGTGTCGTCATCAAGCGATACTCAACCGTTTCCCCTCTTGACAAGTATCAGAAGGCTGCGGTTGAACATGCCTTTGACGCTATTGTAGAACAAATAAAACAGTAAACGAGTATGAGTGAGCAGGTGTTTCCCTTAGACGGTTTCAATACCCTTGAAAGTGATGTCAGAAGCATCACCCAGCAGACCAGGCCAAAGGAGCAGAAGAAACCACAGGAAGAACAACGGTCCGAAAAGACCAGTGTCATCAAGAGAGCCTGGCAGCACTTCACGGTCATCTTAGCCGTTGAGATTGTGGTCAAGATAAAAGCCATCGCCCGAATTGAGGGCTTCTCCATCCGCGACGTGGTGGAGAAGTTCCTCAGAGACGGAATTGCCCGTTATGAGCAGAAGCATGGCGTAGTCACTAACCGTAAGAAGAGCATCGATGACATTCTGTAATGACGAGCTACGATGTACGACATTGCCGATGCTCGGGAGATCTCTCCGGGTATCAGAAACGTCAGTCAGTATCGAAACATGCGTGCAGATATGCCAGTTGGAGTTTCGTGCTACCAAAATCGCTATGGCTCTTTTGGCAGACGAACCGAACTGGCAATGCTCGCAGGCTCTCATTGGGGGAGGCGTTCGCTGGCTCACACCTTTTATAAATATATGCTTATGACAATAGACAGAAACGTATCGATGATATTCCAAGGCTCGCAGCTCATAGAGAAGACGAGGCCTGAGAAGGGCTTCTTCATCAAGTCGAAGAAGCGATACCTGTCGCCCAAGGACGGCAGGGAACACAGCAAGTTCTCATGGGAACCCGTAACGGTCGGTGACCTATGGGTGGATGAGACTGACAGGAAATGCCAGATGCACTTTGTCGTCTATCGGAGTAGCGGCAGCATCGAACAGGTTGACCAGCCTATCAGCCGACAGAGTTACACGTTGTTTGGCAGTTACAAGCTGGATGCCCATCGCGTGGACCTGATCGACAAGGTGCTGCGTAAGAATCGGACGGGACTGCGCATCCGCAAGTGGACTGCCACAGAGATGCTGCACCTGAAAGTGACGAAAAGACTGATGGATGAACTTCTCAGGAATGCGGAAAAATGCGGACAGAATCTTTCGCAGTATTGTACGACGCTCCTGAGCGGCAAGCATCCCCGTGCAGCGTTCACCGAAGAAGAACTAGACTTGCTCAGGAACCTGAAGAAGTCACGTGGCGACGTACTACTCCAGTTCAATGCAATGGTGGCAGAGTTTGCACATAAGCCGGACGAAGAACGTTTCAGAGCTGTCATCCACGGCAAGAGTTTTGACTGGTGGCGCAATCACCTTATTACTGCCCTGGAGTTCTTCGACAGGATGAGGGACAGGACGTTAAACATGGGAGGTTAGCGTATGGTCATCAAGATGGACACGATAGACGGGGCGCATGCCGCCAACGCTATCAACTATGTGCTCGACAAGGAGAAGGCAAGGAAGGAGGACAAGCCCGTCTTCCTCGCCGCCAACAATATCGAACTGAATCCGATGACGGGTAAGCCGTACTCGCCCGTGGAGGTGCTGATGGACATGCAGCTGCTGCAGGCGGCATCCAGACACAGGGCAGAAAAGCCGTTCTGGCGCATCGAGCTGTGCCCTCCTCCAGAGGTCTGCCAGAACTGGACGATGGCACAATGGGACAGATTCTGCAAGGACTGTGTTCAGGTGCTGGACGTTACCGACTATAAGCGGGAGGCAGTGAAGGACAAGGACGGCAAGACTGTTATCGACAAGAGGACAGGACAGCCCAAGGTGAAAGTGAGCGGCAGGCACACACAATTGGCAAACAGCCAGTATGTAGCCACTATACACTTTGACACCGGCAAGCCGCATGTACACATTGTGGCCAACCGCCTGACGATGGACGGCGAGATGCAGGACACGCACAAATGCAAGGAACGGGCGAAGACGGCGGCTGACATCATCGCAGAGAAATACGAGTGGACGAAGGCCGAGGAGAGGGACAACAAGCGGATGGAGCGGATTCACGATGCTGCAATAAAGGTGCTGAAGGGAATGGACGCGTGGGACATCGAGACGTACTTTGCTGGGATGCGCAGGAACGGGTTCGAAGTGGAGCCGACATACGACTCGAGGGGCGTTTGCCGTGGCTACTCCGTCGGCGAGAAGTTGTACGACCTCGACGGCAACTACTCCAGTACCGTGATGTACAAGGCTTCGGCCAGAGGTTTCGGGCATGGGCGCGACCTGACGGTTTCCAAGCTGTTCGGCACTTGGCAGAAGCTACATCCTGAGAAGGAAGAGGCGCGGAGGGAGAGCTATCGCTGGCGGCAGAATCGGCAGAACGAGGCGATTCCGCAGAGACCGTCGAGGACGTCGCAGTCGGATGATGACGATGCATATCTGCGACTATTGAGGATTAAGGAGGCGGCAGAGAGGAAGAACGCAGAGAAACCAGCGGTTCCGACGCCCGTGAAGCAGACGGAGCCTGCTCCTCGTAAGTCCACAGAGGCCGAGAGTGACCGTCGGACAGCCGTCTGGCTTGCGCTGAATGCCATCAAGCGCTTTGTGAAGAGTCCGTTCAAGACGGAGTTTAGCCCGCTTGATAGGGAGGACATCCTGCCAGAAGGCATCGTTGCAAAAGCTATTGATATGGGTGAGCACGAAGGCTCTTCGTTCAGCGAGGAAAACCTGAAGAGTGCTGCAATGGAATTGCTTGATCAGTTTGAATGCAGTGCCGAGCGTGCAGGTGATGCAGCCGAAGTGATGCTTGACGTCGTTGCTAACCTTGCCTTGCCGGAAACGCAGCCGTCCCTTGGTGGTGGCCAGAGCAATAACGACCTGCCGAAGAAGAAGGACGAGGAATGGTACTGGTGGAAGAAGAACGGATTCATCAGACAACAGAATAATAGAGGACGAAAGAGATAACTTCTTTATGAAAATGAAAAATAAATACGACAGCATGCTTCCCTCTGGCGATAGTCAGATGCAGGGAGGCAACAGTGAGACTGGGGGACGGCAGGAAAGCCCCCGTAAGCAGGAGAAGCCGCATACCATCCTGCAAGTTGTTAACAAGCTGAAGGCTCTTTTTCATAGCGGTCATAAACGTGCAAAGCTCTATGACCAGAAGGAGTTTGAGCGTGGCGTAAAGGCCGTGCTGAAAGGTAAGTTCCTTGTGAAGTCAACCAATGAGGCCATTGAAATGTTCAAAGAGCAGCAGGCACTTCTGGACAACGTTCCCCTCGATGCAATGAGGAACAACAGTAACAAGCTCCTCAATCAGGACATGGACGTCGTGCCGTTGGAAGAGATGAACCAGACTGCGGAGGATATTCTTCATCAGGTGGCCGGGAACATCTATGATTCCAGCCTCATGAAGCGTTACGTCAACGATCTGGACAAGGCTGAGCGTGAGAAGTGCACACTCTCTGAGATTGACAAGTCTAAGGTGGAAGGTGCAGACAAAGCTTGCAATTACATTGAGGCCAAAGCTGAGGAGCATCTCATCGGCCTGACCTCGCGCATGGAGTGGTTCCCCGTTGCTTATCATCTGGCAGACAAGGTGGCTCTGGTTGTCTTTCCAGTCCTTGGCTATTACACAGGCAAGTACCATCTGAACGACACCATGACGTTCCTTTGGGCAATGGCCTTTATGCCGATCTTTGTCTTGTCGGCCATCTGGGGAATCAATGAACTGACGGCGTACTTGGAACGCAGAAAGAAGAAGCAAAAGTTACACTAATAGACCATCAATGTCTATATCCTCTGAAAAGAAACGAGGGGCAAAACAAGCCTCTCGTTTCTTCCTAGCGCTACTTGAACAAGTCTTTCAGCGTTACCACATTTTGGAAAATACTACTATATTGATTGTTAGCAAGTCCGTATGTGGTAACAAGCACAGGATGAATCGCCTGACGGATTCCATTGGTTGTTCGGAATGCTCGTACCCTACGCTCAATATCTTCATGATCCTTCTTCTTCATGACATAGTCACCATCATAGAATTTCATCTCGCAGATATTGATGACCTTATCAGCTCGTTTGATGATCAAGTCTATCTGTGCCTTTTCCTCTGCTGACTGTGGAGTCGTCCATGAATAAACCTTGGTGCTGATGACTGCTATGCCCAAAGCCTGTTCTATCTGTTTGTGGTGGTTCAGACAGAGTTGTTCAAAGGCTAACCCTGCCCAAGTGTCGTGCTGACGGGTGCCAATCTGGAATTGCCAAAAGGGTTTGTCCGTCTTGCCGTTATTCTTGATAAACTTATAATAGAATAGGGAGAAAGGGTCTGTCAGTTGGTAGATGCTCATCTTTGATTTGTTGCCATAGCCCCTATAACATCGAATGAAATCACAATTTATGAGGTCTTGCAATATCGTTGTGAAATGACCATTACTTTCAAGTTTCGTTGCTTTTAGGATTTCATCGCGAGTTAAACCCTTGTTCTTTGTACTTAAGGCTTGGACAACTTTGATATAATTGTCCGACTTCTTAAACAAGGAGGTGTACAAGGCATTAAACTCGTCGTCAAGCCTCCCCTTGTCAGCAAAGAACATCTCGTCAACATTTTGGGAAAGACTGGCACCACGCCTAACGTTCTTCAGGTAGAAAGGGATTCCGCCCATTATCATATAGCATTCGGCAATATCCTTATCAGCCATAATGATGTCGCGACTCTTGAGATATTCCTTGCATTCTGCCAATGTGAACGGACGGATATATATCCTTTGTGTTACGCGGTTATGCAGTCCACCCCTGTTCTTCAGAATCTTCTTGGTGATCCATGATGTAGCCGAGCCACAAACAATTAGGATGATCTCGTTTTGTGTGACAGCCCAGTCGTTCCAGAAATGCTCCAAGGCAGAAACAAGGTTGCTCCCTCTGGAATCCATCCAAGGCAGTTCGTCAATGAAGACCACGCGCTTTCCCTTGACATGAACCTGCTCCAAAAGCGTACGAAGCATGTTAAAGGCCTCATACCATGTACGAGGTTTCTTGTATTTGGTGCCACCGCCATACCTATTGAGGGAAACTGCGAAGTTTGCCAATTGTTCGCGCTTGCTTTTCTTGGCAAGTCCTGTCAATTTGAACGCATAGTTGTCGCTGAAGAAAGTATTGACAAGAAACGTCTTGCCGACACGTCTTCTGCCATAGACGACCACAAACTCTGCTTCCTTTGATTGTACGATGGACTCCAGATGTTTTTTTTCCGCATCACGTCCTATCAATATGTCCTGCTTCTGCTCCATACCTGTGATTATTTGTTTGGTGCAAAAGTAACAAGAATTTTTGAATCAGCAAAAGAAAATACATACTTTCGGGCCAAAAGTCTAATTTTTCTTTTGATTTGGCCCTAAAGTCTGCAAAATATTGATGTTTTGATAAGAAATTAGAGCTATAATCTTATGATATATCACTAAAAAATGCATACTTTCGGGCCAAATGCAGGTATTTTTATGAGATTTAGCCCCAAAGTCTGCAAAAACTGCTGAGAAAGATAGTAATTAACGGCTATACTATAATCGTTGAACGGCCTTGCGGCACTTCTGTTTCCACCGTGTTGCCTCTTTTCTCTGCCTCTTCCCGCATGATGCTGTAGGCGCAACCGCGTCAATGAATCAATATGTTTCATTCAATCTTTTTACCTATTATCAAAAAAACGGGTGCAAAGATAAGAAAAATAATTGAGAATTCTCCATACTGCCATCCAAAAACGTTAACACCATGACTTTTGTAATCTCTTTGTCTTGGATATAATGAGCAAGAGCCGAGACCGCTTCTTCGCAGCCCCAGCTCTCGCTATTCATTATAAAATTATATCCAATCGTTATTTGTTAGGATATCCAGTCTCACCCGCATAGGCATTTATCAATAATGTTCGATACCAAAGAGAATGGAATTCTGTGGTCGTATCCATATGACATGATTCTATGAGGGCTATTATTGTAATCAAACGAAGAACAGTGCTTGGTAATCAGCCAATCTTCAACAATAATACTCCTTATACCACTTTGCAAACTTCCTTAGTCCTTCACGGAGTTTTATCTTTGGAGTAAATCCAAAGTCGTGCTCTAAGGCTGTTGCATTCACATACATCGTGGTCATATCGTCAGGCTGCATAGGAACCAACTTTTTGTGAGTCTCGAAGTTAAAATCAGCTGGTAGGACTCCTACCCTGACCAGTTCCTCTTGCAGGGCCTGTACGAAGTCCAGTAGGTTCTCCGGCTAACCACTACCTATATTATATATAGCTTATGGAGGAATAGGAAGAAGACAAGGACTATTTCAAATTATCTTCATAATAGTCCTATAAAAAGACATACGTCAGGATGACAAGAAGAATCATTACCACTGAAAGGGCGAATAGAATTATCTTCATCCATTTGTCAGCACTGCGTCGGAAGGCTATCGAAGAGAGGCTCTGCCGCTTGAAGCGAGAGCCATAGTCTTCTTTATGATGATGGTGATGGTGCGAATGTTTATCAGACATACTCATTATTTTAAGATGTTAAACAATAATGATGCCACAGCAACCAGTATGCTTGTTGATGTAAGCCATAGTGTGGTAGTCTGTCCCACGCTGGAGTTGCGGGCTTTCACCTTGTTGGGCTCTACGTAAACGATGTCGTTCTGCTGGAGGTAGTAGCAGGGTGAGTTGATGATGTTGGCATCGTTGAGGTTCATGGTGTAGATGCGTTTTTTTCCATCGGCATTCTCACGGATGAGTTTCAAGCGGTCACGGACACCGTAGATAGTGAGGTCGCCAGCCTGTGCCAGTGCTTCGAAGATGTTGATTTTCTCATTGTTCACGGTGAACATGCCGGGACGTGCCACCTCGCCCAATACGGATATTTTATAGTTTGCCATGCGTACTGTCACCACGGGGTCTTCCTTGCCATTCAAGTAGCGTATGATACGGTCGTGGATGAGTTTCTCACATTCTGCCTTCGACAGTCCTCCGACTTTCAGCGTACCCAGTACAGGAAAGGATATGGTTCCATCGTTGCTCACCAAGTAGGTTTGCAAAACACGGTTGGAATTCACTGACTGGCTACCTGTCAAAGAGTTTCCCAACGTTGGAGATATCACCAGGTTGAAGGGAGCTGAAATTTCAGGATTTACTGTGTTTACTGTAATTGTCAGTACATCTTTGGGCATGATATGTGCCTCATAGAGAAATGCCGAGCTGTCGGCAACAAATGCTTCGCTGTTCTGTATGTATGCTACATTCTTTGGCGAAGCACAGGCAGCGAGCAGCAGGATTGCAATAGCAGCAATCACGTAGGTTGTTACATTCTTTGTCATACTTTCTATCGTTTTTAGTGAATATTCAAAAATCGTTTCCACCATGGACGATGGTGACGGCGGGTAGCGTAAGAATCATTGCCGGAAGCGGTCTCACTTATCAGCTGGTACCAGCCAGTACCGTGGGTTATCATCGAATATATCGTTCCCCAATCCGGCAGCCCCCCTATGTTCCGGTCATCAATGAAGATGTCAACTTTAATTTTTCTGCTGTAGTGTTCATTCCCACTCTCGGTCTCTTCCGGATAGTCGCGGTTGATGGCGTAGAACTCGATACCACGCTCGCGGCACCATTCAATGGCATCGTCCAGAAGTTTTCCCTCGCGCACGCTCCACAATATAAGCCGATGATGGTCGGCAATCAGCATGCGCAGGGTTTGCACGGCGAAGGGCTTTTCTTCGCCTATTTCGGGATAGCGGTGCTCCACTATCGTTCCGTCAAAGTCTACTGCTATTGTCATTTCTTGATGGAGTTATCGTCTTTCAGGCCATAATGACTGTCGGCATACATACCATAATGACCATAATTACCATATTTTCCGTAGTTGCCATAGCGTCCGTATTTGCCGTAAACGCCATAGCCGTAGTAGTAGCCGTACTTGCGGCGCGACATGTCAATACCGTTGATGGCAATGCTTGCGTTTGGCAGTTTTCCTTCGGCTGCCAGTTGGTTGAGCTGGCCGAAACTTGACTTGGGTGTGTAGTCGGCACGGCAAACCAGCACACAGCAGTCGGCATGTTCCGCAATCTGCAGCGTATCAGTGACAAGCCCTACGGGTGCTGTGTCGAAGATGACATAGTCGTATTGTTGCTCCAACAGGCTTATCACCTGCTGAAACGTTTTGCGTGCCAGCAGCTCGGAGGGGTTAGGCGGTATAGGTCCTGACAGTAGCAGGTGCAGGTTGTCGCTGACACCAGACTTGACAATCTGCTTCTGTACATCCTCGAGCGTGACCTGCTCCTTAGTAAGCAATGTGGTGATACCGAGGTTCCTGTCAGCAATGCCAAACAACCGCCCCAGTGCAGGCTTACGTATATCAAGTCCGCAAAGCACCACCCTCTGCCCCAGCAGGGCAAAACTCATGGCCAGGTTGGCGGCACAGAAAGTCTTTCCCTCTCCTGAGATGCTGGATGAGAAGAGAATTTTCTTCTCGTGCTCCTTCAGCAGGAATTTCACGTTGGTTCGCAAGGAGCGAAAAATCTCGTCCATCTGAGTATTCTTGTTTTCATGCACCACAATGCCTGCCGATGACTTCACGTTGTCGCTGGCCATCGGTATGTCGGCAATAATGGGCAGTTTGGTAAGACTCTGCACATCATCGTGCCCCTCAATACGGTAGCGGAGCAGACCGATGAGCCAAATAATGGACAAAGGCAAGGCAAACGCCAACAGCAGGGCACTAAGGAACACCATAGTCTTTTTGGGTTTCTCCTTTCCTTCGTTGAGAGGTTCGTCAATGAGCCGTCCCTTGTCGGCAGTGGCTGCGAGCGAGATACTGTTCTCCTCGCGCTTCTGTAGGAGCAGCAGCAGGATGCCCGACTGCACCTCCTGATGGCGGCCAATCTGTGTGAGCACCTGCTCCTGTGCCGGCGCACCAGCCACCTGGCTTTGGTACTTTAGATATTGCTCCATAACACCCTGCCGGGCGATGTCGGCAGAATGACGTGCCTGCAACAATGCGGTCGAGATGCCGGCAGCCATATCGTCGATAGTTGCAGTGAGTGTCTGCACCTGAGGCGCCTCCTCATTGGCAACGGTCAGCAGGCGATTGCGTTTGAGCACGGTCTGGTTGTAGTCGCTGATGAGCTGTGTGGTGGCTCCGTCGGTGAGTCCTACGTTGGAAGGTATCACCTGATACTTGTTGCGAGGGTCGCCGACATAATCGCGCAGATAGTCGATAAGTCGGATCTGGGCATCGGTTTCCGACAAGCGAGCAGAAAACTGGTTGCTCAACTGTACGGCCTGTGCGGCATCCATTGAAAGGCCGGTCATGGAATGGCGGCGTTTATAGTCGGCGAGTTCATCTTCGGTAAGTCCTAACTCTTCGTTGATTTTCTTCACGCGCTCGTTGATAAACTCCTCGGTGCGCAGTGCCACCTCGTTTTTGTCGGCATTGGCCCTGCGGTTATAGCATACGGCCAACCGGCGCAGGAAGTCCATGCCACGTTGCGGGTTCTTGTCGGTAAGGGTCACCATGGCAATATCGGTACGTTTGCTGGTGGGTTCCACTGTCATGGCCGACAGACAGTTGGTAGCCACCAGCATTGGTGGCAGAATAGTGACAATATAGGTTTCGCCTGTCTGCATCTGAAAACGTTGAGAGGCAGTCAGCGTCAGCGTGCCGAGGGCAGTGTTGACAGATGCAGGTAGTGAGTCTATGTTCTCCTGAAAGGGTTGGCTACGGCTGTCCTTCTCGTTTCCAGATTGATATGTAGCACCTTCCACAAAGTAGCCGTCTTTTTTGCGCGTTATTTCCATTCGAATGCTGGATTTCTCGCCCCATTCCATATAATCCTTGTCAAGACTGTCAAGCACAACCGGATCCATTTCAACGTTGAGAGCCTGTTTACGGTAAACGATTTTGTCCATAACATGCCCCTTGATGCGGAATTCGGCATTCAGATGCAGTTCACGTACCACATCGCGCATCAGAATGCGCGACTGCATGACCTCTACTTCATTGTCAATCCCCGAGGAGTTGGTCACAAATCCCAAGTCAATCATATTAGTGAGCAACTGCGAAGCATTGCTGTTCTGTTTCCGCTCGTCTTTTATCAACATGCGGGCCGACAGCTTGTAGGTTGGCTCAGTGTATCGCAGATACAGAATGGCTCCACTCACGAAGATAATAAATGAGAAGAGGAAGTACTGCCAGTTGAGCACCAAAAGGGAAAAAACTTTCTGGAAGCTAAAATCAGCTCTTTTTCTCTCGTCGCCTATAAGGTCTTTCAGGTCGTCGAGGTCTTCCAAATCAAATTCTACTTTGTCTGACATAATTTTATTATTTTATTTTATAATTGTTTACACGTTGAAGTCGATAAAGTCTTTCAAGGATTTGACGAGGCTTTCCGATGCAAACTCGCCTATTTTTTTCAGTGGACGGAGGTCCATGTGGAGCAGTTCGCGAAGCTCCTTCTCATTGGTAGCCACGTATGCATATTTATTCTCTTTTATCATTTGTGCCGTGGCATTCTGATGGTCGTTGCGGTGTTCACCTAAGGATGCTATGCGTGGAAAGATGACCAACGACTTAGAGTTGCGTAGAGCAGACAGAATAGTCCCCATGCCAGCATGGGCTACAATCAATCTTGCCTGGGCAAACACCTTTTCAAATTCATCGGGTTCAATGAAATCAATGAGTTTAAAGTGTTTAGGTTTGTATTTACCCCTAAGGGCCTGAGCATAGATCTCTTCGTCAAGCTCAGGTGCGATGCGGTCGAGCATCTCGATGAGCCGGTCGAAAGGAATCTGTGTGCCAATAGTAACGAATATCATAAGGGTATGAGAAAGTGGTTAGTGATTATCCAAAGATGTTTCCGGAATAATGGATTTTGGCTGTAGCCAAATGTTGCCACTGCGTATAGACTCTGGAGACGAATAAAGCTGCAATCCTTCCGCTTAGGGACAGGCGGTTGACGTTGGCGATGCTGTCTATCCAAATGGTCTTTCTGCGTAGCAGCCATCCAGCAAACACACAGATCAGTCCCGGAGCGGCTCCAGTGGTGATGATTGCATCGGGCTTTTCCTTTCTGATGATATTCAACTGCCTGAAGAATGCCGGTATCAGTTTCCAAGCATCGGAACGGCTGAAATCGGTTGTCTGACAGAACTTCTGCCCTTCTACCATTGTGGCACATTTCGGATGAGTCGAGACATATACCATTTCATAATGTCCTTCCATCGGCCGTGCTATTCTGAGCAACTGTATCCAGTGTCCGCCTATCGAGGCTACTGCAAGTACTTTTTTCATGATTATATCCCTTTATTTAGCAATAATATTCTTTTGATTGACAAAGGATCTTAAGTCTGTTGAATCATTAAAATTTTTCAGGCTCCAAATCTGTACGATACCTAAACGAACATCCTTGGCTGTTAGCATACGATTCAGGTGATCCGTATAATAGTTGGGAATCTTTCGCTTGTTGTTGTTTGTTTCAAACAACCCTGTTGCCAAATGTCTTTTTTCTGCTATTCTACAAACCATCTTAGCCCTGTTTACCGCAGCAGTCCAGTCCTCCTTAGATTGACCAATTGCATAATCATCAAAACCTATGATATCCACATAATCATCACCCGGATACCGTTCCATGTATTCCTCTTCGCCATTTACGTAACGATCTGAACAGTAGGCCCAAAGAATTTGAGCATTTGGGGCATATTTCTTAACAGTCTGTTCGGTCAATATGAAGAAACGCTTGTAATCATCTGCCGACACATATTTGGCACCCCACCACATCCAACCGTCTTCCCATTCGTGCCAAAGACGGAAGATAAATGGGATGGGTTGTTCGTTGTCATCAACAAATTCATTGATGATGTCGGCAACTTCCTTGCAACGGTCCTCAAACCATTCCCGAGGCGTATTGTAACCCTTGGCGTTGTCCTTGCGCGACACATTCCCCAAGCCACATGCCTCACCGCTATGCTCCAGTATTTCCTTGATGACATAGCGATGTTCGGCGGGATAATCTGGGTTCATTTTGTTGTTAGTGTATCGAAACCCTGCTGTCGTCGAGAATTCCGACGGAACGTATGGGTTCTCCAAATGCCACGAGAAACAGGCTATGGCCCGATGCTCGCGCCAAGAGTCCCGGACTGTTTTTATTAAGTTCTCTCGTGTATTACGAACCTCTTTGGGCTTTTGCCAAGTGCCACTGGCATAGTAGAAGTCCACACCATAAATCAGTGGCTGACATCGAAGTACTTGTCCGTATGTCGAGTTGAGACTTCCGTCCTTCCTTGGGTTATAAAAATTAAATTGGCTGTAGTAGGTTTGCCCATTATTGGCAGCCCGTATCAGTTCTTTTTTCACCGAAGCAGCGTCATGCCAGTTTTGTGCAAAAGAGCCCACTGGTACCATCAAGCAAAATAAGACAAGCCAAATGATAGGATACGTTTTCATTTTTTTTCTATTGGCAATACTGTAAATTGACCGAGTTTGTCTAAGAACGCTTGTGTGAAATGATTCATATATCCTCCGCTTGATGTCAGGGTTAGTTCTCCAACATAAACATGTCCGTTGACATCATACAAATCTACCCGCATCTGAGGATGTCCTTTGGAAAGAATTGACGCAATACGTAACATAGTGTCAAGTGATGCAGGTTTGGGCATAAGCTTCTGTTCTGGCACATAATGGGAGGAATAGCGAAGGTACTCTGGGTGAGCATTCCAATTGCGGTCATACACGCCAATCTCACAATAATACTTATTATGCCGGTTACTGTAACACACAATACATTCCGGTTTGCCATTGAAGCTCCATATCTTGTAATCTACAAGTGATTGTGATTTGTTGGGCTGTGTACTTCCGTCAAGCAGTTCTTCGGCAATAATACATGGTTTGATTTGTTTATAGTGCTCTTCGCCTGTAAGTATGCCGTAGGGTGCCTGAAGAGTCTTTCTAAAATACTGAAGTGTTTTTTCTTTATCCAACTTCTTCTTGTCGGGACACACTAGGACATCGCCACTGCCGTTGTTGCATTTCATGACAAACTGCTGAGGCAATTGGTCCCAATCTATCTCATCCACCGTGTCCCACTTGCCTATGAGCGGGATAAGGCAATCGTCAAGACCGCAATCCTTTACATGTTCTCTGACGCGATACTTGTCTGCCAACAACGGCCACGAGGTCGTGTCGCCATAGAACTTCATCCAGTTGATCTTTTCGTTGATGTCTTTGGGATGCTCAAAGTTGGGCCACCAGTGCAACTTGTAGAAGAACTTCAGTCTTGCCACACGAATGGGTGTCAAGATGTGCAGCCTGACAAGAAAGCTGACGAAGAAAAGAATCATTGTTTTGCTCATAATATTTCGATTTTCTTCAAAAGACCTTCCGTAACAATTCTGCTTACATCATATTTCTTTGCTTCTATTTGACAATACTGTTTCATCTTCCAGATATCGTATTGGCCATCAATGCAATCTTTCATTTTATACGCCAATGCCTTCGCATCATGAACGGGAATGAACAGTCCTGTTTCCCCTTTTTTCACAAACTGGCTGTTATGTGCCCAATCAGTAATTATCATTGGTAGCCCTGACACAAAGGCATCTATAAATATACCCGCAAACCCTTCCCCTTTCCAATAAGTCGGAAATAGCAGCATATCGTATGTGGCTAACCTGTCATATCCTTTCTTTTGCCGCATGTCAAGGAAATTCTGGTGTTTTACGTTTGGCAATTTGGATAGTCCTTCCTCAAAAGTCGTTTTGTAATCATCTGCTACCTTGCCATAAAAATCAACTACATATTGTTTCTGTAATCCCCACTCATTCAAGAGTTTTGCTGCTGCTAAAATTTCATTACATCCTTTTTCTGCCATGATTCGTGAAAGGAAAACGAAACGCAGGACGTTTTGGGGGGCACTTATTTGGGGAAGGTAATCGATGCGCTTGAAATTCGGAACATGAATAACCCCTTTTACATCGCAATCTTCCAATTGTCGAAGCATTAAAGGACTTTCAACGAGCGTATGTTTAGCATAACCGATAACGTCTGCGTTGAATACACCATTCTTCACTTTGTCACCTAAGGTTCCGCCAATAACCCAATGGACAACATTACGATGGATTTTCAATTTCTTGAACCATTTCAATACACCATAAATATTCGATGCAGAAGTAGAAAAAACGATAGTGGCATGAGACTGAATGATTACAGCCCATAATGCCTGCAGATATACCCATGGGTGCTTACGTTTTTCGTAGAAGTCCAAGACCGTCACCTTGCAGTACTTTTTCAGTTCTGCAATGATGTACTGGTTCTTAGTGGTCTCACCGTCCACGGGCGCTTTGCCCTGATTCACCCAACCGACAAAGAGAACTTGCTTCATTACTTTAATGCTGTTTTCAAGAATTTTAAACTATCTAATCTGAGTTTTTCAAGATTGTTATCTACCATACGCCAATCTATCGGTTCTTTAATCTTTAAAATGTCATCTTTAAATATATGGCTCTTATTGATTCCTAAAATCTCAAACAAGGAATCAATTCTTGAGTTCCTATTTGAACGTACTTGATGACTGGTACGATAAAAAGTCATGAATGGCCTATGAAACAACGTAGAGAACACCGTACAATGGAAAGAGTCCGTACATACATATTGTGCCTTACTGATATATCGGACAAAATCATTGGGATCAACAGCGTATGGAGCTTCATCGCCTATCGTTTCGTCTATCTCGCGATATTGCTCCATGTGTCTGATGGTGATCATTGGCAGGCCTGTCTCATCCTTCAATCTCTGTGTCTGAATACGTGCTTCTTTGTTGGGCGAAATCAAATAACAAAAGATATATGGAGTCCCTTTTGTTCTTGCAACATTCTGAGCCGTTGATTCCGATATGTTTTCAGCAATTTCCTTTTCCCATTCTTCTCGAGTGAGTAATAGTGTGGGGTCGGCTACTACTAATGCCTGCTGATGACTTAAACTATCCACAATTTCTTTTCCGCGTTGCTCTCTGACGCTGATTTTATAGAACCTGTCAAGATAATGACCTGTGGCCTTTTGCTGGAAATCAGGAATATGACTTACACCGAAACTACTGGCATAAGACACCTTTCTCACAGAATCTTTCACAAACAACAAATTAAAGAACTTGTTGGGTAATGACAACGGTGTCCAAACCTGGTCAGAACCGACAACCACGGTATCATAATTTAAAGAACCTTCAGACAATGCCTTAAAACCTGTGTAGCGATGGAAATAAGGAATCAGTTTCTTGCTTTTATAAGCATCTACTGCTTGGGTACGCAATGTGAGCCCTTGTATATACCCAGGATGACGATATGCTCTTTTACCCCATGCTTTCCGTTTCAGCACTTTTATTTCGCCAGCACGTATAGCATTGATAACGTATTTAATCTTATCAATCAGTGAGAGCTGCTTGATGTATTCTATAATCTCTACATCATAGCCCAATTCCTGAATCTTCCGAACCAAAGCGTAGCCTTGAAGCGAAGTTCCATAGTTGTTGTGACCCTTGGAATATGCTATAACACAACCTATCTTCATCATGCCTTTCTTTTCTTTATCATGTATTTTATCAGAAACCACAGATTACGATGATGTCCCACTTGGTATTGCAGGTTTAGATTTATCAAATAGAATAGAGACTTTACAAATCCTATTTTGGAATACGGTTTTACATCGTATTGGGGGACTGCCATTCCCATTCGTTTGCACCAATAGACCAAGGATGCATATTTTGTTTTCTTTACCCTGGCCATTTTCTGAGAAGCCACTAATGTCGCCTCGTTTAGTTCTTCCATGACAATAGCACCATCCCTCATGGCTTGTTGTAACAAATCATTCATTTGAGGGGTTCGTACTATCAGAGAATTGATTCCTATAGTATCGTCAGAATAAGGCTTTATATGTATATCTCCAAATGAGATGTCAGCCAACTCTGCAGAGTGGTCGATACAGAAATGACAACGACGAGGTATAAAAATGCTTCGAAGCGGATGAAAATAACTTTGGTATCTTTCTTTATATACCTCATTGCTACATTTGACCACTAAAGACCCTAAACATCCCTCGTCACGATAGGAGAAATAACGGATATCCTCTTGATTGATATGTCTTTGTTGAAGGATATAATCAGTCAGATGAAATGTCCGGCCAGATGAACAATACAGCCCCCAATATGCAAATACATGTTCACGGAATTTCTTGTCCTTTTCTTCAATTTTCCTGAATCCGTGCAAATGACAAGGCAACCCTATAATGACATATTTCCCTTCGGCCTCTCTTATTTGCTTCCTGATGCCCTGCATAGATACTGGACAATACTTGGAGCTTCGGGCAGAAATCAACTCGTCAGTATTACGCGCAATAAAAACCTCCGGCGTCAGATGGTCGATTGAAGAGAACCGTGTTACGACAGCTCCATCAATCATCTTTTTCTCGAGCAGATAAACCAACAGACCTGTAACCAGTCCCCCGGAAGCAGAATGATATCTGATATCCTCATTTGTACAATGACCGGTATAAAGTTGTACATAGCGACCGAGATACTCATTACACGTAACATGACCGTTCGTTAGAGAGTCCTGCCTTGATGATAATTTTAAAAGGTCAACACCTAACCCAGGACATATATCTGAACATCGTCCACAGTTACTGCCGATGCAAAGGGACTCATCGACGCTCGGACGGTATTCTCCTTGGCGAATATCTATAGTTATAGCACCTTGTGGACAAATGTCTTCACATAAGCCACAACCTAAGCACAGATGGTGTCTTGTCGTATAACTGATGTTCATTTGTTCAAATACCGTTTAACAAACATAATCATAATCAGAAATATCCTCAGCGTCTCATATTTTCTCCTACAAAGCAGGCTCCTGACAGTTTTCATATAAAAAGTCTGAGGATTAGCCGTTAGAAAGATATGCTGAATCGTTGGATTCTCAACGACGGGCTTCATGTCCCAACCATGTGCAGCAAACTGCTGCAAGTTGGCATAAATACGTACTCTAAAAAAGAAATCACACAATTCTTGTTCAGGGAAAGGCATATTCCATGACTGATAAAGACGCTGATAGTCATTGTAGAACCATTCAATCGTTTTATAATAATCCTGTCCTGTCTTACCCGGCGCACGCTTTGCCATTATTCTATAGTTATAACCACTATACGAAATGAGCCTTAATGATTGAATATTGGCATAATACCTGTAATTGAAAGCAACATCCTGCGACCTGCGTAAAGGAGGGAACTCAACACCAGAATTCCTTATGATTGACATTTTATATAACTTTTGCGTAGGAGAACCCACAACTTCAGAAGTTAACATTCTAATATATGATTGGCGAATTTCCTTTTGCCCATGAATAGTTTCTTCTTTGAAATGACGAGGAATAACTTTCAAGACTTTTTCGTTATTGTCACACAAGACACGGGTTCTCCTTGTAGCTACCAAATCATAATCTCCATCCTTCTGAGCCTCATACAGTTTCTCCAACAGCTCCGGCTCTATCCAGTCATCGGGATCCACAAACATGACGAACTCTCCCTGACAGTGTGCCAACCCATTGTTTCGGGCAGGACCACTGCCGGCATTCTCTTGCCAATAGACGGAGAAGCGACTGTCTGTCTTACAGAAGTCTTGGGCAATCTCGTACGAACCATCAGTGGCTCCATCAATGATGATGATGACCTCAATGTTATGGTAGGTCTGAGCCGCAACGCTTTCCAGGCATTGCCGCAAATACTGCACTACGTTGTAGGTAGGCAGCACCACGCTGATTAAAGGTTCCCTATTCGGTTTCATGTTTCCTGTATAATGCCTGTTGATAATACTTTAACAATGATGCTGCAATACGCTCAGATGACCAGTGCTCTGTGGCGTAAGTTTTGTTCTCACCCCCTTTTGAAGTGGCTTCCAATGCGTTTTGTAATGCACTTACAGCACTTCTCATATCATATGGGTCAAAGGCGAAATTGCCTGTATCGCATAGTATAGGTCCTACGTTGCCTACATCTGGCCCAACCACCACTTTGCCAGCATGGAAGGCCATCGGCAGACTACCTGAGTTCAGAATGTCAAGCCGCTGGATCAGCACCACATCGGCAGCGCAGAAATAGCACTGCATCAGATCATCGGGAATCGCTTCATTACAGAATCGAATGCCTTTCAACTTGTAGCGTATGGTGTGATACAGACGGGTGATGAGTTTTTTCGGATTCCATGTATGCAATGTCTCACGATAGAAGCCTGGCATCAGGAAAAGAACTGAACGGCCTAAAGTCTGTTGCATCTCAAGCACGAAGTCACGTTCCCGCTCATTACGAAACTTTCCAAAACTTAGCACTATTCTCTCGTTTTCAGGGATATTTAAACGATTCCTGGCCTCTTCACGGGTAATGGAAAAGCTATAGACATCGTCATAAATATGATGTGGTATCACGACATGACGGGCATTTGGATATTTGGATTTTAATTGTTCACAACTGTAATTACCTAAATGATGGATGTAGTCGGCATTATTATAAATCAGTTCATAAAGGTGTAACAGGTTCTCGTTCTTATTCGTATGCGGCTTTAAGTTATGGCAAGTATAGAAAAGTTTCTTTCCGTGTTCCTTGAGCAATATAAGGCGCTGATTCACACGTTTCAGTTCTTCATCTGTCACCTGATGACCGAACAAGCCAAAAAGTCCTTCTGGCCACTGGAAATGTATGATGTCGTAACCCAAAACCTCATCTGTCCAAAGCAACTTAAGGCCATAAGCCACCTCGCACCCCTGCTTCTGCAGGGCATTGCCAAGCGAAGACACGAAATGGTTGATGGTTCGCTCAGAAGGTTCCTTGACTACAAAATAGACTTTCATAATAGAGGTTTTATAAAATGATATAGTTTGCGATGAAGATGAACTAATAAGAATACTTTTAATCTTTCATGCTTATGACCATGTGTCTGAAAGAAGACAGAGAATGCTTTTTTGCGACATTTCTGTCCAACACGTGCCTTGTATTGTTGCATTTTGCTGATAAAAAGAGCACGGTTTACTTCCCATATATCTTTCTCGTTACTAAAATAGTTATATGACCAATTCAGGAACTCACATTCAGACTTCAGCTTGCGCTCTGCTATCTGTCTGGATTTGTCCGGAGTAATGTTCTGACTGCTTCTACGCCATAGGACATGGGCACCAGGAATCTTAAACATTCCTTTCTTCCCACAGAAGATGCACCATGTGGCCACATCGCTTCCCCAGGCGAGGTCAAAGTTCTTGAAACCACCTGCCTGGTCATATATTCTGCGAGAAAAGACATTTTCTACCACGTAACTGCGATATTTCCCAGAAGACTTCCCCTTGTAATAGTCGTATGCACTAAGAACTTGTGAATAAGCTGGAAGCTGCTTGGTCACCTTGCCCTCGTCATTGATTTCATTCACATCGAAGTGATAGAGGTCGTATGCACCTTTTGTTTCATCAATCGTTCTCAATAACAGTTCCACGCAGTTCGGTTCCATCACATCATCGTCTGAGAACAACCAGATATAAGGCTCGTTTTTACTCATGGCAATGCACCGTTCCCATTGAGCCACAAGATCTTTACCGCCCAGATTTCTGTCGAAGCGCAGATATACCAACTCTATCTTGTCACGATATTGGTCAACAATATCACCTATCGGTTCAGGACTGCAATCATCACCTATATACAAGGTAAAATCCTTGCATGTCTGGGCCGCAATAGACTCAAGCGCAGCTGGCAGGAATTTTGCCTTATAGGCAGGAATGATGATGGCAAGTCGGTGTGTCATATTATCTGGTGTGTACTTTATCAAAAGTGTTATTTATCAATCTGTCCTTGAACAGATGATAATAAAAAGTCCAAATCACAGGTATGGCTACGCCTACAATTAGATAGGCTATCCACCATCCTTGTCTGGCATATTCTTCTATCACAGGAAACTCTGAGAGTCGCTTTATGGGAAGATGGTATATCGCAATAAGCATTAACGACACTAATTTCATGGACAGGAAATGCCAAGTAAGCACCTCTATGGTATGGTCGCCTATGAATATAATGCACTTCACAGACTTATTTTCCGCCTTTCGTGACAGGCGTTGGCTAAAACACAGTAGGGTGAGAATAGCCAATATGGCAGTGAATGCGTGTGGAAAAATCTTCCAGTAGTCATAATTATGCATGGTTGTAAACCATAATTGAGTTCCTGCTACAACCAATATAACTGCTAAACACCAAATCCACGGGCGTTGGTGAAAGTCCATTTGGTGTTTCTTGTAAAGATAGCCTATATAGAGGAAAAAGGCAGCATAAAATTCTCGTGTGCCTATATTGAAATAATAAAGTTTCCAATCGAGTGTTGACAATAGAACGGACAATGCCAGCAACAGAAGTGCTCCCCATGCTTTACTTTTCAGTACCTTCAGTGCAATATAGAAAATGAAAGAACCCACAAATAAGAGCTTCATGAACCAATACGCACCCAATAACTGTTCATGCCCTTGCATTTTAGTGGCAATAGAAATGGCTTTTCTCACAAAGTCAGAACTCGTATAGAAGACGGATGTCTTTCCCCCATAGCCATATTCATCGCTATAGATATGCAGATGATAGAAAACATTATGTAAAAGCAGGAACAGAAGCGACCATTTCAGGTAAGGCCAATATATTCCCGTAAAACGCTTCTTTATAAAGGCAAGGGCATCGTCTAAATATTTGTCTTTAAAACAATATCCGCTCATAAAAAAAAACAAAGACAATACGTATATGGCGATGCAACGGACGATGAAATCTATACATATTGAGTGAGCCATTACCACTAAGGCAATGGAAATACCTTTTGCTATAGATACGCTTTTATCTCTCATGATGATTTTTCTTTCGATTATCTGCTGAGTGCTTTCAATATCACAATAAGTTGTTGTCTGCGAGTCAGTTTCTTTCGTTTCATGATTATCCGTAATACGGCTATCAGCATGAGCCTTCGCTTCTTGGATTCTATCATCTTCATAGTCATGCCAAGCAGAAGCATTGTAGGATAAACAGAACCTAACTCTCCTGTACCTATTGAGTAAACCAGATACAAAGTAAGGGTGGAAGCTCCCAGACCAGTTATAGCCTTTCTCTTTGTACGATTCCTCCAAAAATAGAAGAAGATGATTGAATAAAAAGTCGCCCATAAAATGAGACCGATGATTCCCTGCTCAAGCAGATATTGTAAGATAACACTTTCTACACCATAGAGACCACTGACTGACTCTTTATCCTCAGCGTATGAATGCGCCCAATATCCCTTTCCCAACCCTAACCATTCATTTCCTTCTGTGTGGATAAGAACAGAGACGTATTGCATCATTCGCATTTGGATAGAGCTACCACCTGTTTCACTGTCTTCAACGAAGACATCGGTTACCTTGTTAACTTTATCTTCTACCGCAGGAATGGTAGCATAGGACATAATCATAAGAATCATTGCAATCATACCATACATCACATTTCGGTTCATTTGGAAAACCCACATGCTGTAGCAGGCTATGGAAAATATGGCACTCACCCATACAGTGCGGCATCCACAAATCAATATTCCGAATGAACAACATGCAAGTGCTATGGCAAATGCTATCTTTCCTTCTAACCCCCGATACCATCCATGCAAATGAAGTATTAATAATGCCGTACATATATAACCATAGTCAAATGCGGACTTAAACATTGACTGTACTCTGAAACGACTACTTTCCGTATATACATCACCAAGCGAGACATCTTCCATTACCATACTTGTCTTGCCTTCTGTCAAGGCATTGACAAATATGGCATTCTTTTGTATATAATTGAGCGCACCAAAGGCGGTAAGCACAATCAGACAATACAGTGAAACTTGCAATACAGGCTTTAGTGACTTTTCATTCTTGACAGCCCAGAAGGCGTATGCAAGGGCAAAATACTTGAACAGAAGTTCCGACTGTATGATTCCTTTTATTCCTTCGTATTGGCTGGTCAGCGCAGCCAACAACGCTGAGATAGTGACAATCAGAAGCGGTATCCAGAGATATGGAACATGTCGTAACCTGTTGAAATGTTGTGGCAGACTTTTCCATTCTGATAGCAGGAAAGCCACTTGCAGTAAGAGGTTCGCCTTGAGTAAAGGAATACCGGGTACGTACACCAGTGTCAACGTCATAGCTCCCATGACGAGCAGAGCTGCTTTCCATTCTCGTTTAACAAAGAACATCAAGCCGCAACACACTAGGGTAACTATAATAGCAACAAACTTCATTGTACTTTCTTCAATATGTCGGTCATTACAACATTTTAATACAGTCTCTGCGATCTTCCTTTAAACTCATATCTTAAGTCGCGTGGACGCTCATTGACTTTTTTTGCTGGAATACCAGCAACTACAGCGTATGGCTCCACGTCCTTTGTGACGACACAACCGGCGCAGAGCACAGTTCCTACGCCGATGGTGACACCATTCAGTATCATAGCACGAGCACCGATATATACCCTGTCACCGATGACCACGGGGCTGCTGTCCAAGGCTGGCGCTCTGAAAAAAGGGTCACGGATGTCGTGGCCTCCAGGATGGATTGTTACATCCGAGGCAATATTAACATTCTCACCAATAGTTAGTCCCCGACGTGCATCGAGCAATGTATTGTCGCCGATAATAGTACCGGAGCCAATCTTTAGGCGATGTATACCACGTATCTCTGTGCGGAAATGGAATACCACATGTTTGCCAATCTCAGCACCGAGAGCCTTATATATAAACCTACGTATATGATGAGATGGAACTAAAGCGACTTGGAACAGCATATATCTTTGCCAACCTTTTCTAAAGATTTTCTCCCAGTATTGGTACGGCTTGTCAAAAACTCTATACACCAGCGGAGCATTTTGTTCCTTCCCCCATTTCTTGAGAATTTGTCCGTGAATAACCTGAAAGGGAAAAACCGCGATGATTAGTATCCACTTCAAGTAAAGTAGTGATACCAATATGATGAGAATAATAATGGTTGTTTTCATATTTCAACTTTTCATTTTTTCAACTTTTAACTTTACAAAGGCTACCGGCAGCAATAAGTACGAAAGAGGACAGGCTCTAAGTACATCCTTTTTAAGTTGATGGTCTTTCTTTTTCAATGCCCTCATGAGGATAAGTGTCGTGAGATGAATGCGTTGACCTAACGACAATGGTTTGCACTGCCCATTCATCACCAATCCGGCATAGTAGCGGTAAATATCCTGAATCCAGCGTAGACCTTTCTGCAGATTTGATCTTACCATTCCGCTCTCAAGCGATCGATAACAAGCTGTTTGTTCCGGCAACCAGATGAAATTGCCCATCAGGGCGGCACTCATGGTAAGGGTGAAATCCAGCTTTACAGGGCAATTCGCGTATGATTCGGACTCCCAGACTTTATAGCGGTACATGCTTGTGAGCACCATGATGTAGTTGCCGTAACGGAGCAGCGTAGGCAGATTGTCACCGGAATGGGAACGGCCAGGATAATCTTTTATAAATGGTCTGCTTATCGGATTCCCTTCACCATCAATGGCCTGAAAGTTGGTATAGACTAATGTAGCCTGGGGATTGGCGTCTAAGGCATCCGCCTGCTTTTGCAGTTTATGCGCGTCGGTCCAATAGTCGTCACCCTCACATAGGGCGACATAGTCTATCTCATCTGTCAATTCCCGATAATATTTCAGTCTTGGTTTCTTGATGCTGTAGTGATTGTATTTCAGCAGATAAACCGCAAAGTAGCAGTTTTTGTTCTCCTGATGGCGAGCCAGCGTCAGGTGGTAGTCATCGGTTTCCTTTGTCCACTCTGTGTTAAAGTGGTCGTTCAGGTATTGTTTGATGACCTCTGGCTCCCCGTCCGTGCTGGCATCGTCCATGATGAGACAGACGAACGGAAAGCTCGTCTGCTGCATGCAAAAGCCATCCATGGTATCCTTGATATAGAATGCCTGGTTGTAAGTGTTGCACCACACAGACACCTTAAAGTGACTTATAGTTTGAACTTGTGCCATTATACTATTTTCTTTTTTTCAGAATATCTATAATCTCTTTATATTCGTTCATCTTGAACAACTTGCAGAAAGTGAAAAACACTGCGGCTCCTACAGTAATCTGCATTGGAAGTACAATCCAGTAGCTCAGTGGAAGATATTTCAAGAACCATACAGACAAGGCTATGGCTATAGCCAAAGCGTAGGAGGGGGCAATATCACGCAACTGCATCCAAGAACTATACCCCAGCATCCGGCCTGAGTAGTAGGAATTGAGGAAATAGCCTATGATGCCAACAAATATGTTTACCCAAAGCATAGGTATGATGCCCACAAAAGCCCCGACAAACAGAGGTGCCAAGCTGATGATTCTCTTGATGATGTCAAGTCCGAGGAAGAGGTCGCTCCGTCCCTGAACCTTCAGCATGTTCAGGTTGATGGCATGGAGGGGGTAAAGACTGGAACTGATGCAGATAAAAGGCAGGTAAGTTGACGCCTCGTGCCATTTGGGTCCTATCATGCAGTAGATGAGAGGTTCGCTGACGGCTCCCAGGAAGAACAGAGTGACAGCGGTGATAAACATACTGGTGCGGATGATGCGGCGATAGGCCGAGAACATGCGTTCTTTATCGTCTTGAATACTGCTTAGCACAGGGTAGGTAACTCGATCCATTACCGATGTCAAGTTCCGCGAGAATAGCCGTGCATAATGTTGGGCACGGGTATATTGCCCCAAGGTGGCTGGATTATAGAACTTGCCCACTACCACCTGATACAATTCTTTCCACACACCATCCAAAAGAGCAGTCAACATTAGCTTCCAGCCAAAGCCAAACAGTTCGTGGAAACTCTCGGTAGAGAAGCGCAAACGCGGCAGCCACCTATTATATATATATAATTGTAGCGTGCGCAGTGCATGGGACATCAGTTGCTGGGCCACCAGTGCCCACACGCCAAACCCCATCACGGCCATGCTGATACCCGCCATGCCGCTGACAGTGGATGATACAAGCGTGATTTTGGTCTGCGTCTTGAAGTCTATACGTTTAGTAAGGCGCGTCTGCTGAACCATAGCAAATGCCCCAATGATAAGTCCTAAAGAAGATACTCGTATCAATAGGGTTAATTCTTCACGATTGAAGAAATCGGCAATCAGCGGCGCACAGGGAAACGTCAAAGCATAAAGCAGCAGGCTCATACTGAGATTGCAGATGAAAGCCGTGTTGTAATCATCGTCGGTTACATCTTTCTTGCGTATGAGTGCGTTGCTGAAGCCTCCATTGACGAGGGCAGTACAGATGACGGTGAAAATGCCGGTAAGTCCCAACAGGCCATAGTCGTCAGGTGACAGCAGTCGGGCAAGTATGATGCCAATGCCAAACTGTATGCCATATTGGGCTGCATTGTCCAAAGCTGACCATCCCAGCCCTTTTACCGTCTTATTTTTCAGCGATTCTCCCACTTACTTAAGAATTATATCACATATCCTATCTACATCCTCAACAGTTAAGTCTGCATACATAGGAAGTGCAAGAACTGTATCAGAAGCATGTTTTGCCACAGGCATTTCTATTCCTTGAAACATGGATTGATAACATTCCAATTCTGGTATAATAGGATAAAAATACTTTCTTGCAAAGATGTTTTGTTTTGACAGCTTTTCCTGTATTTCATTTCTATTATACTTGTAGCCATCAAAGAAAACGCTATAATATGCATAGTTGCGTGTCACACCTTTTTGGGGAGCAATCATGTGAATACCCTTTATTCCTGACAGTCTCTCGTCATATCTGTCAGCTGCAATTTTACGTTTGGCAACCTCTTCATCGAAATGACGAAGATTACACACACCCATAGCGGCTTCATACTCATTCATTCGTGCATTAGTACTGACATACTGTACGTGTTCAGGTCCGTTGAAGCCAAAATTAATCAGACTTTCCAGTTTTTCATGTACTGAAGGATCCCTAAAAACCGTTATTCCACCTTCGATGGTATGAAAAACCTTCGTGGCATGGCAACTGAACATGGCAATATCACCAAAATTTGCCGCATCCACACCATCTTTTGTGACACCAAAAGCGTGTGCTGCATCATAAATCACTTTTAGTCCATGCTTATCTGCTATCTTTTGAATACTTTCTACATCACATAAGACTCCATAGACATGCGTTGCAACTATTGCGACCGTTTTCTCATTAATATTTTTTTCAATCAGGCTGACATCAATCGTATAATCAACATCATTGACATCACAAAAAACCGGGATTAATCCGTTTCGAACAATACTATGAGTGGTTGAACAGTGTGTGTATGGAGTCGTAATAACCTCTGAGCCTTTCGGAAACTGCATAGCGTCAATGGCAACTTCGAGTGCAACATGACCGTTAGCAAAAAGAGAAAGATAATCCACCTTCATTCTTTCCTTGAGCTTCTCTTCAAATTCTTTGTGAATGACTCCACGATTTGACAACCAACGATTGTCCCACAGAATTTTGATTTTCTCAACATACTCCTCCCATGAGGGCATGGAAGAACGTGTTACATTTATTCTATTTTCCACATTCATTTTCTTTTTATTACATTATATATTTATTATACGAAATGATAAAGGTCCAGCATATCGTGCAATTCTTCGCGCGAACAATACATCATCGCGTCGATGATGCTCAGGTCGGGAACAAACTCCTCGCAGCGTTGCTTGTAGCGGATGTCCTCGTTGCGAACCAGAAAATCAAGGTTGACTCCCATCTCGCGGAAAGCTTCCTTGGTGTAGTAGATATTTCCATTGATAGAGCTGGTAAAGGTGGAATGACCGAAGTGCTCGCAAATGCGGCGAATAAGTTCCGGGGCCGTGCAATCCCCACGGGGGGTCACATCAGATAGCAAGATGATTTCTGTCTTGATGCCCAAATACCCGGCCACAGCCTTTAACTGCTTGAAAAGATAGCGAGCCAGGTTGGGTTCTTCGTCCATCAGGATAGGCTTGATGACTTCCATCGCCTCGTTGTAGTAGGGTGCCTTGCTGTAGTAGAACTTCAGCACCCTGCACAGATATTCAGCCTGTTTACGACTGACTACCCGTTTTGTCTCGCAGATGTGGCGATTGCCGTTGGCGTGACTGATTTCGATGCCGAAATAGTGTGGCTGGTCTTTTTCGCCTAGAATGCGGTTGCGGTTAATCCAATGGTGTTTGATATAGTGGACGTTGTCGGCAACAACATACAAATCGACGGCATGAATGAGCTGCCAATAGCCAATGTACGGAAAGAAGTATGGCTGCATGATGGCGATACGATCTTTTTTGTCAATCATAAAACATCAATTTAGAAGTGTGGAAAATTTATGAGCAGTGAGCGACCATTGTCATCCTCCACTTCAATGAGACTGAGAATGGAGCTGATATGCTGCTGTAATTCCTGCTGACTATCGGCTCGCACAAAGATGCGGCAAAGCACTTGCAGGAAGATACCAGAGTACAGCATGGTGTCACCTTCATGGTAATACTGGAAGAGGCTATATACGTAGGGCAACAGCCTCACGTCATCTATTCCCCTGATGGTATGGATATGACCGTTTCTCAAACCAATGCAGATAGTGGCATAGTAACCTTGAAGAGGTTTTGCAAGCGATGAGAAATCCTCGCCAAACTGTCCTGTCAATGCATGTTGCATATAACAGGCAACAAGATCGATGCCCTTGTCCTCGTGAACCACACGGAAATCCATACCACCGCTGAGGCGGTAGGCATTGTCCATGATATAAGGCACGCCATTGCTGATGATGCCCTGGAACATACAGGAACCGTTGCTCACACCGAGGTCATCGAAAAGGCGCGACATGGGCTGGTATAACGTGCTGATGATGTCGGCCTCAGGCGAAGGGTAAAGGTCGAGAAAAGGCTGGCGAGGTGACTGACCAATTGCCGGGTAGAACACACGACCCTTTGTATATGGGAAATACGACTTACCGTTCTGCCGCCATATCTCAAACTGAAAATAGGGGCCTTCGAGGAATTTTTCACAAAGGTATTCGCCCACGGTGGAGTTCTTGATGGCTTTGTCGATGGCCTCTTTCATCTCGGCGCGGTTGCGGCATACGGTGATGCCGAAGGAGCCGCCATTATCCACGGGCTTCACGATAACGGGGAAAGGAATGTCTTCATCCTCCAAGCGGAAGGCGGGGATGGCTGGCATACCATAGCGGATGCAAGCCTCCTTGAAATGCTGCTTGTTCATTAGCACGTCCCATTGATGGGGCGTGGCAATGTAGTGGAAGCCTGTTTTCGCCATCCAGCCCACCGACTTCCTGATTACCATTTCGCCAGAGCAGGACAGCAAGGCATCGATGTGCTTCTCCTTGAAGAACGGCAGCATCACAGTCTCGTCAGTGCAGTCCAGATAATACTGTTCGGCAGAAACCTGATGCATCGGAGCCTCCGGCACATTGCCTACCGACACAAGCACGATGCCGTGCCTCCGAGCGTAGGCAGTCACCTCGTCCACCACATTGTTGGCCCCGAAAACGGCAAGTCTCTTCCCCTTTAACTTTTCACTCTTCATTGTTCACTCCTCACTCTCAATACGCTTTCCCGTCTCGCATAAACATTAGTTTAACCGTCATCCAGAGGATGCGCAGGTCGAGCCATAGGCTCCAGTGCTGCATATACCAGATGTCGCGCTCTACACGACCTTCCATCTGCCACAACTCACGGGTCTCACCACGAAAACCTGTTACCTGCGCCCAACCGGTGATGCCGGGCTTGACGAAGTGACGCACCATGTACTTGTCTATCAGCTTGTCGTATTGCTCTGTGTGGGCCAGCATGTGTGGTCGGGGACCCACGATGCTCATGTCGCCGCGCAACACGTTCCAGAACTGGGGCAGCTCGTCAATGTTGGTCTTACGCATGAAATCACCGAACGGGAACTTGCGCGGGTCATCCTTCGTGGCCTGCTGGCTGTCGGCGGTGTTGTTGACGTGCATAGAGCGGAATTTCCAGCACCAGAACTCGCGCCCGTCGAGCCCCGTGCGCCGCTGGCGGAAGAATACAGGTCCAGGACTCTGACACTTGATGATGACAGCAATGAAGGGCAGCAACAAGACTGTGGGTACCAGAAAAATGACAGACAACAGGATGTCGGTCAGACGCTTCAACAGTCTGTTCAGCGGGTCTTCCAGTGGACTGGAGTAGGTGCCCATCACTTCCAAGTCGTCCATCTGCACAGGTTGCATGTTGAGTTTTTCTTCTGCCGTAGTCACATAGTAGAATTTTATCATCCGGTGCCGGCACAGACTTGCTGTCCGCTCTATGAGCTGGCGCTCCCTTCGTGGCACACACAGATAGACCTCATCGCCCAGGCGCAGGTCCTCGGGGTGACCCAGCAACGCGAGAAATTCGGCGGTGGAGGCATAACTGCTACGCAACTTATAGCCGTAGGATGGGATGCTGAGAATACGCTGGTGCAGTCGCTGCAGCTCCTCGTCGGACCCGACGAAAGTGACTGTACGCGTGTTGAAGCCCTGCCTGCGGAGTCGCTTCAGCGCCTCGCGTTCAACGAAACGCAGCAGCATGATGACTGTCCAGAGAGCCAGTCCCAAGAAGAACAGCTGCCATCCTATGCGATACAGGAACCGGACGGAACGCAACAGCAGGTATGACAGCAAGACCTGTGTTGCCACTAATAGGGTGCCTCGCCGCAGGATGTCGCCAGCCCCCACCATCCGCTGATGAATGATAGATGAGAACCAATACTCCGCCAGCACCATGCTCATGGTGCATATTCCCCAGAACAGGCGATACTTGTCGTCAGTCCATTCCTCAGCGTCGGGAATAAAGTCTGCCACTATAGGCAGCAGCAGCCACAGTGCCACAAAATCAAACGCAATGACTGTCCACTTGATGAGGCAATTGGTCTGGTTGTGATTTTCAATACCCTTCATTTTACTCTCAGAAAAGCTGTTGGTATATAGGCTGTCGAGACAAGTCCGACATCAGTCAAAGAGATAACCACACGCTGCTGGCCCGACACGCGGGCAACCCGCCCCTCGACTCCCTTGAACATGCCATCGATGACCATGACCGTCTCACCGCCCTTGAAATGGCACTGCGACTCGGTGACAAACTTCAGATGCTCACTCTGGTTGCAGGTGGCAATGATGAAGTTCTCCATTTCCTTATCGGAAATGGTTAGCGGTGGGTTCTTATGGTTCTCGTCTAACCTAAAATGGTTATAATAATAGGATAGAAAGGAAGTGGGGGGGGTATTTTTGATATACTCACTGGCCTTGGCATCAGTGGTATATACGAACAGAAGGTTCGGGATCAACGTCTCCAGAACCTTCTTTTGTTTACCGTTTACCGTCTTGTAGGCATAACGCTTGGCAATGTACGCATACGTGCCGTCGGCTACAATATAGTCAAAGGCCTTGTCCTCCCTGCCGTAAGAGGCACGGAACACATACCAACTTTTGTCTGGTGTAGGTACATATTTCACCGACACCCCTGTTTGTGAGCTTTTGGCTTCGGGGATGGTATCAGGGGCTAATCGACCTTCGGTCGCTTCGATACCTCGAAGAACCCTGACACTCGGAGGATTGGCCTGGCCTCGTCCAGTTTCCACATTAGACAATGTGCTCATATCGGACCTTTTTTGCATTTCATCGGCTGAGCTATCGCTCGTTCATCGGTTCGATGCCATTTTCCGCTTTCCACCTCTGGCGGAATCGCCTTGCGGCTTTTCCGATGCAGCCCGCCTCGTTCGACTCCGTCCGAAGACTTCGCCTCTCTCAGCACGGCGTGAGCTGTTTTGTTTTCAAATAGTCGCTTAAAACGACAGTCATCCAACAGAGAATGTCAGAAAATCGTTACAAAGGTAGCAAAAAAAGTCAAATAAAAGCAAAAAACTTTCAATTTCCGTCGATTTTAACAATTATTTGGCTGGAAGATTGCTCAAATGTTCCTCCAGCGCATCAAAGGCATCAAACCAGTCGGCATACTTTGGTACAGTCTTTAAACCTGCATACTGTTTCATGGCTTTCCCAAAGTTACGTAGTTGAACCCTTTGCGTGGAACGATGCGAGCCCACGAAACTGAAATCATAATTCATCTTGAAATACTGATCTATGAGGAAGGTCTTTCCCACGCGCCTTCTTCCATAAACGATAACAAATTCCGAACGGTCTGACTCCATGCAGTCCCGTAGCATAGAGCACTCTCGGTCTCTCGCAATAAGCTTCTGTTCCATATTGATGATCTTCTATTTTCTGGCAAATACAAACAATTATTGAGAATACTCCATTGTTCGACATATTTTTGCCCCAAAACATAAAAAATTATTCATTATTGGGGCAAAATGGAGTTAAAAAATGAAGTCTGGGAGTGACATATCGATGAAGCCAGATGCTGATATGGTTATGAGAAAACTTGCACAAAACCCCTCTTTTTGTGGTTTGCAAAAATTAAATTCGTTAAATCTTCATCCTTTTTGTCCTTCACAGAATCCGCGTCGACATTTTTCTACTGTTTAACACACAAGTCGTTGATATAAAACGACTTGCAAATTCCAGTATTGCAAAGGCCTTACCTCCGTCACCATCGGCAATAGTGTGACGAGCATTGGAGAGTATGCGTTCTCTAGTTGCTCTGGCCTTACCTCCGTCACCATCCCCAATAGCGTGACGAGCATTGGAGCTGAAGCGTTCCGGTATTGCTCTGGCCTTACCTCCGTCACCATCCCCAATAGCGTGACGAGCATTGGAAGGGCTGCGTTCGCTAATTGCTCTGGCCTTACCTCCGTCACCATAGGCAGTGGTGTGACGAGCATTGGATATGGTGCGTTCGACGGAGTCGATATTCCAACTGTCATTTCTTTGATAGAGAATCCGTTTACGATAACAGGAAAGACATCGAGTTCTAGAACTTTCTCTCAAAACACATTCCTTAACGCAACGCTATATGTTCCGAAGGGTACTATAGATAAGTATAAGGCAACTGATGGTTGGAAAGACTTCCTGTTTATTGAAGAAGGAACGGGCGGTGGTGACACACCCGAAACGCAGAAGTGCGAGAAGCCTACCATCAGCTATCTGAACGGAAAGTTGACTTTCACCAGTGAGACGGAGGGAGCTGTCTGCCAATACTCCATAACCGATACGGACATCAAGGCTGGAAGCGGAAATGAGGTGCAGCTGGGTGTGACCTATATCATCAGCGTCTATGCCGCTAAGGCGGGCTATGAAAACTCTGAAACGGCAACGGCTACGCTCTGCTGGATAGACCAACAGCCCAAGACGGAAGGCATCACCAATGGCATAGCTAACATCCCTGCTCAGGCCGTGCTGATTCAGAGTGAAGGAGGTAGCATCAAGGTGCAAGGTGTAGATGAAGGCACGCAGGTCAATGTGTATGGCATCAATGGCACTCAGGCTGGTTCGGCTATCAGTCAGAGTGGTGCAGCAACTATCAATACAAACCTGCAACCTGGCTCCATCGCCATCGTAAAGATTGGCCAGAAGTCAGTCAAGGTCGTGATTAAGTGAGAATAGAGCTAAGCTTGCTTAAGCTATATCGAACGTGAGCGAGCTCGAGCAAAGCTCAAGGTCGTGATGAAATAGTTTTTATTATCACTTAGGAGCATCCCTGCCCGTTTCTATTTCGAGCAGGGATGCTTTGTTATTTAAAAGCGGTGAACTGGTTAAGGATTCAGTTACCGAGAAAAACTCGGCAACTGCCTCTGATGGGAAGAACTGATTTGGTTTTTAATTTCTGAACATTGCAAGTATTTGGCGAAAAAATTTGTGCGATAATCGCGCGGATTGTTTGGCGGTTTCGCTTATTTGTTGTACTTTTGCCAACCGAAGATTGAATGATAAACTGATTATTTAAAAAACCTATGAAACCAGCGCAGATTTTCCATCAGTACATCTGGATCATCCATACGCTTAGCAGATACGGAGAGCTGACGTTTGAGGAGCTGAGCCAGAAGTGGTGCGACGATAGGGTGGTCGAGGGTAACCCGTTGGCGCGATCGTCGTTCAACCGCCATCGCGATGCCATCGCCGACATGTTCGGCATCGACATCCGCTGCACACCGAATACTTTCCGCTACTATATCGCCAACCCCAACAGACTGGGCGACGACAGTCTGGAGCGCTGGATGTTCTCAACGCTGGCGGTGCATGGCGTGCTGAGCGACAGCATGTCGATCAAGGACCGCGTGGTGCTTGAGAGCGTGCCTGCCGGCGTAGAGTTCCTGGCCACCATCATACAGGCCATCAAGTCGGGCAGGAAGATACTGATGCGCTATCAGCGCTTCGGTGCCGATAGCTACGACAAGGTGGTTGAGCCCTATGCCATCAAGCTGTTCCGCCAGCGATGGTACCTGCTGTCGTTCACCGGTCGCCACTACGCCATCTACGCGCTCGACCGCATGCAGGATATGCAGCTGACCGACGAGAGTTTCCTGCTGCCCGAGGGATTCAGCGCGCAGGACTATTTCGGTGAGTACTACGGCGTGATGACTACCGACGAGCCGCTGACCCACTTGGTGGTGAGGGCGCACAGCTGGGCGCCCAACTACCTGCGCACACTGCCGCTGCACCACTCGCAGCGCGAACTGCAGTCGGGCACACTGCCATCGGGCGCTGCCTACACCGACTTCTCGTTCGATATCCGTCCTACGGTCGATTTCCTGGGCGAGCTGCTGTCGCACGGCGATGGCATCGAGGTGCTTGGGCCCGAGGACGTGCGCCTGAAAATGATGGAAATGATAGATAATGCCCGAAAATGGTACTAACAACCGTTAAATCCGTATCAGAATACTTAATTTTGGTTAAAGAAGGGGGGTGTCCCGACTTATGGGACAGCCTCTTTTTTATTTTGCAGCCAGAATCAAATTCATAAATAACAAACTTAATATTAAAACCCAAAAGTAAACTGGTATGGAAACAAATTTGGAAGAACTTAAAGACTGGCAGGATGGCGCCCGGCGAATGCTTTCTCGCGAAATCGACAGGCTGAAAGAGGAACTGGAGCACAAGGTCAACCTGATGCGGCTGATGGAGGTTACTGACGAACTTCTCTCAGAAATCGACCGCCTTAACAGCGAACTCAGCGAAGTGAGGAGCAATGGCCCGGCTGCCGTGAGTATTATTATCGAGGAGCCGAAGGTGGTGAACGTTGCGGGCAACTACAACGACATCCACGACAACTCCTGTGTTGGTATTAACGTTAAGCAATAGTTTTACTGATATGGCAGGAAATACGATCTATGTGCAGGGTTCGTACGTGGATATCCACGACAACCAGACGGTAAACCTATCGGTGGACAAAGCGCAGTTGCGCATCGGCGACAACCAGCTGGCGCCCATGGAGAGTGATGTGCCCGACGTGTTGGCTGATAGTGAGTTGTGGCACAAGGTGCAGCAGGCAGGTTGGGTGGACGACGTCGGTCAGCCCACTGTGTCGCGCCCCGAGGCTGCGATGATAGCCGACATGCTGGCCGAAAGGCTGGGCATTGCTAATAAATGGAAGTTTTTTGAGCAGTTGTGGCATCGTAACAACATGCGTGGCGACTATAATACCGCTCTCGACCAACGGAAGACGTTGAAATTCCAAGAACGACTTAAAACTGTTTTGGGCTGATAATCAGCTGCTTGTATCAATTAGTACCCCCTACGCGTACCCCCTGCGTAGGGGGTTTTTGTGTTTTATTCGCCGTACCTTTGCCACCGCAAGCAAGTTGCGATGGCGAGTGCCCCGTAGTTCTTTGACTTATTGATACACAACAATGGAAACAAAAATCTTAAGAGTAGTGCGCCAGGGCGAGGCCTTCGGCGTACAGTCGGCTAAGGCCGAGGGTGGATCAATCCAGAAGTGCAACATCGTGTTGCGCGAGATGGGTGGTTCGAAGTTCGAAAACGAGTATGTGTGCGCCATGCTGGGCAATCTGGCGGCGTGCAGGTTCTACGAAGGCGATGTGGTAGCAGCCACACTTCGTTTCTCTACCCACGAATATCAGGGGCAAGTGTTCCAAGAAATCCTTGCCACGGATATCGTAAAGCTTAATAAATAATGTATAACCCATGAGTTGGAGCCGAGGAGGATTTTCTCGAGTAAATGGCCAAGGAATCCGAAACTTCTTCTCGCTTAAACAACTCAGAATTATGAAAACAGAAATACAGGTATTTACTAGTGAAATTTTCGGCGAGATTCGTACTTGCCAGGTTAATAACCAAATCATGTTTGTGGCAAAGGACGTAGCCACAGCATTGGGGTATGCAAATACCCCGAAAGCTATTCGTGACCATATTGATGACGACGATAAGCTGACCGAACGATTCGTTCTGTCAGGTCAAGCTCGAAGCGTCATCATCATCAACGAG
>NZ_JHVE01000008.1:0-150909 GCF_000619985.1 Prevotella sp. P6B4
AAGAGCGAGCTGGCCAAGACTGCCGTGCAGATTACCTGCTACGACCGCGATGGTAAGGAGGTGAAGCGTGTGACCTCGACCGACGAGGGCAACATTGAGGACCCTGAGCAGGAGAACGGCGAGAACAGCGGTTCAGGTCAGAACGGTGGTAACACTGGCGGCGGCCAGGGTGGCAACACAGGCGGAAACGGCGGTGGCGGCGGTGAGCCTAACCCCGACGGAAGTACCGAAGATTAGCGCTTAGGGGCGAAAGCCCCAGCGCTTTAAAGAAAGTTCAAAGTTCAAAGTTCAAAGTTCAAAGTTTAAAGTTATGAGTAAGAAAGAAAGCATTAAGTTTATCGTGCAGCTGATAGCCTCGATCGCATCGGCTATCCTCACGGCGCTGGGAACGACCTCGTGTATGGGGTATTAGAAAAAAAGACCTGCATCCAGAAAAGGGTGCGGGTCTTTTTTTTATGCCATACAAACAAAGCATGCGCCCCATCATTGGAGCGCATGCTTCTTGTTTGCCAAGAAACGAAAACTTAGCAAGGACGTTTCTTGGGCAGGTGGAACACATCCTGCACTTCCTTCATCTGCGCGGCGGTCATGCCATCGGGCTCACTGCCCATGGCACGGGCACACATATAGATGTTGGCGGCCTTGCAGAGCACATCGGTCTGATCGAAGGCATCCATGATATCGGTACCTACAGCCACCGTGCCATGTTTCTCCCAGAGCACCACATCGTGGGTCTTGATCTGCTCGAGGGTGGCCTCGGCCAGCGCTACCGACGACGGCAGGGCGTAGGGCACAATGCCAATGCCCAGAGGAGCGAACGCCAGCGTCTCGGGGATCATGGACCACAGCACACGGGTCATCTCATCGCCCTTGAGGAAGCGCTGGATATGGCTCATGGCCACCAGCTCGATGGGATGGGTGTGAAGGGTGGCCTTATAGCTCGAACCGGTTTCCAACAGATAGTTCTGCAGCGCCAGGTGGGTGGGCAACTCGGAGGTGGGCACCACCGGCTCGTCGGCAATGACCTCGTAGCTGGCGCAGTCGTCGCAGATGCGGATGATACTGCCGTTCTGCATGGGTTCCTTAGCCAGATCGCGCATGCGCTTGCCGGTGCCCTTACAATAGAAATACTTGCCTTTGAGCTGAGGCAGCGTCATACCAATCTGCTTGACGGGGGCGATGGCAGGCAGCTGACGGCATGCCTCGTCCATATACTCGGTGACGTTAACGGTGATGTTGCCACCATTACGCTCAGCCCAACCTTTCTGCCACAGATAGCCAGTTACCTCGGCTATCTGATATACGACCGCTTTCAACTGCTCGCGGCCTTCCAAAATACTCTTTTCCATATTATATATTTTCTCCGTAACGTTCTTTTGTGATTTGTTCGAGCGACTTGCCGCGCGTGTCGGGCATGCCGATGAGACCCACCAGGAGCGATGCCAGCAGCAGCGCAATCATGCAGTAGGCCGCCAGGGTAAAGCCCTCGCCATTGTCGCCATAGATAAAGGTGAACACCAGTCCCCAAACGGCTGAGAGGCCGCGCACGATGAAGAACATGAGGCCCTGGGCACCGGCACGGAACTTGGCGGGGAACAGCTCGGAGCCCCACAAGGCGTAGAACACCTGGACGGAGCTGCCGTTGTTGACGCCCCACAGGATGGTGAACAGCCAGATGCCAGCGATGGAAGTGACGCCACCACCGATGATGAGGATCCACGCTGTGAGGGCTGCTGCCAAGCCGAAGACATAGAAGAAGCGATGCGCCACCTTATCGACATAGAAGGAGATGATAAAGGTGGTGACCACCACAAACACCCAACTGATGCAACTGAGCATGTTGGCCGTCTCGTTGGTGAGTCCGCCTGCCGTCTCGTAGATGTGGGGCATGAAGAAGCCCATGACACTCGCCACCAGGTTCCAGGTGAGGTAGATGGCTGCCAGGAAAGCCACCGTGCGCACAGCAATGCGATTGGTGAACAGCAGCTTGATGTTATCCACGATACCACTGTTGTGCTGGTCCTTCTGAGCCGTAAACGCCGCACTCTCCTCCAACTGACGCTGCAGGTTCCAGGCTATGAACGCCACGATGAAAAGGGTGGCGAACACCATGCGCGAGCTGAACACCTGGACAGCCGCCTGGGCGGCATCGGCGCCCAGCACCTGATGGGCAAAAGCCTCAACGGGGCCATAGAAGTAGCCCCCGGGCGCCAGCAGCATGCCAAAGAGCAGGATGCACATGGGACCAACGCCCCACGACATCTGCGAGATACAGATGTTGCGGCCGCGGTTGCTCACCTCGGAGCTCTCTGAGATATAGGTCCACGAGGCCGGCACACCGATGCCCACCGAGATGCCGGTGATAAGGAAGCCTGCCAGCAGCATGGGGAAATTGATGGAGAGCATGATGATGAGCACGCCCGTCATATACACCAACAGATTATAGGTAAAGATGAACTTACGACCGAACTTATCCGCCAGGAAGCCACCGATGATGGCACCGATGGCAGCGCCCAGCGCATTGGCGCTCAAGGCATTGAGCCAGCCCAGATGCATCTCACTCAGTCCTAAGTAGTTCTGCCACAGCGTGACACCACTGGCACCGGCCACGATGGCACCGGCATCCAGATAATTATTGAGCGACACCGCCAGGGTGCTCTTTAAACTTCCACTCTTTGCCATAGTCACTATCTGCAAACCACGTCACACTCGATATTCAGAATCTTGGCCACCTTCAGGATGGTGTCGATATGATGGCCCACAGCGGCTGCCATGTGGTGGGTAGGACCAGCCTCGCTCCACTTGTTGACAAACTCACGGCAGCTCAGAGAGAACCTGGTGCGCATGTTGGTATCGCCAAAGGTAAAGATGGGGCCCTCCTCGTTCACACCCTCGGCCACCACGAACTTGAACACGCCGTTCTTATCCTGCGTGATAGCCAGATAGGTGACAGGACCCGTGGGGGGATAGAACTGGGTGAGGTAGCCGCCACCGGCCTTGCCGTGAAACACGGGCACGATCTTCATGGTGGGCTTGCGGGCCTGCGAGATGTCAAAGTCGCCAGAACCGGAGTGGCCGATGATGCAGATATCCTTGGGGAAATCGATGGAATACATCTCGGCCAGCGTGCCGGTGCCACTGATGGTCTTCAGGATGCTCATGGCCATGGCCACCTTCATGTCGCCCTCGACGGCACAGGCGGTGTGCTGCTTGATGAGCATGGAGAAGGCGGGGATGAGCATGGAGTCGAGCTTGCCGGCGATGCCTTGTGCGAAGCCGTCGTAATGCGAGGCAATCATGCCCAGCTGCTCATCCTTGACCCACTGCTCGAAAGCCACCACATACCTGGCCATATCCCACACCTTCTCGATGGTGCCGCCACCCTCGATGTCGAAGGTGTCGAGGATATCCTGCGCCTTGGCACGGATAGCAGCCTCGTCGGTAATATTGTCGGCAATAGCCCACATCTTCTCCCAGTCGAACTGCTTGGTATACACAAACAGGCGGTGGTAGAGGTTGGTCTCATCGATATAGAGATCCATCATGCCCGGATAGGGACGACCAATCTGGGCGATGTTGGTATCGCGGAAACGGCGACGTACCTGGGCGGCACGGCACCAGTCCTCGATCTCGGCCTGTGCTGCCGGATCGCCGCCTTCGACCACACCCGTGATGACAGCCGAACGCTTGCCGGCACGGTTCAGGTCGGCCACCATCTCACCGATGGCGCCACAGGCATAGAGCTCGCCCAACCAAGTGGGGATATCGGTCTTGGCATAGTCGGGGGCCAGCTTCTTCTGGAGGTTCACAATGACCACCGGCACATCGAGGTCGCGCACAGCCGGCAACATATTATAAGAGGTGCAATAGGTGAGCATCTGCAGGATGACGAGATCCACATCGGCAGCGCGGAACTTATCGCCTGCCGCCATGGACTGCTCCTTGGTGGTGACCATACCACCATCGACCACCTCAATGCTATCGGGCAGTGTTTTCTTAAATGCTTCATACTGAGCCTCGAACTCGGGAACGAGCTGAGGGAACTGTGGCAGATAGGCCTGCAGGGCGATAGAGAACACGCCCACTCTTGCTTTCGTTTCTACTAAGGGTTTAGCCATAATTGTTTTGTTATTATTGATTTGTTACTTTCAGATATTTCTCGTAAGCGGCATCCCACAGGGCCTTGTCCTGGGGATGATAGGGCACCAGGTTGATGCTGTTGGCGATGATGCGGCGCATCTGCCAGATGTCGTCGACCAGTCCGGCAGCCTTGGCCTGCACCATAATGTTGCCGATGGCCGTGCCCTCCTGTGGACCTGCCAGTACCTCCACGCCCAGCGAATTGGCTGTGAACTGGTTGAGATACTGGTTGAGCGAGCCGCCACCGATAATGTGGAGCACCTTGAGGTCGAAGGCGGCAAACTGCTGCAGCCACTGGAACACCTGACGATAGCGCAACGCCAGCGAATCGAAGATGCAGCGACAGATGGCCCCAGGCGTCTCGGGCACGGGCTGGCGGGTGTTGCGACAGTACTGCTGGATGGCACCAATCATGGAGGCTGGCGCAGCAAACAGGGCATCGTCGGGGTTGATGAGTGAGCGGAAGGCCTCTACCTGCATGGCCTGGCCCTGCAGCTCGGGATGCGACAGCTGGCGCACCGACTCGGGCCACTCCAGACGGCAGCGCTCATAGAGCCACATGCCACAGATATTCTTCAGGAAGCGGGTGGTGCCTTCGATACCGCCCTCGTTGGTGAAGTTACGGTCGTAGGACAGCTGACTGATGACGGGCTCCCGGGTTTCGATGCCCATCAGACTCCAGGTGCCACTGGAGAGATAGGCAAACTGCTCATTCTGTGCAGGCACGGCGGCCACAGCCGAACCGGTGTCGTGACCAGCCACAGCCACCACGGGCACAGGACCCAGGCCGGTGAGCTGCTGCACCTCATCGGTGAGCACACCAATCTGTGTGCCAGGCATCACCATCCGTCCGAACTTGGAACGGTCGAGTCCCACCGATGCCAACAGGCGCTCGTCGAGCTCCTTGGTGCGCGGGTCGAGCAGTTGGGCGGTCGAGGCAATGGTATATTCGCATACCGCCTGCCCAGTGAGCATCCAACTCAGCGCATCGGGTACAAAGAGTATCTTTTCAGCATGACGGAGGGCGCTGTTGCCCTCCTGCTGCATGGCATGGAGCTGGAACAGCGAGTTGAAATGCAGGAACTGGATGCCTGTTATGCCGTACACCTCCTGACGGGGCATCACATGCGCCAGATAATCATCCATGGCCTGAAAGGTGATGGGGTCGCGATAGGCCCTGGGATTGCGCAGGATGGCATTGTCGGCGCCTATCATCACAAAGTCGACACCCCAGGTGTCGATACCGATGCTGGTGATTGGCAGATCACGGCGTGCCGCCTCTTTCAGACCTTTGATGATCTCGAAATAGAGGGCGTAGATATCCCAGTAATAATGCCCACCCTGAATGATGAGGTTATTGGGAAAACGGGTGAGCTCTTCGAGTTCGAACCGCCCGTTGCTGATATGTCCGATGATGGTTCGTCCACTTGTAGCGCCTAAGTCTACAGAGAAGAAATAGGATGGCTTACTCATATACTATATTTTTCTGATTCGTGTTTGTGACCGGATTCGAGGCGAACACCAGCGGCTGACCGTCGATGGTGAAATCCACAAGTTCATACTTGTCAGATGTCTTCACGTCGTAGGGCGTAGCAGCCTCGACCTGTATGTTGCGTAGGGTGATATTGTTGCAACGGCTCAACGGCATGTCGTCGCGCTTCTCGGGTTTGAAGAACTGCGACCAGGGATGGATGAAGAGGAACCGTTTGCAATGGCCTGTAATGTTCTCCACCGTCACATACTCATAGTGCTGAGGGGTGTCGGGGCGCATCTTGAGCCACAGCACACGATCGGCACGCTCGGTATAGCAGTTACGCAGAATCACATTGCGATCGTGGAGCGACTCGGAGCCCAAGGTGAGGCAGCCGTGCACCTTGCCGTAGTGACAATGCTGGATCAGGATGCGCTCGCAGTTGCCGTTGGTCTCGTCCTTGTCGGCCCAGGTGCCCTTGCCGCCTTTCAGCACCACGGCATCATCGTTCACATGCATATAGCAGCCGTTGATGAGCACATCGGTACAGGCATCGATGTCGATGGCATCGCTCGAGGGCGCACCACGTGTGGGATCGGGGGCCCAGATGTTCTCCGTGGGGGCAAAGATATAGCAGTTGAGATAGCGCACGTGATGGCTCTTATAGACATGATTGGTCCAGAAGGGCGAGTTGACCAGGTGCACATCCTGGATGGTTACATTCCTGGCGTTAGAGATATAGGTGAGGCGTGGGCGCTGGGCGTCCTTGTTGGTGCACTGGGGGTTCCACTTGCGACGGATCCAGAACTCCTGCCAGTAGCTGAGTCCGTTGCCGTCGATGGTACCGCTGCCGCTGATGGTGAATCCATCCACGCCATCGGCATTGACCAGCGCACAGAAATAGGTACAGGTCTCGCCCTCGATACGGGTGGTCATATAAGGAAAGTCGATGATACGGTCGGAGCCTTTCAGACGACCTTTCACATGCAGGTGGGTGCCCTGTTTGAAGAACAGGGCGCCAGTGAGGAAGGTGCCCTGGGGGATGACCACCACGCCCCCACCCGCCTGTGCGGCGCGGTCGATGACGGCCTGGATGGCCTTGGTTTGCACCAGGGTGGAGTCACACTTCACCCCATAGTCGGTAATCACATACTGCGGACCCAGCTTGGCGACATCCACCTTGGTGGTGTCCTTGAACCAGGCGTCCATCTGGGTACCATCGGGCCACCGCTCTACGATGGTTTTCTTCTTGGTCTTGGCGCCTGCCGTGAGCACCAGCACCGAGAGCAACACGATTAAAAGTTTGTTCATAGGGGCATTCAGTCTAGATGAAACACTTCCTGTAAAGGCTTGGTTACCGGCGAGTTGTCGGGGTTCACCTCCATGATGTCGGCCATCATGTCCCACCATTTCTGGGTGATGGGGTCCACGTTAGTGGTGTCCTGCGAGTTACCCTCGCCCTCACACTCCTGGTAACCGAAGAGGATGTTGGTCTCTTTGTCCCAGTAGATGCTGTAGTTGCTCACGCCGCCATCCTTGATCATCTGCACCAGCTCGGGCCAGATGGCAGCATGCCGGCGCTCGTATTCCTTTTCGCAGCCTGGTTTCAGCTGCATCTTAAAAGCAAATCGTTTCATTTGGTTTTATTTCTTTTTCAAATAGTTTGCTAATACACTGTGGTTATCCCTGAGACCCTTGGCCACGCACTGGGCATTGGTCTTAGCACCCAGAAGCGAGGTGTGGGTATGGTCGCGCTTATAGTATTTCTGGGCGCGGGCCTTACTGCCGCATTTCTTGTCGAGCAGGTCGGCAGCGATATTATGCAGGTCGACCAGTTCTACGCCTGTCTCCTCTGCCACCTGGCGATACCACTTACCATAACTATCGTTACGGCGCTCGATCTTGCCGTCGGTCCACTCGTTGCGCGGGGTGAGCGACACCAGGATGGGGGTGGCACCCTTCTCGCGCACATCCTGGATAAACTTCTTGAGATACCAGCCAAACGAGTAAACCACCTCGTAATGTCCAGTATCCAATTTGTACACATGACAGGTGTCGCTGGCTGTGGCGATGGCACCCCGATACTTAGGCTTATCGATGACGCTGATATCGTTATGGCCGAACTGGATGAGCACGAAGTCGCCTGGCTGCAGGCTGTTATACACCTTGTCCCAGCGGCCCTCGTTCAGATAGGAGCGGCAGCTGCGTCCGGCCATAGCGGCATTGACGATGCTGATACGTCGCTCATCAAACACCGTGCCCGCCTGTGAGCCCCAGCCCCACATGCCATCGGTTTCCTTATCCTCATTCTTCACCGTACTGTCGCCGGTGATAAACACCACGGGCTTGCCACCTGTGCGGTCCACCTCATAGCTGGCGGGCACCACACCACGCATCATGGCCTGCAGCGGACGGAGGGCGGGGTTGTGACTGGCCATCAGACCCTCGGCAGCGCTCTGAGCGTTCATCATGGCACCAAAACGGCTGGTATGAATCTTGTCGAGAAAGAAATGGTAGCTGGTTTTCCAGGCACCATAACGGTCGAGTTTCCGCCCAGAGAGCTCGTTCAGATCGACAAAGGGCACACCTTCCTCAGCGGCTACCTGCATGAGCCACTGGGTGTGGGGTTTACGCACGATGCGTCCCTGCTCGTCGTAGGCGTTGCGTGGGGTGAGCGACATCAGGATGGGGTTGCCGCCCTGCTGGCGCACATCGCGGATATAGCGGCGCATGTAGCCGCCATAGGTATAGACCGTTTCATGCACACCGGTCTCCTTGATCACCACCTGGAGCGAGTCGTCGCCCACTCCGGGGATAGAGGCACGGGCACGACCTTCATCATAGGGACCGTTGTCATTATGTCCGATAGAAATAATCACCCAGTCGCCCGGACGGATGGCCTGTTTGATAGGCCGCCACAGCTGGTTATAAAAGGTTCGGCTGCTCATGCCGCCCAAGGCCTGGTTCTCGACTGTTATCTTGGTGGGGTCGAAATAATTATGGGCATAGTAGCCCCAGCCCCACTGACCATTGTTGCCGTTGCCCAGTGTACCCGTTCGCATGGTAGAGTTGCCTATCAGGAACAATACCGGGTTGGTGCCCACACGACTCGAGCCTGGCATAGGGCGCGCCGTCATGGCCTGGGCTATACTGTCGGGGGTGTTATCCACCACACCGTTCACATCTTTCGGGGCTTCGGGCACTTGCGCCGCAGCCACCATCGACATACCCATGAAAAGGAGTGATATACCGCTTTCTTTGATCATCATTTTTTGTTTTAGTAATTTTGCTGCAAAGATAGCATGTTTTGCCGAATTTCAATATAAAATCCGTTCGTTTTCCTATACTATCGTACGATTTTGACAGGATTATAACCTCAGTCCGACAGAGGTATTTATAAACCAGTCGTTGAGATGACCGCTGGTGTGCTGGTGGCTGTAGCGGAAGTTATTGAACTGGCCATAGGCGTTGATAAACCAACGGTCGAAGTTATAGGTCACAGACAGACGGGCATCAAAGTTCACCGTCATACCGCTATTAAATGTCTTGCTGCCCATGGGTGTCACTCTCAGATGGCCGTAGAACCACTCGTCCCATTCCTCGTCAGAGATATCGGCATCGAACATCGGATCCTGGGCGAGCTGCTCCACATTGGTAGCAAAACCATAGGCCCTGATTTTATTGACAACAGTGAGCATAGGCATGGCCATGGCGCTCACCAGCAGCCCGCGCGCCGGCACCCAGTTGTAGGCATAACCGATGCCCACACTGCCCTGCCACAGCTTGACCTTGCCCAGTCCGTGCATCAGATAGACAAGATCGCCGTTCAGGTCGTTGGAATAGTCGACATGTCCGTAATAGTACATCGCGCCAGCCATCAGCGAGCCTGCTGAGCGTTTCTGTATCACACTCTGGTCATAGGCGGCCGCATACGAGAAGCGCTTACCGTTGAAAAGGTAGTAGCCATCAGCAATGACGGTACGCACCTTGATGGGATTCATCAGCTGCACCTCCTGCCAGTCTTCCTCGTGACCCTCAGCGATGATCGAGCTCTCCAGATTGAAATCGGGGTGATCGTTCTCAAAGTTGTGTATGCGCACGTTCAACCCATAGGCACCACCTGTGGCACCAAAGGTGAGATAGCTACCCTTGTCGCCACCCACGTTCACGGTATAGCCGAAGCCATAGCCGCGATAGCCGGCCCATAGTCCCACATACTGCGAAGGCTCGGTCTTCAGATAGGGTTGTGCCGTATAGGGGATGCCCTCCAGTTCGCCTGCCGCTTTCATACTCAGGATACTCTGGTTCACATTGCCACGCACAATGAGCTGCCAGGGATGCTGAGGGGCATCGATATAGCGGCGGTCGAGCCCCTTCACCGACATGGAGTCGATGAAGGAGCCCAACTTATGCAGATAGTCCTTCACTATCTGAGCCTGCCCGGGAAGAACGCCACCAAGGGCAACGATAACAACCAGGACCCACTGTTTCATTACACCTCCGCATCAAAAGGCGCTGCACTCACACAGCGCAGGTTCTTTTCCAGCTGAGCCGTAGAGCTGGCACCCACCAGCACTGAGGTGACACCACGCTGATGCAGAATCCAAGCCAGTGCCATCTCTGCAAGGGTCTCACCACGGCGCTCTGCCACCTGGTTATAGGCACGCAGCTTGTCCAACAGCTCGGGCGTGAGCATCTCCTCGCGCAGGAACTTGCCCTTCGACATACGACTATCAGCAGGTATGCCGTTCAGATAGCGGTCGGTGAGCAGACCCTGTGCCAGTGGCGAGAAGGCGATAAAGCCCACACCCTTCTCGGCACAGAAATCCAGGATACCCGTTTCCTGAGGTTTACGGTCCAGCATGTTCAGGCGTCCCTGATAGATGAGCAGAGGCACGTCGTGGGCCTTGAGATACTCATAGCCAAACTTCAGCAGCTCAAGGGGCCAGTTTGAGATGCCCACGTAGAGCGCCTTGCCCTGGCGCACAATATCGACGAGCGCCTGAAGCGTCTCCTCGAGCGGGGTCTCAGGGTCGTAGCGGTGACTGTAGAACAGGTCTACATAATCTATCTTCATGCGTTTCAGACTCTGGTCGAGACTGGCCATCAGGTATTTTCTCGAGCCCCAGTTGCCATAAGGTCCAGGCCACATGTCGTAGCCAGCCTTGCTCGAGATGAAGAGCTCGTCGCGATAAGGACGGAAATCCTCGTCCATGAGGCGTCCCATGGTCTCCTCGGCTGAGCCATATACAGGGCCGTAGTTGTTGGCCAGATCAAAATGCGTGATGCCATGATCAAAGGCATAGTGCGTAATCTCACGGCTGCGCTCATAAGGATCGACGCTACCGAAGTTATGCCAGAATCCCAGGCTCACCTTTGGCAGCAACACACCCGAGCGCCCACAGCGCTCAAACTCCATTCCATTGTCGTAGCGGTTCTTATCCGCAAAGTAATTTTCCCTCATAACATATTTCAGTTTTAGCTTTTTCTGCTGCAAAGATAGCGATTTATTGCGAAACATAATCAGTAATTCCGTCCATTTTTGTACAAAATTGTATCTTTTCGAATATTTTTCGAACTATATTATGGTACTTATTCCTAAATTTGCACCAAGAATTCAACTAAAACGTTATGAATATAAAAAGAGTACTTGCTATCGCAGTTTTCCAACTTACATTTTTAGTCTCACAGGCTGAGGTGGTATGGTTTGACGGACTGCATCCGATAACCTATCAGATACCGAAGAAGGTAGAACCCGTTGTAAAGACGGCCCTTGACATGTGGATGGGCGACATGCAACAGGTAACGGGAATGCGCCCTATGGCCTCAGCAAACGGCATCATTAAGGTAACCCCTAACCCGTCATTACCTCATGACGGATTCAGGATTCAAGTAAACAGAGGAAGAATCCTGATCGAAGGGGGTAATGGTCGCGGCATGGCCTATGGGCTGCTGGAGCTGTCACGCCTGGCAGGCGTATCGCCCTGGATATGGTGGGGCGACGTGGTGCCAGAAAAGCGGAGCCGACTGGTGCTAAATGATGACTTCAGGACGGAGCAACAGCCCAGCGTGGCCTATCGTGGCATTTTCCTGAACGACGAGGACTGGAGTCTGCGCCCGTGGAGTCACAAGACCTATGAGCCATCAGGAAAAAGCCAGATTGGACCGAGAACCTATCGTAGGATCTTCGAGTTGATGCTCCGTTTACGCGCCAACACCATCTGGCCCGGCATGCATCCCGGCACAACGGCCTTCTTCAAGATTCCCGGCGCAAAGGCGATGGCCGACTCGTGTGGCATCGTGATTGGCACATCGCATTGCGAGCCGCTGCTTCGCAACAATGTTGACGAGTGGCAGGTGGCGGAACGGGGTGCCTTTAACTATCGCACCAATCGCCAACAAGTGCACCAATACTGGATAGAACGCCTGCAAGAGGTCAGGAAGTCGAAAGATAACATGTTCACCATCGGCATGCGCGGCATACACGACAGCTCGATGGAAGGCTACCAAACCGAACAGGAAAAATTCGATGCCCTCCAACAGGTCATCGACAACCAGCAGGCACTCCTGCGCCAACACGTAGGAGATCCTGCCAAGCTGATGCAGGTGTTCGTGCCCTACAAGGAGGTACTACAGCTATATGAAAAAGGATTGCGCGTGCCCGACTATGTCACCTTGATGTGGTGCGACGACAACTATGGTTACATGACACGTCTGTCGAATGCCAGGGAGCAGCAGCGCCCAGGCGGTGCAGGCGTGTATTACCACCTGAGCTATTGGGGGCGGCCACACGACTACCTCTGGTTAACCACCACCCAGCCGGGCCTTATCTATAACGAGATGCGTGAGGCCTACCAACACAACGTACGCAAGCTCTGGATAGCCAACGTTCACGATCCGAAGGTGGCTGCCTATGACCTGGAGTTGTTTCTCGATCTGGCCTGGAACATCAACTGTGTAGAAGGTCATACACTCACAAACCATCTGGCAGCCTGGCTATGCCGGCAGTTTGGTCAGGAAGCCGGCAAGCGGCTCCTACCCGTGATGCAGGCGTTCTACCGTCTGTGCGGGGAGCGCCGCCCCGAGTTTATGGGCTACATACAGGTAGAACTCGACAAGCAGAAATACCCTCGCGGACTCTCACCTGTTGGCGCTGCGCCCCTCTCACCTATCGAGGCAGCCCAGCGCCTGTCAGCCTTCCTGCACCTCAAGGCCGAGATCACGGCCATCCGTCCGCTTGTTCGCTGCGAACTGGGCGATGCCTTCTTTGCGGCTATCGAATATCCTGTCTTTGCAGCCGCAGCCATGAACACCAAGATACTGAGTGATTCCATAGAGAGCCATCGCGCCTACGAAGAGATACAAGCACTGACCAGGCATTACAACGAGATGAATGGTGGCAAATGGCGCTATCTGATGGATGCCGCCCCACGGAGGCTCCCAGTGTTCGAAAATGTGCATGCCCAGCTAACAGGTACCGACCAGCCTTGCATCATGAAGCGCGATGCCGCTGATTACCAGTCGGCCACCGATGGGGTACGCATCATCCAGATGTTAGGGCATAGCATGCATGCCGTAGCCATGCCTAAGGACGGGCAGCTTACTTACGAGATAGAGATTGCTGCTGAGGACGATTACACCCTGCAGACCGCCCTCATCCCTACCCAGCCAAACGACAATGGCGACTTGCGATTCAGCGTGACCATCGATAATGAACAGCCTGTGGTTTATTCACTCAAAGAGCCATTCCGTTCCGAACGCTGGAAGCAGAATGTATTGAGCGGACAAGCTGTTCGCGATACCAAGGTACACCTGCACCAAGGGCACCACACCATGACACTGCGTGCCCTCGATGCCCATATCGTATTCGACCAACTACGTATTTTTTAATCATTCTGTTCGGTACGTCACCCTAGTTTGACGCCATACTTGGCGATGCGGTCCTCCATCATGCCAGCAGGCATGAATCGAAGGAGTGTTTTGGTGATGGTATTCAGCATGGCCTGGCGGATGTAATCCTCGCGGATGTAGAGCGACACACGGCGCTGCGACAGGTAATCGCCCTCGATACGGCGCACATTCTCACGCTGTTCATCACTAAGGAACGGCAGGTGCATCTCGGGGATAATGGTAAAACCGCCGTTCTCATCTACGATACGGATAAGGGTGTCGATACTGCCAGCCTCGTACACCCTGCGCCCCTTGGTGCGCGCCTTGCAGAAGCTGAATGCGCTTTCGCGCAGGCACTGGGCATCGCGCATAATCCACATCTTTTCGTGTTCCAGATTCTCGGGATGGAACACGGGTAACTTGCGCCAGCAGTCAGCCGCAAGATACACCATAAACTTCTCGGTATAAAGCGGTATCTCGAGTATGCCTTGACGTGCCTGTCCGCTGATGGCGATGGCGGCATCGATATGCCCTAACTGCAGTTCGGCCAGCATGGCATCGCCCTTCAGCTCGTTAATGGTCAGCCGCACCTGCGGATAATCCTCGGTGTAATAACGGATAAACTTGGGCAGGATATAGGGCGAGATGGTGGGACCCACGCTCAGTCGAAGCTCGCCAGTCACATCGCTCCTGTCTTCGCTCACCAACTCATTGATACGCTCAGCCTCAGCGATGGCACGCTCTGCCTGACGGATAATTTTTCCGCCAGCAATCGTGGGTGTTACACTTTTGTTGCTACGCTCAAAAATGCGCACGTCGAGCTCATCTTCCAACTTAACCAACATGGCACTCAAGGTGGGTTGCGAGATGCCTAAGGCATCGGCAGCCTTGGCAAAACTACGATAGCGATCGATAGCTACAATGTACTTTAGTTGCTGTAGGGTCATACGTTCCAGATCATTATAATAGATTACATCGATGCAAAGATAGATAAAATAATTCGTATGTCTATCAAAATATGCGTAATTTTGCACCGTGAAAACAAAAAAGGTAAAAATGATGACTCAAGAAGAAACAAAAAAGAAAACAACAAAGAAGCAATTCCATCGCCACTTTGAAACACCAGGGCGACCACTATATTGGATTATCATCGCCTATATCATCCTTGGCTGGCTCTTCCCAGTAATTGGTTTAGCGGCCATCATCTGTATGGTTGGCCCCGTGCTGTTCAGCATCTGGCGAGGCCGCTGGTGGTGCGGCAACGTTTGTCCGCGTGGCAATCTGTTCAGCCAACTGCTGTCGAAATACTCGCCCCACCGCGAGATACCTAAGTTTGTGCGCTCCTTCGGGTTCCGCTTGTTTATGGTGTTTTTTATCTTCACCATGTTTGGCATACAGCTGAGCTTTGTGCCCTGGAGCGAAGGCGGACTGGCCATGTGGGCTGGCATCGGCATGGTGTTCTGGAAAATTATTGTGGCTACCACTATCGTTGGTGTGGTATTGGCATTCATCTATGCCCCACGCACTTGGTGCACATTCTGCCCCATGGGAACCATCTCAAACTGGGTGTCGCCCAAAAAGGCCCCACTGCCCAAGGCATATACCAACGTACACGTATCGAGCGCCTGTCAGATGAAGTGCAAGAGCTGTGCCCGCGTATGCCCCATGCAGCTCACGCCCTACGACTCGCGCGGCCAGGAATCGGGCTACCTGCACCCCGACTGCATCAAGTGCGGCAAGTGTACTCTGGCCTGCCCCACGAAGATTATGACCATTGAACATTGAATTCAAACACAAAATCACAATAAAGCATAAAAGATGCGAATGAAAGTCTCAGGCATAGCGATATGTCTGGGATTTTTTGTACTTTAGCGGCCTGATACAAAGATTAAAGGAAAAATGAGAAAAGTAAGCAGAGAGATGGATGCCGCCTTTGCACTGGAGGTGCTGGACAAGGCTCCATACGTGACAGTAAGCATGACGCGCCCCGACGGCACTCCTTACGGATTGCCCCTGTCGCTGGCGCGTACCGATGAGAAAACATTTTATTTCCACTGTGCCTTGGAGGGCGACAAGTTGGACTGCATAACCCATCAGCCGACGGTATTCCTGTCGGCTGTCACTAAATGTGCGCCTACGGTTGGCCCTAAGGACGGCAGTTTTACCCTGCAATTCAAATCGGCCACAGCCGTAGGTAAGGCAGAGCTGGTGAACGATCGCGAAGAGAAGATAGCAGCACTGCGAGCCATCTGTGAGCGATTCCTACCACACCACATGGCGGCATTCGACGATGCCATCGCCCGCAGTCTGGACCATACAGCCGTAGTGCGCATCACCCTGACAGAGCCTCCTGTTGGCAAGCGCAAACAGTACGACAAACAGGGCGAAGAGATGACCGGACAGAGCAGCGAGAGCCATCATGCTTGCATGAATGACCGAGTCGCGAAGGACGGAGACGCAGTCAAATACGGCCGTATGGAGTAAACCCACTAAAACCTGATATCGAATTTATATTCGGGGATGACTTCTACCTGCTGGATATCTACTACAGGGCCGTGTTCGAAATCGGGCACGGCTTTTTGGGGCAGATCGCCTAAGAAGGGGGCGTTCTTGCGCAGCGGACGGAAATAGAACGTCAGCGGGTCGGTCTTCAGATCGTCGGCATAGCGCTTCAAGCCAATCGTCCAAGGCTCGCCATGGTAGAACTCGTCCTGCATCAGCTGACCCTTCATAAACGCCATAGCCACATCGCCCACGTAATTGATGCGCAGGAAATACTCCTGTACCTGGGATGATTGACCATTATCCAACACCTTAACCGACATGCGGCGAGGACCAGCCTGCTTGACCTCGAACTGGGGCTCGACGGGGGCTACGCTGGCTGTCTGAGCCTTAAAGCCCTGCTTGCTGGGATACACCACATAGCTGACCTGATGGTTGCCCAGACTGAGCAGCGTGGCACCATCGGCTGTAGGCAGCACGGTGGCATCAGTTATCAGCAGTTTGCCGTTAACCTTCAACGCATTCAGCGCCTGCTGGCGGGTGAGCGTGGTAACCTTAATGCCCTTATAAGTAAAGGTGCTCTTAAAGCCAGGTACCGGGCGGAACACCTTGCCACCAGCAAACACAAACTCAGGCTTAACACCTTCGGGGGCAAAGAAGATATAGTGAGGTGTGCCCTTGTCCTGAAGCTTCATGAGTAGCTGGGCTGTGGCATACTTGAGCTGCGCACCGTCCATATCGAGATTGAAGGGCAGAATCATGCTTTCGTCCTTAGGAAGCATAACGGGGATAGAGATGGTTTCGTTTTTCAAGTTGAGTTTTACCACGCCCGACTGGTCGTGGCGCAGGGTGTCGTGGTCCTGGAAGTTGACCATAAACAGGAAGCCGCTGCCATCCTTGATACGGGCAGCATAGCGCAGGTGGTCGCGGTTACCGGGCGTCATCTGCTGCCAATCGGCTGGCAGAACGGGTTCCATGGGCGCCAGCAGATGGCCGAAATCGGCTAAGAAGGTGTGGAGCAGGCGCAGGTTGCGATACATCTTGCCTTCGAGTCCGAACTCGCCGATAGGTGCCTGGAAATCATAGCTTATCTTGGGCATGCCCATAGGCTCGTCCTGGAACGAGCCCACACCGCCTATCTGCTTGGGCGTGCTGCCTCCGTGATACATATAGTAGCCGATGCCATTACTACCGCTACCCAAGGTGCGCACCATCAGGCCCTCGGCTGCCTCGGCTGTGACGATGGGACGGGCGCTGTAGATCATCTGTATACCAGCGCCCATCTCGGCACAGAACGAGGGGTAATCGGCAGGGTTATAACGCGTAGGCGCATAATCGGCCTCTTTGGTGAGATCCTTGAACATCAGGAATTTCGACATGTGAGGCTTAGCCCAGAAGGGATAGGTATAGGCGGCTGTGACGGGGATGGCCTCGCCCTCGATGACAGCGGCATTACCCCACCCTGTGGCGGTGTAGAAAGGTACATCGATACCAGCCTCGACGGCCATCTGCTTGAGCAGCTGCATGTGCAGGGTGCCCATCTCGGCACCAGTGGCCTTGCGTGCCTGGTTGCCCACACCTATCATAGCCTCGCCGGCATTGTAGCTGGCAGCCGTATTATCCTTGGGCTCGCCTGGATAGCAGATGGCCCAGGGGGCAGCCGAATGCTGCATCTCGTTCTCAACCTGACAGCCGATAATAGGGCCGCCATCCTTATAATACAGGCCCTGCAACTGCTTACCGATCTCGGTATAGAGGCGCTTCACCAGTTTCAGGTATTCGGGATCGTTGCTGCGCACCTCCAAAGGTTTGGCAAAGAGCCAATCGGGGAATCCGCCACTACGGATCTCGCCATGACAGAAGGGGCCGATACGCACAATCACAGCCATATCGTGCTTCTGACAGAGCTCGACAAAGCGGCGCAGGTTACGCTGACCGTCCCAACGAAACTGGCCCTCGACCTCCTCATGCAAACTCCAGAACACATAGGTGGGGATAACGGTTACGCCCCCCGCCTTCATCTTCAGGATCTCCTCCTCCCACTGCTCGGCAGGATAGCGCGAGAAGTGGAACTCGCCCATCACGGGGATGACGGGTTTGCCTGCCATCGACATGTAGAAGTTGTTGATATCGATGCGCTCGCCCTTGGGATTAGCACCACCCATACGCAGGTGGTCGCTACGAATAGCCTTGGGCTGTGCAGGCTCGGTGAGCTGGTACTCACGCGGGGGCTGCAGTGACTTCAGGAAGGGATTGACCGTTGGGTCGGGGCCCAGATAGAAACCGGGCTCGGAGGGCTGGTTATAGCCCACATTCTGGGCTGCGGTGGATAAGCGGTAAGGGATATCCTCCATGAGGCTGTTGATGCGATAGGCTGTGGGGATGGGCGACACATAGATGCGCAACTCGCTGTTATCGGGGGTGCGGGCGACAACCTCCTCGCGCCAGTCGCCAAGGATATCGGCCGACAGGCAGGGGTTGGACTTGGTCCAGTTGTTGAACACCACGCCATCGAACCTGGTCACATCCTTCATGGTATGGTTCTGCCAATCGTACTTGCTCACCGCCTCGTGGTCGAGCAGCTCGCGAAGCAGGTCGCCATCCCACCAGATGCCGAAGTTGACAGAGAGGTAGCGGCCACCTAACTTCAGATGCTGTTTGTGCTGCGGGTCGTCAGGATCTTCGGCGGAATAGAGCACCTCGCCTTTCAGCGTGCGGATGCCATGACTATCGGTACTCCACATCTCGAGTCCGGGATTGGTGGGGTCGATATCGGCTGCCATGCAGCGACCTACATCGTTCTTGGAGGGCACCTGGAAGATGACCTTGCCAGTACGGGCATCGCGGAAGTCGGAGCCGTCGCGACGGTTCTCGTGGCAGTCCCACACCTGCAGGTCGGTGCTCTGCGGATTGAAGCACATCAGGTGGATGGCATCGCCATGACCCATGCCTGTGTTATAGAGGCCTCGACCATCGTGATCGACAGCCATCGAGCCATAGGTAATCTCATCGCAGCCGTCGCCATCGACATCAGCCACGCGCAGGTTGTGGTTGCCCTGCCCTGCATAGGCTGCCCACGCGGGCTGGAGGGTATCGAACACCCAGTGCTGCTTCAGCTCGCGGCCGTCCCAGTCCCAGGCTGCCAGCACGGTGCGGGTGTAGTAGCCACGACAGAAGATGGCCGAGGCATGCTTGCCATCGAGATAGCCCACAGCTGCCAGGAAGCGGTCGGAACGGTTGGCATAGTTGTCGCCCCAGTCGCTCAGGTTGCCACGTTCGGGCACATAGGGCTGGGTGGCCAAGGCCGTGCCAGTAAGACCGTCGAACACGGTGAGGTATTCATTGCCAGTAAGGATGCGCCCTGTCTTGGGGCGGCCCTGCTTGTTGTATTTCGCCCATTCAGGCGTGGGCAGAGGCTGCTCGGCATCGGCAGGCGCACGGTGGCGATAGTCGGCCTGGGCATCGCCTATCACCCTACCCTTGCCATCGCGGGTGCCATCGCTGGTACGGACCATGAACTCAGCACGTCCGTCGCCATCAAGGTCGTAGAAAATAAAGGGGGTGTAATGGGCGCCACTGCGCACGTTGATGCCCAGATCGATGCGCCACAACAGGGTGCCATCCAGACGGTAGCAATCAAACAGCGTAGGGCCGGTATAGCCGTCGTGGGCATTGTCGTGGGCGTTGGTGGGGTCCCACTTCAGCACAATCTCATACTGTCCGTCGCCATCCACATCGGCCACACTGGCATCGTTGGCAGTATAGCCGAACGGCTTACCATCGGGGGTGGTACCACCAGCTGGCTGTTGCAGCTTGATGGGCAGATAGCCCTCAGGGGCATTGGCACGCAACGTGAAACGACCGTTGCGGGCGCCGCCTCGCACCTCGTAGGTGGCATCGCTGGCGAGCGGTGCCTGATCGATATAGAAAGTGCCGCCCTCGCGCAGCGGCTGCTGGGTGAGTTTACGCCCGTTGCGATACACACTGAACGGCTGCCCGACAGCATCGCTGCTGAGCGTGCGCCAGCTGACCACAACCTGCTTGCCACTGCGGATGGCAACCACACCACGGTTCAGATGTTCGCGCTGAATATGCTGCATGTCATAGCGTGGTTGGGCCTGCAGCATGACGGCTGCCAACAGCAGTAAAACGGTTGTTAAAGTAGAGCTTCTCATCGTTGTTTTTGGTTTTTGCTGCAAAATTAGTGTTTATTTTCCATACTCAGCCAACTATTTTATCCGAAAACATGCATTTTTGTCCGTTTACAAGTCCATTAATCGGAAAATAATGAGTATATTTGCACCCGATAACAACTAACCATCATGAACTTAAGACAAGTTTCCATACTCTGCCTGCTCGCCTTGAGCAGCATACTGACAGCGCAAGACAAGCTGCTGACCAACAGCCGGCATATCAGTTCGGCCGACGGACTGCCCAGTAACCAGATTTTCGACATGACGCAGGATGCCGACGGCTACATCTGGATGGCGGCAGCCAACGGACTGTGCAGATACGACGGATACCAGTTCTACAACATATACAACTTAGGACCTGACGGCGACCCTATACACGGCGTGGTGGGATACGTGTTTCCTGACGACGACAAGCGCCACCTGTGGATGCGAACCAGCACCTACGTGTACTGCTGCTACGACCTGCGTACGGGAACCTTTATCGACTTTACCGGCAAGAAGGACTACGCACGCACGTACCGCCGATTCATACGCGGCCGACAGGGCGTGGTGTGGATGTTCGACGATGAGAGCGGCGTGCGCCGTGTGAAAGGCAGCGCCGACGGACTGGTGAGCTGTACCGACTATACCAAAGCCAGCGGCACCCTGCCCGTGAACCACGTGAACGATGCCTTCGAAGACCAACAGGGACGCCTGTGGACCATGACCTCATCGGGCATCACCATCATCGATGCACAGGGCAAGGCACGCACCATTGCCCAGGGCGTGTTCTTCCGCCGAGGCATACAGATTGGACACACCATGCTGGCGCTGACCAACACAGGACTGATTTACACCTTCGACGAGAACGGACGCGAACTGCGACGAATCGCCATCGCTGCCGACATGAAGAAAATCAATATGGTATCGGCCAGCTTCGAGTGGCACGGCTGCTGGATGATCATGACCAACAACGAAACCCTGATGGTGAACCCCAAGGACGGCACCGCCAACGCCACCACCAAATACCACATGCAGGGAGGCGCACAGATGGAGGGACTGAGCAGCGACGACCAAAACCACTTTGTAAGCAACAGCACGGGCATACTCTACGTGTTCACTGCCAAGGGCGACATGCGCGTGCTGAACCTGATGCAGGGCGTGAAATCGACGGTGGAACGATTCCGCCGATATAACATCAAGAAAGGTGCCGACGGACTGTACTACATTGCCAGCTATGGCAACGGACTCTTTGTGTACGACATTGAGCACGACCGCCTGCAGCACTACTCGGCCACCTCGCCATGGGCCATTGTGGGTAACAGCTATCTGAACAACATCCTGATAGACCGCAGCGGCTGCATCTGGCTGAGCGAGGAATCGACAGGACTGACCTGCATACTGCCACCCGACCGCACCAATGCCGACTACTTCTACCCACAGCCCAACCGCAAGGGCGACTGGAGTAACTTTGTGCGCATGGTGAACTATGCCGGCGGCAACAGGGTGCTGCTGAGCACGCGCGACAACCTGCTATACGAACTGAATCCTGCCACATGGCAGCACCAACAGCCACAATCGCTGCCTGCTGCCGTATATGCCTACTATAAGGACACCAAGGACCACGAGTGGATGGGACTGCGAGGCGGCGGACTCTATATCGACGGCAAGCGCATCGATTTCCCATCGGCACAGATCTACGACATCACCGAAGACCCTTTAGGGCGCCTGTGGATAGCCACCTGGGGCGACGGACTGTTTGTGGTGCACCTGGAGGCCGACGGACTGCTGAACACCACACACCTGATGAAGCGCTCGTACAACGAGAGTCTGATACGTATCATCCGTGCCGACAACCGCCACCAGTACTGGCTGGCCAGCAACAACGGCGTGTACCATATCGACATGCTGAAAAAGACGCTGACCAACAACGACCTCATCAGCCATAACATACAGCAGGGCGACTTCCCCTTCGACGAGATATCGTGTCTGATGCCCGACTCGGCTGGTAACATCTGGGTTGGCGGACGTGGCGGCGGACTGCAGAAATGCCGCTACGACAACGGGAAATTCACCATCGAGCGCAGCTATACCACCCACGACGGACTGATTACCAACAATATACTCTCAATTACCACTGATCGACAAGGCAATATCTGGGCTGGTACCGACAACGGCATCACCTGTATACGCAAGGACCAGAAGGTGAACAGCTACCAGTTCGGACACACCATGGAAAGCAACATCTACAGCGAGAACAGTACTGCCATGCTGCCTGACGGACGACTGCTGTTCGGCACCGCCTATGGCATGATGATACTGCAACCAGAACGACTGAACGCAGAGCTGCCTGAGAAAGCCGGACGACCCATCATCACCATGGTGAGCATTGACGGTGTGGCACGCTACCTGTCGACCAGCGACCAGCAACTGGTGCTGAACCACGACCAGAACTCGATAGAGTTAGGATTCTCGAACCTTGACTACGCTGGTATCTCATCTACCCAATACCGCTATTATATGGAAGGTGTGGAGCACGACTGGCGACAGCTGACCAGCGACAACAGCGCACGCTACAACAGTCTGCCACCAGGCACCTACCTGTTCCACCTCAGCTCGCTGAACAAGAACAACCAATGGAGCGAGGAGTACGTGTTTACCATCATTATCCGCCAGCCGTGGTACAACACGTGGTGGGCATGGCTCATCTACCTCTTTATTATCGGCGTGCTGTGCTGGTACTTCTATCGCGCCTGGCGACGTAACTTCGAACTCAACCAGCAGATACGCGTGGAGAAAGAGCTTTCGACCTTCCGATTAAACTTCTTCACCCATATCGCCCACGAGTTCCGTACACCCCTGGCCATCATCAGCGGCGCTGCCGACAAGCTCACCCAGAAGGGCAGCGAGCAAGTATCGCGTTCGGCTGTGCAGACTGTGCGCCGAGGCACGCTGCGACTCTCGAAGCTGGTGAACCAACTGATGGAGTTCAGACGTATCAACACAGGTAACCAGCGATTAGGCGTGATGGAGGGCGACATCATCAAACTGGGACGCGCCACCAGCGACGAGTTCCGCGAGATGGCTGCCCGCAAGGAGCAACAGCTCACCTACACCCCATTCGCACACCAGTACCAGATGACCTTCGACCCCCATCTGGTGGAGACGATACTCTACAATCTGCTGAGCAATGCGGTGAAATACACGCCACAAGGTGGACACATCAGTCTGAAAGTGAAACTGCTCAAAGAAAGACAGCAGATACAGCTAATGGTTGAGGACAACGGACCTGGCATCAGCGAGCAGCAGATGCCACAGCTGTTCCAGCCCTTCATGCATGGCTACGTATCCCAGGGCGGCATGGGTATCGGACTCTATACCGCCTTCCAGTCGGCACGACTGCACAAGGGCTCGTTGGTATATGAACGTATAGCAGACGAAGGCGGGGCGCGATTCATCACCACCATCCCTGCTACTGCCGATGTGTACAGCAGCGAGGACTATGCCGGAGCTACTGCCGTAAACACCACCATGGAGAAGGAGGCTACACCAGAGGATATACGCGACCTGACACCTGTGGCATTCAACGAGAATATCAACGTGGCCATCATCGAGGACGATCCAGATATGCTCGACCAGATACGCGATAGTGTGGCACGCTATTTCCACACCGTGAGCTATACCAACGGACAGCAGGCACTGAGCGGCATCGGCAAACAGGCTCCCGACCTGATACTGTGCGACGTGATGCTGCCCGACATCAACGGCTTCGAAATTGTACGACAGCTACGCGCCACAGAGAACTCGAAACACATCCCCATCATCATGCTGACAGCACTCGATGGCGACGACCAGCTGCTGCGAGGCTACAAAGCAGGTGCCGACGACTATATGGTGAAGCCCTGTAACTTTGAGCTGCTCATACTGCGCATCACCCAGCTCATCCAATGGTACAGCCGTCTGCAACCCGCCGATGACAGTTCAAAGCTCAATGTTCAAAGTTCCAAGTTCAATGCCCCTATCATCACCGACGAGGCCGACCAGCGTTTCCGCGAGAAGATGGAAACCATTGTGGCACAGCGTATGGGCGACCCTGAATTCAATGTCGACACGCTGGCAGCCCTGCTCAAGATGGGCCGTACCAAGTTCTATGGTAAGATGAAGGAGTTTACAGGCATGTCGCCCAACACCTACCTGCAGACAGAGCGCCTGAAGAAAGCCGCCGAGCTGCTGATAGAAGGCGACCTGAACGTGACGGAGGTGAGCTACAAGGTAGGCTTCCAGTCGCCCACCTATTTCTACAAGTGTTTCAAGGAGAAATACGGTGTTCCACCCAGCAAATACGGCAAAGGTCAGTAAAAAAGAAACCGCCCCGACGAGCCACTGCTCGCGGGGCGGTCTACAAAACAACTAACCTTAATTAATGTGCTAACATTTAATATGTATGAACCAAATTATGTAGCCAAATCCATTAATAACCATTATTCTGCATAGCCTGCTTCTGCTCAGCAGTGAGGCCTGCTCCACTCTCGGTAGTGATACCATCGAGGAACGACTGTGGAATAGGACGATAGTAGTGCTTATCAGCCTTAAAGTCGCCTATACCACGGCTCACACCATCGTTGAAGGCATGCCAACGGGCATCGAGTGTACGTGTGCGCGCCAGATCCTCCCAACGGAGAGCCTCACCACAAAGCTCACGTGTACGCTCATCAAGCAGGAAGCACATCATCTTCTCCGCATTGGTAGAGCACTTCAGGGCCTTATAGATGCGCTGCTCTGTGGGCGAGTTGTATACATCGTCAACACTATTCAGTCGCATGGCAGCCTTAGAAGAAGCTGTTGTCTCAGCAATATTGTTACTCTCATAGTAAGTGTTTTGCTCGCTGTAGATAGCACCATCAGCGCTATAGCCACCACCCTTACCGGTACAATATGAGTTATTCTTATAAGCCTGACCACCATCCACATTCACCGAACGGTTTTCACCAGCAGCATATCCTGCACGCTCACGCAGTTTGTTGATCCACTCGATGGCCTGAGCATAGTTGCTCTCACCCTTGCGAATATAAGCCTCGGCAATCATCAGCACATCCTCGGCCGAACGGGCGATGATGGCATCACGTGTACCAAACTGAGACGCAATAGAGTTACGGGCACCATCACGATACTTACTCAGCGCTACGCTACGCTTGTGAGGAATCACGCCGTAGTAGTTACCGGTAAGATTCTTAATGTCGGTGTTCCAGTTGAAATCCTGTCCCTTGAAGTAACGCACAAAGGTGTGAGGAGCCTGAAGCACGCCATCCTTAGATACCAGAACATCAGAAGCACCAGAAGCATAGTTTTCATAGCGGTCGTCACCAGGATTGTTGACGATATACTTGATACCTACCTGACCACCAACGAAACGCTTGTCGCCAGCAGCTACGCCAGCAGGCGCTTTACCCGAAGCGATATCTTCAGCCGTCCATGTGGGCGCATTCTTCGTATTATTACAACCGTAGCAAGTGATGAACGACTTCCAGAAACGAGAGTCGTTTACACGGTCAAACACCTCCATGGTGTATTCAGTGGCACTTACATAAGAGAACTCACGACCACCAGAGATATCACGGTTTGTACCCTTCATATCCTGATAAACAGAGGGATAGTACAGGTGCATCTGGTTACCAAAGCGGCCCCAGGTTGACTCATCGTTAGAGAACTGAGCAGCCAGCACCACCTCTGATACATTCTCGTTAGCACCATTAGCCTCTTTGTAATCCCACAACTGCACATAGTCGCTGCACAGCGGATGCGCATTGACCACCTCGGTAGCATACTTGATAACGGCATCGAGGTCATCATTCTTATATGCACTGTTCCATTTATCATAAGCCTCAGAAGCACGGAACAGATGAGCCTTTGCCAGGAAGTGGGCAGCAGCATACTTGGTGACACGACCTACCTGGGCAGGTGTGGTAGGCAGCAACTTATAAGCCTCCTCTAAGTCGCTGATAATCTGAGCATAGACCTCCTCCTCGCTGTTGCGGGTGAAATAAGTCTCAGGACCTGTTGAAGGCTGCAACTTAAGAGGCACACCACCAAACTGTTTCACCAATTCGAAGTAGCCATAGGCACGCATGAAATAGCCCTCACCCAGGCGGGTGTTATAGTCAGCATTCGACTGGCCATAGAACTCTGGCACATTCTTAATAAGAACATTGGCAGGCTCTATCAAGCCATAGTAGTTATCCCACACAGGCTGGTTGGCACCACCCTCAGTCGAGTTCAGCGCATCGCCATAGTGGTTCCATGCAGGCATTTGGTTATTGGCATCGGTAAACTCATCGACACCCATATTGTAGCACTCGATACCCCAGATATAATTGAACTTAAATTTCAGTTTCAAGTAGGCACCTGTAGCCAAATCGTCCAAGCCATCCTGAGTCTTGAAATAGTCGGTGCTGAATTCAGTCTTCAGCTCCTCCTTCAGGAATTCATCACCACAAGATGTGGTCATACCGCCCACAACGCTCGTCATCAGGGCGATTGATACTATATTTTTAAATTTCATAATTAGTCCTTTCTTTAATTAGAATCCGATGTTAAGACCTACAACAAAGCTCTTAAGGGTAACACCCGATGCATTTGTCTGTGTATTGTTTGCATAACTTAACAAGTCAGTATCCAACCAGTCGGTCTTCTTATACAGGAAGAATGGGTTGTTAGCCTGTAGATAAACCTTACAGCTATTGATACCCAGTGGTTTGAGCTGCTTAGCGGTGAAGTTATAACCCAGAGAGATATTACGAACCTTGATGAACGAACCATCCTGATAGTTCATAGACGAAGCATAGGTATCAGCAGCCTCACCGGTAGAACCAGGGCTATAGTACTTAGCATTCTCGTTGGTTCCTGCTACCCAGTAGTCGAGTTTACGCATCATGTAGCGGCCATCGAGCGTTGCACTTCCTGCGGGAACGGTGAATCCCCAACGTGAATACAGGAATACAGAGAGTTCCAGATTCTTGTAGTTGAAGGTGTTGGTCCATCCAGCAGTCCAGTCAGGACGATACTTACCAACAATCCTACGGTCGTTGTTACCATCAATAGCATGATCTTCATTAAAGTCCTTCACCTTAATCTGGCCAGGCTTACGACCATACTTGGCAGCCTCTTCAGCCTCGCTGGTCTTCCAGATGCCATCATATACATAGTCGTAGTAAACGCCAATCTCCTCACCTACAAACCAGCGGTTGTTAACGTCCTCCTTCTTACCATTGGCCAGCTCCTTGATTTCGCTGCGGTCCATACTCCATGTGAGTGTAGATGTCCACTCGAAATCACGTGTCTTTACAGGGATGGCGTTCAACTGGAAGTCGATACCCCAACCCGAAGTCTTACCTACATTGGCATAAGTAGAGGTATAACCAGTCAACGAAGGAATAGTCATGGGCAACAACAAATCCTTGGTGGTAGTCTTATAGATATCAAAGCTACCATTGATACGGCTGTTGATGAATCCAAAGTCGATACCCAGGTTCAGCTGTGTGGTCTTCTCCCAGGTCAACTGATTGTTAGCCATCTTGTTTGGGGTCTTTGCTGATGGGTCAGAAGGCACGTAACCTAAGGCAGGATTCTCCTTACCCCACTGATAGTAAGCACCCTGGATGGCACCCTTTGTAGCATATGCTGAGATAGCAGCGTTACCTGTGATACCCCAACCCAGACGCAGTTTCAGATTGCTCAACCAGCTCACATCCTTCAGGAAGTTCTCCTGATTAGCACGCCAAGCCAGCGCTACAGATGGGAAGCTTGCCCACTTATGACCCTCAGCCAGCTGTGAGGCACCATCCCAACGCATAGAAGCGGTAAGCAGATACTTATCCATGAAACCGTAGTTCAAGCGAACCAGGTAAGAAGTCATCTGAGTCTCGGTCAAGCCCGTACCGAATCCGCTCAAAGAGCCAGCAGAATACAGATTGTACCACAGCTGCTCGGCAGAGCTGACATTGGTAGCGCTCATGTTACCCATCTCATAATGATACTCAGAAGCACTCTGCATCAAAGTCAAGCCAATGTTGTGAACGTCGGCAATTGTCTTATTATAATAAATCAGGTTATCGAGTGTGTAGGCTCTACGGATATCATTCTGATACTGCGCCTTATTGTTACCATCACCGTTGATACCACCAGCAGCGTTGGCAATACCCAGTGTGTAGTAACGGAACTCAGGACCGAACTGGATACGATAACGCAAACCGTCTAACGGACTCCAGAGCTTACCGAAATCCACCTCACCATAAACGTTAGCCTGTGCACGGAAGGTTTTACGGTTATTGGTATTGTACTGCAGTTCACGGATGGGGTTGATGATATTGATATCATTGTTAGGCAAACGCAGATAGTTGCCATCAGCATCATAAGGAACAGTCCAAGGCAGCATGCCCTGCAATGCACCATAATAGTCACCAGCACCAGTAGTCGACTTGGTGAAGCTGTAGCCATAATCCTGATTACCGTAAGAGGCGTTGATACCAGCACCAAATACAAAGAAATCAAGAGGCTTAGCCTCGAACGAAGTCTTCAGCGTGAAGCGCTCATATGACTGACCAGGCTGAGTGCCCTTCTGATTCAGGTAACCAAACGAGGCATAACCGTTAAACTTCTCTGCACCACCAGAAACACTCAGGGTGTGCTCGTGGGTGATACCTGTACGCTTACCATCAGCTACCCAGTCATAGCCACCAACCTTTGAAGGATCGTATGTGCCATTAGACCAAGCTTTGTCAATCTGTGCCCAAGAGGCAGCCACACCACCAAAGGCCAGCTTATCCTGCTCGTAATCAGGAGTAGCACTCTTATACGAACCCATGTTATATTTTGCCAGACGTGCGTAGTCGAGCCACTCGGCAGCGTTCATCATCTCGGTCACCTCATGCAAGGTCTCGAACGAAACAGTACCAGAGTAGTTGATGCTCACCTTACCAGCCTTACCTTTCTTGGTTGTTACCAGCACAACACCGTTGGCACCACGGCTACCATAGATAGCAGTAGCAGAAGCATCCTTCAGAATGTCGATGCTCTCGATATCGCTGGGGTTCAGGTTGTCAATACCACCAGCCTGTAGCACCATTCCGTCGACAACATACAGAGGGTCATTGTTTGCACCGATAGAGCGCACGCCACGGATCTGAATCTTACCTACAGAACCTGGACGCTGGTTAGAAGTGATATCCACACCGGCAGCCTTACCCTGCATACCTTCCAGCGCATTCTTTACTGGCATGGCCTTCAGATCATCGCCACTTACACGTGCCAGAGAACCGGTTACATCGCTCTTCTTCATCGTGCCGTAACCTACTACAACCACTTCGTCGAGCAAAGCATTATCTTCCTGAAGCGTAATGTTGATCTGCGATTTTCCACCAAGGGCTACACTCTGTGATTTATAGCCAATGTAAGAAACCTCTAAAGAACCTTTGCCGGGCGCATTAGCAATCGTGAAATGACCATCCAAATCGGTAATGGCACCATTGCTTGTTCCCTTAATAACCACGCTTGCACCGATGATAGGATCTCCCTTAGCATCGACCACTGTTCCGGTAATCTTGCTCTGAGCGAATGCACCAACGGCAAACACGGCGAACAGTACCGTAAACATCAACCTCTGGAACATGGTCCAGCTGCTGTTCAGACTTGATTTACCAATGTCTTTCATACTGTTTTTAAATAATTTAATTAGTAATTTATTAATTTGAAATTTAGGTTTTGCTGCAAAAGTAGCAAGTTTTTATCTATACATATATACAAAAATCGTACGATTACTATGATTATCGTTCAACCTGTACTTTTTTTTAATTGCCATCGGGCTTGGTCAGGTTGGTATTTCCTGACGGATACCAGATAAAAGCATCAGGGTTGTCTGGGTGCGATGGATCAAAGTCCTGCCAGTCGGCTCGCAGGTGATCAGCAAGTGGACAATGCATCTGTTTGAGTCCCATCACAATCATCTTGGCCACCTCCCAAGCTCCATACGGATTAAAGTGGGTGTTATCTGCCAATGGTTCTGGCTGATCGGCAAAAGTGTTAGCGGGATAATGTACCAACGCACGCTTGGAACCCTCGAAACCAAGAGCTTCATAAAAGGCGGTAGTCATCCCGTTCAATTCAATGACTGGCACCTGCTCTCTGCGGGCTACAGTGCGCATGGCTTCAGGATAGTCGCCATGAGTGTTGCGCAGGGTACGCTGATCAGCCTCGAAGAACCGACGGGCTGTAGGTGTTACAAAAATGATATGACCGCCTTTCGCACGTACACGGTCCACAAAAATCTTCAGGTTACGACTATAGCTGTACCAAGCGCCATCGCCGGCTTTATGTTCCTTCTCATCGTTATGACCGAACTCACAGATCACATAATCGCCACTACGCAGTTGCGTAAGAATCTTATCAAGGCGCAGCTGAGCGAGGAAGGTAGTAGCCGACAGACCGCTTTCGGCATAGTTGGCAATCACTACATCGGGGGTGAACCAACGGGTAATCATCTGTCCCCACGAAGCCCAGGGCTCTTTCTCCTGATCGACCACGGTGCTATTGCCACACAGGAAAACGGTAGTGGCAGCAGTGTCGGGCTCGATGATGATGCGCTGCACGGCAGGTGCTGGTCCGCAGAACTGCAGGTTCAAGGCGTCGTCCCAGTTCTTATAGGTCAGCTCGCGTGTTTTCAGCTTCACACGATTGGCAGCATCAATTTGAGGCTCATGCTTGTTCACCACGAAGGATAATATCTGATACTTGCCTTTCTTGGTGGTGATGACATCCGTATAATGGCGACGACTCTCAGCACGTACTACCGTCTGGGCGGCACGTTTCTTCGAACCAAGGGTAACGGTAACACGATAATTACCATCAGGTACACGAACCGAGAAATCGATGGGGTTGACACTATATATATTTAATAAGGTGTCGACAGTCTGCGCCTTTACACACAGACCTACGGCGAATGCCAACGTTAGGAATATTAGTCTTTTCATCACAGTTTTAATTAGTTACTGCAAAAGTAGATGTTTTTAATCGTCCATATCATTCATTTTTGTCCGCAATCTAATAAAGTTGTACAATATTGCTAAATTCAGAACAAAAGAATATGAAAGTAGCAGGATAATATACATAACTTTGCAGCAAAAACCAAAAAACAAGTAAATAAATGAAAACGTACCGCACTTTTTCAGTCTCTCTTCTGCTGTGCCTCGCATCCACCATGCAGGCGCAACCACGAGAGGTGGTCAACCTGAACTATGGTTGGGATTTCGCACGCGACTCACTTTTTACTCAGTCGTATCAGATTGATGTGCCCCACGATTTCCAGATAGAACAGCCTTGGGTTGCCCCTTCGGCAGATGAACGGGCCGACAATAGCGATGTGGCTGCCAACATCAAGAGCCGACTCTCGGCACGAGGTTTCAAAGAGATGGGGGCAGGCTGGTATCGCAAAATAATTACACCCGATGCCACACTGAAAGGTCGTCGTATCCTGCTCGATTTCGAAGGTATCATGTACGTGGGCGATGTATGGCTGAATGGTAAGCATATAGGAGGAACAGACTACGGCTACGTAGGCTTCCAGATAGATATCACCCAACAGCTGCATTATGGTCAGCCCAACGAGCTCATTGTTAAGGCACATACCATGACAGAGCGCAACTCGCGCTGGTACACTGGTGGGGGGCTGTTTCGCAATGTATCGCTCATCAACACCTCTGCCGATCTGTATTTCGAGCGCCATCCACTGTATATCACCACACGCGATAATCAGTTTGTCAACATCTCGGCCGACGTAACCAATCGTACCAAGAACCGTCAAACCCTTGTAAGGGTAACTATCTACGATCCGGAAGGTCGGCAGATAGTAAAGCAGACTGCATCACGTAGCGGCAATCCGCAGTCACGCACACAGAATCTCCGCTTGGCCGAGATAGAGATTCCCAAGCCACAGCTCTGGGATACTGAGCATCCTAACCTCTATACTGCCAAGGTAGAGCTACTGTATCAGGACGGGACAGTGGCCGATGAGGTGAGTGAGCAGTTCGGTATCCGCACCATCGAGTACGGACCCGCCTTCGGCTTGAAGTTGAACGGCCAGAAGGTTCTCCTGAAGGGCTATGCCAACCACCACACCTTAGGCGCCTTAGGTGCTGCAGCCTATCCACGTGCCATTGAGAAGCGTATCCAGATGATGAAACAGTTCGGCATCAACCATATCCGCACCTCGCATAACCCCTATAGCCGCGACTTTATCCGTCTGTGCGACAAATACGGCATTCTGGTGGTGGATGAACTCTATGATAAATGGACCCAGCAGCATACAGGCGGACGCGTACCATTTATGAACCATTGGGCTCAGGATGTGACGGAGTGGATTACACGCGACCGCAACTCACCCAGCGTAGTGATGTGGAGCTTAGGCAACGAACTGCAACAGGACCCAAACCAGCCTTTCGGCGACTTCGGCGTGACCTGCTATAAGATGATGCGCCCTGTGGTACACCGTTACGATTCCACCCGTCAGATAACCGTAGCCATGCATCCGCGCTACCGTAACTGGCAGACCGACTCACTGCCATGCGACCTGGCTATGCAGACTGACATCCAAGCGTATAACTATAGATATATGTACTTCCCAGGCGACAGGCGCCGTTTTCCTTGGATGACATTTTACCAGAGCGAAGCCAGCATCAACAAGATGGGCCCCAACTGGTTCGAGATGGATCTTGACAAAGTAGTTGGACTGGCCTATTGGGGTGCCATCGACTATTTAGGCGAAAGTCAAGGCTGGCCAGCTAAAGGATGGGCGCAAGGTGTGTTCGACATTGCTCTTGACCCCAAGCCCAAGGCCTACTTCATGAAGAGTTTCCTGAAAAACGAGCCATTGGTACGCATCGCTGTGGTTGAGGATACAGAAAACGACATCGAGTGGAACGGCATACAGACAGGCAACGACATCGAGACAGAAAACTGGAATCGTGCAGCAGGATCGAAAGTCAACCTATATACATATACAAACGGCGACGAAGTAGAGTTACTACTGAACGGCAAACGTTTGGGGCGCCGTACCAATCCCACTGATCCAGAGAATCGTAATCGCATCCTTTGGAAGAATATAGCCTATCAGGCTGGTCGGTTAGAAGCTGTGGCCTACAAACAGGGAAAGGTGATAGCCCGTCACACTATTGAAACAACAGGCAAGGCTGTAAAACTGATTGCGAGCCCTGACAATAGTCAGTGGAAGGCCGACGGTCAGGACCTGCAGCACATCCGCATTACCGCTGTCGACAGCAAAGGCCGTCGTGTGTTTGCTGCCACCGATGAGCTACAGTTCGAAGTGGAGGGCGATGCACGCATCATTGCCGTAACCAATGGCGACATCACCAGCGAAGAACTGAACGTGACAAACCACCGCCGTCTGTGGCAAGGCTCGGCCATGGTTATCCTACGTGCTGGTCAACAGCCATCGAAGATATCGCTGAAAACAATATCCCACAAATATAAAACCGTCATTACCAAGTTCGAAACAAAATAAACTACATAGAAATGAAGAAAATTATGATTGCACTGGTAGCGTTTATGAGCCTCTCTGAATCGGCTACCGCTCAGAACAACGTGCTGCCGACAGCACAGAAAGCCAACGATTATTTCATGGCGAAGTATAGCGATCCTACCCTGCCCACCAACGTGAAGAAGGTGCGTCCCTCGTCGCTCTGGACACGCGCCGTGTACTATGAGGGACTGATGGCCCTGAATGCCATCGCCCCACAACAGCGCTACATCGACTATGCCATGACATGGGCCGATTTCCACAAATGGACCCCACGCAATGGTGTGAACACCTGCGATGCCGACGACCAGTGCTGCGGACAGACCTACGTGGAACTGGCAGCTCTCAAAGGAAGAGATCAGAAAGCATTATTGGCTAACGTCATTGCCAACTTAGACCACCAGATGGCTACCCCCAACACCAAGCAGCAGACCTCTACCCCCAAGGCTAAGACCAATGTCAACTCGCTTTACGGTTGGTGGACCTGGATTGATGCCATCCAGATGGCTATGCCGCTCTATATGCAAGTGGGTAAGCTCACTGGCGAACAGAAATACCGCGACCACGCCATGCAGATGTACCGCTGGACCCGTAACGAGTGCGGTGGTGGTCTGTTCAATACCAAAGACGGCTTGTGGTGGCGCGATGCCGACTACGTACCACCTTACAAGGAGAAAGATGGTAAGGACTGTTACTGGAGTCGTGGCAACGGCTGGGTTTATGCCGCCTTGGTGCGCTGCATGAACCAGCTCTCACCTAAGAGCAAGGAGTATAAGGAACTGAAAAAAGACTTTGTGCTGATGAGTGCCGGGCTGCTGAAATGCCAGCATAACGATGGATTCTGGCACGCCAGTCTGGTTTCGGATGTCGACTATCCCACCCCTGAGATGACAGGCACAGCCCTCTTCCTCTACGGTATGGCATGGGGCATACAGCAGGGACTGCTCAAGGAGAAGATATACCGTCCTGCCTGCGATAAAGCCTGGCAGGCACTTGAATCATGCGTACACACTGATGGTTTCTTAGGCTGGAACCAAGGTACAGGAAAGGAGCCATCAGCTGGACAGCCTGTCACCTTCACCAGTGTGCCCGACTTCGAGGACTACGGCACTGGCTGTTTCCTACTGGGCGCATCAGAATATTATAAACTCATACAGAAATGAGGCGATACTTAACCCTATTGACAGCGTGTTGCTTAGCGACAGCGGGGCTGGCTCAGAGCTGGCCTGCAGCACAACCTGAAGCAAAGCCCGGCACCCGTTGGTGGTGGCTGGGTTCTGCTGTTAATAAAGAGGACCTGCAATGGAACCTCTCAGAATATGCACGTGCCGGTATCGGTGCGGTAGAAATTACCCCACTCTATGGAGTAAAAGGCAACGATAGTCAGAACATCAGCTTCCTCTCACCTCAATGGATGCAGGCATTGCTGATGGTGCAGGATATCGCCCGTCCGTTAGGCATCGAGGTAGATATGAACTGTGGCACAGGTTGGCCTTTTGGCGGTCCGCATATCGCGCTTGACGAGGCTGCCTGTCGTGCCATTTTCAAAGATACCATCATAGGAGGTGTCAAGACCTATAACGTTGAGATTGGTCGTACCCGACAAAAGGTGAAACGTGCAGCTCCTGGTGGCGAAGGCTGGGTAGTTGACCATTTCGACCGCCAGGCTGTAGCACACTATCTCGACCGCTTCACACAGGCATTCGCCACATCAGGCGTGCCTTACCCGCATACCTTCTTCAACGACTCATATGAGGTGTACAAGGCCAACTGGACCCCTACCCTGTTCTATGAGTTCCAGAAACGTCGCGGTTACGACCTGCGTGAGAAGTTACCTGAACTGCTGCATGGCGGTGATGGCAACCAAGTGCTGTGCGACTACCGTGAAACGCTGAGTGACCTGTTGCTCGAGAACTTCACTCAACAATGGGTGGCATGGGCCCACCAACATGGTGTAAAGGTGCGCAATCAGGCACACGGCTCCCCCGCTAACCTGCTTGATCTCTACGCTGCTGTCGATATTCCTGAGATTGAAGGATTTGGACTGTCTGATTTCGGCATTCGTGGTCTGCGTACCGATTCTGGTATGACCCGCAAGAACGACAGCGATGTGTCGATGCTAAAATACGCATCTTCGGCCGCCCACGTCATGGGTAAGCCGTTCACATCGAGCGAGACATTTACCTGGCTCACAGAACACTTCCGCACATCACTCTCGCAGATGAAACCCGATCTCGACCTGATGTTCACCTGTGGTGTGAATCACGTATTCTTCCACGGTTCATGCTACACACCCAAGAACGATGCGTGGCCAGGTTGGAAGTTCTATGCCTCAGTGGATATGAGCCCAACCAACAGCATCTGGCGCGATGCCCCTTACCTCATGAAGTATATCGAACGCTGTCAGAGTTTCCTGCAACTGGGACAACCCGACAACGATTTCTTAGTCTATCTACCCGTTCGTGATATGTGGCGTCAGCGTACTGGCAACGAAATCCTGATGCAGTTCGATATCCACTCAATGGCCAAGAAAGCTCCTCAGTTCATCAAGAGCATCCTTGCCATCGACCGTCTGGGCTACGACTGTGACTATATCAGCGACCGCCAACTGGCAAAGTTACGCATTGCTGATGGTCGACTCGTCACCGAAGGCGGCACCAGCTATCGTGCCCTCATCATTCCCAGTGGCACCACCATCGATGCAGCCCTGCAGGCACAGATTGATCGTCTGCATCCTTACGTGATCAAAGGCGAACAACCTGAACTCATGGCGCATTTCGCTCAGTCAGAACCCATGAAAACCCAGTTAGGACTGCGTGCCATCCGTCGCAAGCAGGGCAACCAGTGGCATTACTTCATCGTCAATCTTACACCAAACGATGTGGAAGGCGATGTCTCTCTTGCAGTTCCTTTCAAGGGCGCCCACTGGTTCAACCCCATGAATGGCGACATCACGCCAGCAAGCGTCAACAACGGTCAGTTGCATATTGCCTTGAAATCGGGCGAGAGTCGAATCCTGCAAACATCCGATCAACTAGTTTCAACCAGTATAGTACCTGAAAAGGCCCCGCAGGCCCAGGAGAAGGAGCTCCTGGGACCTTGGGCGCTCTCGTTTACCGACGAGACGCCCAGGGTGGGCAAAACCTTCCGTTTGGCAAAACTCCAAACATGGGAGACATTGAGCGACAGCGCCGCTGTTACCATGGGAACAGGTGTTTATACCACTTCTTTCCGTCTGTCGGCTCAGGAGGCACGTCAATCATGGAAAATTGATTTAGGCGATGTACGAGAGTCGGCCCGTGTGTATATCAATGGTCAGTTCGTTGGCTGTGCCTGGGCTGTACCCTTTATCCTTGATTGCGGTAAAACGCTGCGTAAGGGCAAGAACACACTCCGTATCGAAGTGACCAACCTACCCGCAAACCGCATAGCCGATCTGGATCGTAAAGGCATAGAATGGCGCAAGTTTAACGAGATCAACGTGGTCGACATCAATTACAAAACCACTAAATACGATCACTGGGCACCCGTGCCAAGCGGTCTAAACTCGACAGTCAGACTTATAACTATTTCCCAATAACTTAATTACTTTTTAAAAACAAACAATTATGAAGGACTTAAAAATGTACATCAATGGTCAGTTCTGCGAGAGCTCTAACGGCCAATGGATCGATGTGTTGAACCCCTCGACAGAGGAAGTTATCTCTCGTCAGCCCGAGGGAACCATCGAGGATGTAAACCGCGCACTTGATGCAGCCCGTTCAGCTCAGAAGGCCTGGGCCAAGACACCCGCTATCGAGCGTGCTGGTTATCTACTGAAAATGGCAGAAGGCATCAAGAAACGCGAAAAAGAGTTCACCGAGATTATCATGCGTGAGCAGGGTAAGACACGTAATTGGGCCTCCATCGAGGTTGGTGCCACCATCGCCTATTTTGAATACATGGCAACCTTCGCACGCCACATAGAAGGCGAGATTATTCCAAGCGACCGTCCTAACGAAACCATTCTGCTCACCAAGAAGCCTATCGGCGTGGTAGCAGGCATCCTGCCTTGGAACTTCCCGTTCTTCCTGATTGCCCGCAAAGCTGGTGCTGCCCTCATTGCAGGCTGTACCATTGTCATCAAGCCATCACAACTCACCCCAGAGAACTGTACAGAGTTTGCCAAGATTGTCGATGAGATCGGCTTGCCCGCAGGTGTCATCAATATCGTAACTGGTAAGGGTTCGGTTATTGGTAACGAGATGGCAGGCTCGCCCAAGATCGACATTGTAAGCGTAACAGGTTCTGTAGGTGCAGGCGAAAGCATTATGGCAGCCGCTTCTAAGAATATTACCAAAGTATCACTTGAGTTAGGAGGAAAGGCTCCTGCCATCGTCATGAAGGATGCCGACTTGGAGCGCGCAGCCCAGTGGATTGTGGATAGTCGCATCGGCAACAACGGTCAGATTTGTAATAATGCAGAACGTGTATATGTACAGAAAGAGATAAAGGCAGCCTTTACCCAGATACTCGTCGACAAAATGTCAAAGGTCAAGGTAGGCGATGTTTGCAAGGACGAAACCGTAGATATGGGTCCATTAGTAGAACAGCGCGCATTGGAGAGTGTAACAGAAAAAGTGGAACGCGCCATCAAACAAGGCGCCAAGTTGCTCTGTGGTGGTCATCGCGTAGGCAATCAAGGTTACTTCTATGCCGCCACGATACTTGACAACTGCACACAGGATATGGACATCATCCACGAGGAGACCTTTGGTCCCGTCATCCCATTGGTTGAGTTCGAAACCCTTGATGAGGTTATCGGCTATGCCAACGACTGCGAATACGGTCTGGCATCGAGCATCTTCACCAAGGATCTGAACGTAGCCGTAAAGGCATGCCGTGAACTCGAGTTTGGCGAGACCTATGTGAATCGCGAGCATTTCGAAGCCATCCAGGGCTTCCACGCTGGTGTGAAGAAATCTGGTATCGGCGGTGCCGATGGTAAGCACGGAGTTGATGAATATCTCGTCACCCACGTCACCTACCTCGATACCTACGAGGATATGTAAACTTCCTACAGATCATCAAAAAAAGAAGAATGCGCCCCATTTTGGAGCGCATTCTTTATATTGTATAGGCTATCGGATTAATAGCCTGGGTTCTGCCACATATTCTCTGTAGCGGTGGTGTACTGCAGCACACCGTTAGCATCCTGCTGCACAGCCTCGTTGCTGCGGTTGGTAACCGACTCGAGCTCGCTCAGCGGAATGGGGCGATAGTAGTGCTTCAGGGCGATGTTGCCACTGGCCTGTGCATTGTACTTCTTCACGTGGTCGATCAGGGTATGAGTACGTTTCAGGTCGAACCAGCGCTGATACTCACCACAGAGCTCGATGGCACGCTCCTTGAGGATGGTCTCGATATCAACCGTGCCTTTGAGTGAGTTGTCCTTGCCAGCGATGGCACGGGCAGCACGCAGCTGATTGAGGGTTGCCAGCGCATTGCCGCCAGTAGCCAGCTCTGCCTCAGCCTTGATGAGGTACATCTCAGCCAATCGCAACACCATGATGTCGCGGTAAGAGATATCAAAGGTAGGATATTCTTCGTTATACTGGTCGTCGAGGAACTTCTTGATACCAGGGAACGAACGGCGACCTTCAATCTTCTCGCTCTTATAACGGGCATCGCCATAGACATCCGACACAGCCTTACCACCCTCGGTAGGCAGGGCTGTAGCAGGATCGCCAGAGGTGTAAACAGGGATGTCGCCACCATATGCGAACTGCAAACGATACTTATTCTTAGCCTGCTCCTGCAAAGCCTGACCCTCAGCTGAATTACCATCCATCAGCGCATACTGGATACCGATGACACCACCATTGAAGTAGTTACCATCCTCAGCATAAGCCTCCTCGTAGGTCTTATAGGTCTGATCGGCCATGTTTGGATAGTTGGCGGCATTGCCAGCCAGGTCGGGGTGCACACGGTAAGCAGTGAGCAGGGTACCGTTGTAGCGCTGGTCGGTCTCCTTGAGCTCGTCGAGAGTCTGCCAGAGATAGAGTGAAGGCAGGTAGCGGGTGAAGCCACGGCCATAAGGCGAGTAGTACTTGCCTACCTCAACGTCCTTACCGGTGCTCATGCTCTTGATGGTGGTCTTACCGGCAGCCATACGGAAGAAGATAGAGTTGTTCTTCTGTCCGTTAGGACCGATATCGTCGCAACCGTTGTTCCAGAGTGATACAAACATCAGCAGAGAGGCACTACCACCGTTACGGCCATAGCCGGTACGGGTGATGAGTGAGTTGAAATTGCCTGTACCCTCGCTTGAGAAACGGTAAGGCACGCAGTTGTCGCGACCGGCATTCAAATCATTAGAATAGTGAACGGCAAAGAGGTTCTCGGTGTTAGCGGTAGCCTCCTCGTTGTTCATGTTCCAAGTGTCGCTGTAGCGGCTGTAGAACTTGGCGCCAGAGTTGTTGATCACATCGGTAGCAGCTGTCAGCGCCTCGTTGTAGAGGTTGGCATAACCGTTAACCGCATTGGCACCCAGCCAAGAGGCAGCATAGAGGGCCACACGGGCGTAGAGAGCCTCAGCAGAATAGTAGTAGGCACGACCAGTAGCGGTGGCCGACTTGCCATCCATGATGTTAGCCTTCTTATAGTTGTTCATGGCCTGTTTCAGGTCGTCGAGGATATGGCCATAGACCTCAGCCTCGGGCACACGCACCGGGGTGTTGTTGATGGCGTTGATAGGCTCGGCATTGTAAGGGATTGGTCCCCACATAGCCACCATCTGCGAGTAGTAGAGGGCACGCAGGAAGTAGGCATCGCCCAGATAGGCCGCCTTCTTGATATCGTCGATCACGGTGCAGGTAGGCACATACTTCAGTGCGTTGTTACATACATCCACACCAGCGTAGAACATCTCCCAATACTCATCCAGACAGGGGTTGTCAGCCACATTGTTGCCCAGTGCCTCGGCCGAGATATCATACTTCAACATAGATTTCTGCTTGTTATCATAGCCGAAGTAGAACAGGTCGGAACCCATTTCGGCCAGACCGAGCGACGGTTCCTTACCCCACCATCCGTGTGTATAGGTGTAAGCTGACTGAATCAGTCCGTCGATACCCGATACGGTGTTGTATGCCAAGTCGGCAGTCTCACCGGTTTTGTTGTCCTCCTCCAGGAAGTCTGAGCAGGAGGTTGCGCCGAAGCCGATCACTGCGGCAGCAAATAACATACTATATATCTTTTTCATATCGATGATCATTATAAGTGATTAGAAAGTTACGTTAAGACCTACTACTACCTGTTTCATGAGTGGGAAGTTAACCGAACCACCACGCTCTGGGTCGTAGTTATCGAAGTGACTGAATGTGAAGTAGTTCTTCAGTGAGCAATATACGCGGGCATTGCTCATGTATGCCTTCTTGATCAGAGTCTTTGGCAGATTGTACGACAAGGTAATATCCTTAATCTTGAAGTAGTCGGCCTTCTGAATCTGGATAGAGCTCTTATAGAAAGTGGGTGTATTACCAGTGCAACCAGGTGATGGAATGTCGGCGTCCTGATTCTCAGGTGTCCAGTAGCTCAAATCACCCCAGTTAGAGTTGTCGTAGGTATAAAGACCATAACCACTGTAGCTCAGATAACCACCCAAGCGAGCCATTGTCTGGATGCTCAGTGAGAAATCCTTATAAGTGAAAGTAGAGTTCAGACCGAGAATAGCCTTTGGTGAACGGTTGTAGATCACCTTGTCGCTATCATCAATCACATCATCACCATTCACGTCGATAGCCTTTGGTGTACCAGGATCACCATAGTCAGCCTGTGGCTTCACGAAGTTAGGATGAGCCTTCATATACTCATCGAACTCGCCAATACCCCAACAGCCATCCATCTTATAAGCATAGTAAGCAGATACAGGCTCGCCCACCTTCAGGATATCGGTGCCATTAACCACCTGCTCAATACCATCAGCCAGTTCAGATACCTTATCCTTAGCAAAGGTAGCCGATGCACTCAGATCCCAAGTGAAGTCGCCAGTTCTAACGGGCACAGCACCTAATGAGATTTCCAAACCATGGCCCTTGGTCTTACCTACGTTAGAGATAGTGCTGGTAAATACCGAAGAAGCAGGAGCTGTCTTGTAGTACAGCAGATCATAGGTCTTGCTGTTGTAGTAGTCGATGCTACCATAAACACGACCGTTCAGAACAGAGAAGTCGATACCGAAGTCGAGAGCAGCGGTCTTTTCCCATGTCAGGTTAGGATTAGCCATAGTCATAGGAGCCTTATCGGTAGAGTTTGGCACGATGCTCTGAATGGTAGCCAGTGTCTGGTAGGCTGAGATAGCCGAGTTACCAGAGAGACCCCATGATACACGGAACTTCAAGTTGTCGAGCCAAGATTTAGTGCTCTGCATAAAGCCTTCCTCAGAGATACGCCAACCAGCGCTGACTGATGGGAAGTAACCCCACTTATGACCTTCGGCGAGTACAGAAGAACCATCGGCACGAACCGAAGCCTGCAACAGATACTTGCCATCGTATGAGTAGTTGGCACGAGCAAAGAACGACAGCATCGAGGTCTTGGTATAGCCAGTGCTTACATCGGGGGTTTGGATCTTGCTTACATCGTAGAACGAGCTCTTCTTGTAGCTCTCAGAACCTGCAACACCTGAGATGTTGCTACTCTCACTTACATACTGTGACATTTCGTGACCCAGCAGGAAAGTCATATCATGCTTGGCAATGGTCTTGTTGTAGTTAGCCGTATTCTGCCAAACATACTTAGTGCTGGTGCTACGGTTATTAGCAATATAAGTGGTATGAGGTGACTGGTAACGTACCTGACTCTCAAAGTCCTGATACTCACCAGTACGTGATGTGCTACGGTCGAGCGTGAACTGCGACTTCACGTACAAACCCTTGATTGGATTCAGCTGCAGATAAGCGCTACCAAAGAAACGGCTGCTCTCAATATTTTTCTGATAAGCGCCATCCTCGTTAAGCAGAGGTGAACAGTGAGCGCTGTACCAGGGGTTAGGTGTTACGTTGATGCTACCATCGTTCAGGTAAGCGTGTGTGATAGAGGTCATCTTCTGAGCCTGGTTGAATACACCACCGGCACGCTTATCGTTGCTCTTATAAGCATACGACAGACTGGTACCGATCTTCACGATGCGGTTAATCTGATGGTCGATGTTTACACGACCTGTGTAACGGTTGAACTCATCACCCTTCATCAGACCCTTATCGTCCATAGCAGCTAACGAAACGTTGAAGTTAGTCTTCTCGTTACCACCCTGAACAGATACCTCGTAGTTCTGCGACACACTATTGTTCATAATCATGTCGAGGAAGTCGGTATAGCTCTTATCTTTGTAGATATCAAGTGTAGGTGTCAGGTCCTCCAGATTGAAGGTCAGCACATCGGCAGCTGTAGCAGTGTTGGTAAAGTTCCAACCATTGGCAGCAGCAGTCTCATAGTTCTTCTTATCAATCAAGCGCTGTACCTCAGTATCGCCATACATAGGCTTTACGATACCTGTAGCGCCATTGAATGAGAGGTAGCCATTGAAGTTCACCTTGGTATTTCCTGCAGAACCACGCTTGGTGGTAATCAGAATTACACCGTTAGCACCCTTAGTACCATAGATAGCGGTAGAAGCGGCATCCTTCAGGATATCCATCGACTCAATATCGCTGGCTGGGATATCAACAGTTGAGCCATACTCTACTCCATCGACGATGACCAGTGGTCCATTTCCAGCCAACAGCGAACGGTTACCACGCAGTGTCATGCTAACACCGGCACCGGCCTCACCGCCACCACTTATCTGCATATCAACACCAGGAACCTTAGCCTGCATGGCTGCCAGAGCATTAGCACCTGCCACCTTTGCCAGATCCTCGGTCTTCACCGAAGCTACCGAACCGGTCAGGTCCTTCTTCTTCATGGTGCCGTAACCTACTACTACCACCTCATCGAGTGCAGCAGCATCTTCTTGCATGGTTACATTGAAACTGTTCTTACCGGCTACGGAGATTTTCTGCTCCTTGAAACCGATGTAAGAGATCTTCAGGACGGCTTTCTCAGGAACGTTCTGAATGGTAAAGCGACCGTCGAAATCGGTTACAGCGCCCACGCTGGTACCATCGACCATGACACTTACACCAATCATAGGCTCACCAGAGGCATCCTTCACTGTACCTGTGACAGCTTTCTGGGCATAAGCCACAAAGCAGAACACAGACAAAAGCAAAGCCATAGAGGCTCTTTTGAATTGATGATTCATACTCATGTTAGTTTTAGTTTGTTACTTATTAATTTATAGAGTTAAAATTTTAGCTTCATAAGCTCCCGAGAGAACTTTACGGCTGCAAAAGTATAAGAAAATGTGAAACACCGTATACTTTTCTTAAGGAAATCTTCTGCAAACGTTTACGTGATTTAACAATGTTATCGTACACAGCCAAAAATCCACGTCAAATTTACTTAATAACAATCTTTTTACCCTGATGTATAAAGATACCTTTTGATGGAGCGATGACTTGACAACCATTTAATGTGTAAAAGTGGGTGTTCTTGGTTTGTGAGCTGTCGGATATGGTCTGCGTCGAGATACTCGACAAGTTATTCCAGCTATAGGTTGCCTTGTACGAATTTTCCATGACTGGGCTCAGGTCGTTGCCGGTAGCTTCTACCGTCTTATTGGTTCTGGTCTTGGTGAATGTGCAACCATTGATAAAGCGGATATCCTTGCAGAAGAACAGTCTGACACCATTACGATGTGATATCCTGACATTGTCGAATGTCACGTCGTAGACGTAGCTTTCCGGGCGTCCATATATCATGATACCATTATAGTTCTTGTCGTTGCTGTTTTTAGTGTTATAGCCCGAAGCTGTTACGTTCTGTATCAGGATGTTGTGGAACTCGGGTGTGCTACTGGTCTTTGTTTCTGGCGATGCTTCTGCCTCCTCCGGACTATCGGGAAGCTTATCGTACCAAGCTGTAATCTGTATTGGCGTAGCCACATTCTGCATGGTGCAATTACGGAAGATGATGTCGTGTACATCGCCACTTCGATCTGTATTCGACTTCAAACGGAAACCGCAGTCTGTACCATCGAAAGTCAGATCCTCGTAGATGATGTGATGCATGTTCTGGGTATAGCTACCTAATGAAGCACCATGTCCGGCTTTGAAGTTGCAATTCCACAAGTGGATGTATTGGGCATCAGTATCAGTCACAACATTATCGTCGCCAGTATCAATATAACAGTTATAGATATTGCAGTATTGGGTCCAGATGGGAATACCATCGGTGTTGTGTGAGGGATCGGATGCTGATGAGGCTGGCGCATAGATATGTACATCGTGAACCGTATTGTGCGCACCTTTACCCGACTGTCCTAAGGTAAGATTGGTACCGGGTGCATTCTGTATACGGAAGTGACGGAAAAGATAGCGCTGGCCTTGTGAGAATCGGATGATTGATCCACGTTGTAAACCACTCACCTTCTGTTCTACGGCATCCCACCAGGGGGCACCTTGACCTTCGATTATGGAAGTTTCTGAACTCTCTCCTTCTATAACAATGTCAGAAGCACCGTTTTTTCCTTTGATATATGGGTCTTTGGTAGTGTGGTCTGGTTGATCGCTGTATGCCAAAAGCTTCAGGGTGGCATGTGCACAGAGATGCAGTACTGTTTTTGAGCCGATAGTAATACGACCAAACAACCATTCGCCTGCTGGCACTACCACCATGCCCCCACCAGCATTGTTGGCAGCATCGAGAGCAGCCTGAATGGCTTGGGTATTGTCCGCATTAGTGGTTGTTGCCCCAAAGTCTGTGATATAAAATGTATTTGCATCTGTAAAGGTAGGTAGGCTTTGGGGTAAGTTCACCTCTGTCCAACCTTCAGGTGTATTCTTTCCGGCAATCTCTTCTGCCATTGAGAAATCTATAACTTGTGCTGATAAGGTAATGGAATTCATCAGCAGCAAAGCTACCGTTGTAATTGTAGTACTTAGTTTGATTTTCATTTGTTTTGTTTTAATAAAGGGCGAACACTATGGTTAGCATTCGCCCTTCGTATAGATAATGTTTACTATTATGGCAACCAGCGCGGATCACCAACATTCTTCAACTCCTTAGTATTAAGGATGGTGAAGTCACCATTTGCCCAATCCTTAAAGGTTTCTGCCAAGTTTGTGGATATAATAGTTCCATCTAATTTTGCAGCAGGTGAAGGATCTTCGTCTGATACAGGAGTCCATTCAACATCGCTAGTATAATAGATGTCGGTTGCATCAGGCTTGACATCACCCGACCACATAGATAGCTTTTTCAGACCAGGACCAAAGATACATTTGCTAATCTTGAAGTCGCCAGATGGGGCCTTACCTTTGAAGTCAAAGACAAACTTACCATTGTCAGGACACTTAACGAATGTACAGTTCTCAACAACAATAGATGTAGGTGCATCACCCTTTGTGTTAACAAAGAGGACCTTACAAGTTGAGAATGTAGAGTTTGAAATCTTGATGTTGCTAACTACAGCACCAGCCTTGTCAGAGTTGCAAACACCATATCCTGCAATAGAGTCAACGGTACAATTCTGCATCACAAAGTTCTCAACCGTTGAGGCGTTGTCCTTTTGTCTGAGAAGACCACGTTTCCACTTGATATCGCAGTTATCAAACTCAATCAGTCCAATCTTAGAGTTCTTACCAGCAATATTGAAGAGATACTGACCACCGAAATTACCGTCAGTAGCAGATGGCTCACTTCCCCACACATTGATCTTGTCAAATACGAGGCCACCAATCACTGCATCTGCGTTGGTATCGAAGTTACTTACAACATTGAGGATGGCATAGCCAGCAAGAGACTGACCAGTCACAAACTTGATGGTACCAGTTGTAGAATTCAGCTTGGTAGCCTTCAGACTATATGTCATGCCACCTTCAAGGACAATAGTAATATCCTGGTTGGGGTATTCCACATCAATCAAGTTTGTCAGATTGTTCTCAAAGTATGCGAGACTTGTTTCCTCATCCAAACCGCGCAAGTCAATAATAGTACCCTCGAAGTTGTCGGCAGCAGCAGTTGTAAGGCGTTTCTTACCCTGATAGCTACCATTGGCCCAAGCTTCTACACGATAGGTTGTCTTTGGTTCCAGACCGCCGATAATCTTTTCACAAGCAGCATTCTCCTCTTCGGAAACTGCTACCTCGGCAACAATCTCGTCTTCTGAGTCCTTGATGATGACCAACTTGTCGTAGCTGACACCCTCTGCCCATTTGATACGTGCCTTGATGTCGATAATGTCGGTAGCGGCAGGGTTAATCAACTTGGTGGGGAAGTCGGGAGTAGTGGTTGTGATATTGTACTCCTTAGACTTGAGTCCCGTATTGGTATTTGCCGAGCTGATATATACGAAGTACTCCTTGTCATACTCCAGTCCCTCGAAACGGCAAGTCAACTCAGAGGTAGTAATCTCCTTAGCTGGCACACTGGCATCAACGGGAACAGCCTTTACCGTGTACTGGTTAGCACTGGTGTAGTTATCCCACTTAACAACCATGTATGGCACATTGTTGTCATCCAAGCCCACCTCCAGATTATCGTCGTCATTGATAATGGGACGGAACAGCGCATCGGCCTGAGGGAGGTCATTGTCACTGCTACAGCTGACAAATGTTCCCATTCCTGTGGTTACTGCTCCGAGCAGCAACATGGTCTTAAATATCTTTTTCATAATGCGTTTCCTGTTTATTTGTAATTTTCTTTTTCAATTGTAGCTACTTCTACGTTAACACCGTCGCCCATATTCATATCGAGAATATGATAACCGTCGTTGTTCAGCACCGTACTTGCTGAGATAGTCTCAGTAGTGATAGGCAGCAGATAAGGAGCTACACCATTACCCTTCAATGCACCATTAGAGTAACCACGATACAGACGAGTGAAATAGTCACTGGCTGCATAAACATCCTTACGGGTAATGCCAGTATCCTCGCCATCAGTAACAGTCACTGTCTTGGTGTTAGGAGCTGCACCCAATGTATAGGTTGTTGTACCGTCAACATTAACCTTCTTCACAGGTGTAGTGGTACCATAGTCAACACCATCGTATATGTAGGTGCGAGTGCGCTTCAGCATGTTGCTACCCCAGTTTACACTCTGCCAGCCATTAGCCTGCATGGTAGCATCATCTTCTTCAATCTGATACTTCTGGTTATACCACTTGATATCGCTCTTCAGGTTATTCTTGCCTACCTTTACATACCACAGTTTGTTGGCCCATGTGGTATAATTGGCAGCCTCAGGATACTGTGCCAATACATCTGGATCGTTCATCAGATCCTCATTGCAGGCGATACCCCAACAGAGTGCTGTGTACATAGCCTCTTCGATCTTCTTGGCATAGAGGTTCCAGCGAACCAGGTCGAACTTACGCAAAGCCTCGCTACCAAACTCCCATGCACGCTCATTAACAATAGCGTTGAAGAAGTCTTCTTTCGAATTCAGGTTGCTTACGTAGTTGGTTACATCGTCAGCATAAGTAGCGCTACCAGCGAAAGCACGGGCGCGAACGGTAGTCAGCATCTCCTTTGCCAGTGCAGTAGGACCGTTCAGTTCGTTCTCAGCCTCGGCCAGCATCAGCAGAACATCTGAGTAGCGCATCAATGGGAAGTTAATACCTGTACCCTTTGAAGAACCAGAACCCAACTCTTTACCAGCACGGGCGCGATCCCACTTACCAGCATAGAGACCTGTAGAGGCAACAGCCTGAACGGTGTCCTGAACGTGCTGATACTTAGCTACACACACATCGCGACGGCTATCATTGTCGGCAAACGACATGTAGTAAGTTGGAGTCACAGCAACCTGAGCTGTGGTAGTACCCTGAGCACAAGTACCTGTATTGGGCACACCGAAGCTCCAGCCAATATCACCACCATAGTTCTGTACAAAGGCAACCTCATAGAGTACCTCAGCGTTGTTCTCGCAGGTATAGTTCATCTCATTGATAAACGACTGCTCGAAGTTGGTATACAGGGCGCGTGGCTTCAGCTGGATCAGCTTCTGGCAGTAGTCCTTAGCCATCTGGTAGTACTGTGTATAGGTCTGAGCAGTCTTCTCCACACCGTTTACATCCTTATAGGTAACGGTCAGCGAGTCGGCTGTTACATTCAGATAGTCGTCGGCACGCTTCATGGTACCGTCCTTGGTCATACCATAACCACCACGGAACAGAGCCAGACGGGCAATCAGACCGATGGCGAAGTCACGGTTCATACGCTCGATACCGCCAGTGTTTACATCGCTCCACTTCATGTTGGGCTCGATGTCAACCAACTGCTGCAATACACGGCTGTAAACCACGTTTTTGTCAGTACGGGGCTTATCAATCTCATCACCCCACTTAGCAGCCTCATCATAGTAAGGCACATCGCCGAAGAAGTTGCACATCAGGTAGTAGCGGTAACCTTTCAAACAGGTTGCCTCACCCTTAATCTGCTGCATCTCGTCGGTATTACCGATAGAACTGGCATCAATACCGGCACGTACCTGGTTAGCACGCTCGATGGCCTGCAGGTTGTTGTCCCATACTTTCTTAACGTCGCTCCAACCCACGTTGCCTGCACCCTGGAGTGGCCATACGGCGTTACGGTGGTTGGTAGCTGTGGTGGCGCTGGTGGCCATAGCCTCCACGTCAGTGTTCTGCATCCATACACCGCACATACGGCTGGTATAGGGGTCTTCGCAGAACAAAACATATACGCCGTTGATGGCGTTAGTAGCAAATTCTGTAGAGCCATAAACCATATTCTGGTCCATCTGCGATGGCGATTCTACATCGAGCATGTCGTTACACGATGTCAGACCGATAACTCCAAGAGCTGCAATTGCTATATATTTATTCTTGAATTTCATATCTTTATCGATTGTTAGTTGTTAAATTACAGCGTTACGTTCAAACCAAAGGTAAATGCACGGCTCTTTGGATAAGAAGAGAAGTCGATACCTGGGGTCAGACCAGAGTAGCTGCTGTTGCGGGCATAAGAACTTACTTCTGGGTCGAAGCCTGGATAGTTCGTAATCACAAACAGGTTTGTACCAGTTACATAAGCACGCAGACGCTGTACACCAAACTTCTTGGTAATCTTGTTAGGAACAGTGTAACCGATGGTCAAGCTCTGCAAACGCAGGAATGAAGCATCGTCCATAGCCCAGTCGGTAGGAACAACTACAGCATCGCCTGTAGAGAATGGGCTCCACATAGCCTTGGCTGCCAAGCCGTTACCACCCTCGTTCCAGTACTTCAGATCCTCCAGACTCTTCAGCAGTACGCCTGTCTCTGGGTTGATGTAAGAGTAAGCATTGCTCTGGCTCATCTCTGCGCGCATATTTGGATAGGTACCCGCGCGATAGCGTGATGAGGTCTGAATCTTATTGGCATTGTAGATGTCGTTGCCAACCTTATAAGTGAAGTTAATATTGAAGTCGAAGTCGTAGATTTCACCATTGAATCCGAAACCACCCATGAAGTCGGGGTTGGTGTCGCCAATCACAGTGATATCCTTTGCATCAACCACACCATCGTTATTCAGATCCTTCAGCTTCATGGTACCTGGACGGATACCGATAGTACCACCCAGCAGTGAAGTTGTTGGAACACCTTCCTTCAGTGTATAGACACCCTTCACCTCGTCATAGCTGGCGAAGTCGTCGGTGGTATAATAACCATCGCTCTTCCAACCGTAAACCAGTCCAATAGGATCACCGATGCGTACAATGTAGTCCTGCTGGTTCTTATTGTCGGTGCTGGCCCAACCTGAAGCGAATGTCATTTCCTGCAAACCGTTGGCCAGACTCTTAACGTTCGACTTGTCGAAACCGATGTTGAAGTTGGCATTCAGTTTGAAGTTCTTGCTCTGGATGATGGCTGCATTCAGGGTAACTTCAACACCCTTGTTGCTGGTCGAAGCAGAGTTCTCCCAAACAGAGGTATAACCAGGTGCCGCGATGTTGTGGTTAATCAGCAGGTCGTCGGTGCTGTTCCAGTAAACATCGATATTACCAGAGAGTCGCTCGTTGAAGAAACCGAAGTCCAAACCGAGGTTACGAGTGGTACGCTTCTCCCAGGTGAGCAATGGGTTTGCCAATGTAGTAGAAACAGCCTGATGAGAACCTGCCACCTCGCCTACTCCATAACGCTTTACACCACTATTGGTGTCGTAAAGTTGTACATACTGAGTGTTACCAATCTTATCGTTACCAACCTTACCGTAAGATACACGGAGTTTCAGGTTAGACAACCAGCTGTGTGTAGCCTCCATCCATGGCTCATCGATGATACGCCATGAAGCAGCAGCTGCGGGGAAGAAGCCCCACTGGTGGCCACTGCCGAACTGCGAGCTACCATCCTCACGCAGAGTAACAGTGAGCAAATAGCGGTCGAGCAGAGTATAGTTGATACGACCAAAGAATGATACCTTATTCTGATTGGCAGATACATTACCAGTCATGGTCTGCATCGTGCCCAGACCAAAGTTAGCGAATACCTGCTCAGCAGTAAATGCCTCACTGAAGTTATTGGCACTCATAGCGCTGTAGTTAGAGCGGCTTGAGCGGATTTCCTGACCTCCCATCACATTCAAGTGATGAATCTTATTAATCTTGGTATCGTAGGTCAGTGTGAAGCTCTCACGGAAACTGTTGGTATTAGTCTTGGTCCAGTCGGCCAGAGGTTTACCACCTACATACGAAGCCTGTGTGGTTGTAGAACCATACCAGTTCTTTACCTCGTTGAATCCATAAGTATAACCTCCTTCAAGATGAGCAGTCAAGCCCTTCAGAGGAGTCTTCCAATCCAAAGCTCCATTGAAGATGAAACCACGATTGTTACGGCGACGCCAGTATTGTTCTGACTGCTCTGCCAACGACATGTTGGAGCGCTGCCATTCAACGATTTCATCGTCCGACATGGTTGAGAAGTCAGGTGTAATCATACCAGAAAGTCCCTTAGTGGCAACACCATAGAGCGCCTGCTCTGTACGTACCTTATAAGTTCCACCCTGAGTTCCCTGTCCGTTAGCAGTCTGATCGTTAACACGAGCAGTCATCGAGAACTTCAGGCTCTTATTGATGTCGTGATTCATCTTAAAGAGGAATGCGAAACGTGAGAAGTCGTTGTTGGGCATCAAACCTGCATTGTAGTCGTAGGTACCTGAGAGGTTGAACTTGGTCTTATCAGTACCTCCCTGCAGACTCAGGTTGTGGCTCTGCGAGATGGTGTTGGCACCAAACAGGTCGTCCTGCCAGTCGATAGCCTCCTGACTCTTGTAGAGATACAGATCGTCGAACACACCGAACTGTCTGTAGAAAGAGTTCAGTGCGCTCTCGCCGCGCAGTGCAGCATATTCATAGTTCGACATAACATACTGATAGGTATCAAGTACGTCCAGACGCTTAGACACCTTCTTGGTCTGCAGATAGCCGTTATAGCTTACCTGAGTCTTGCCACCTTTGGCATTCTTGGTGGTAATCAAGATAACACCATTAGCACCTTCTGAACCGTAGATAGCAGTAGAAGATGCATCTTTCAGAACAGTGATATCCTCGATATCGTTAGGCGAGAGATCGGTAAGCTTACCACCCTGGAATCCGTCGATTACAACCAGAGGGCTGTTGTCACCAGTAATTGAACCACCACCACGAACACGGATAAGCACATCGGCATCGGGCGAACCGTCGGTAGTTGTAATGTTCACACCGGCCATCTTACCAGTCAGTGCCTCGGTTACGTTTGATACTGGCACCTTAGCCAGATCCTGTCCTGCTACGGTAACAACCGAACCTGTCAGGTCTTTTTTACGAACGGCACCATAACCGATAACCACCAGTTCGTTCAGCGTGTTGTTGTCGTCTTCCATCACCACCTTCATGTCGTTGCTGGCAGTAACGGTTTTAGGTTTCATTCCGATGTAGGTAATTACCACCTGCTTGCTGCTATGCAGCTTCAGCTCGAAGTTACCATCGAAATCAGTTACGGTAGCGTTTTTAGGACTACCCTTTTCTACAACTGTTGCACCGATAACGGGCTCGTTGGTTGAGTCAAAAACCTGGCCTTTGGCAATCGTCTGAGCCAGCACCTCAGGGGGAGCCAGTACAAAGAATGCGGCTAAGAGGCAAAGTTTGCACAATCTTCTCATTGCTTGATTCATACTTTGATGTTTAAGTTATTAATTATAATAGTAAGTTATACAACTTCTTGAGATTAGTCATTAAATTGGTGCAAATTTAGTAAAAAAAATCCAAAAAAGCGTCTATTTCTGTTCAAAAAGTGCGCAAAAACCCACGTAAACGTTTTCGAACGTTAACGTTTTCGTACACAATTATATATAGTAAATTGTCTATTTCAATTATTCTTTTTATCTTTGCTGCCAGAAAACGAAATTAAAACAATATGAAACTGAAACAAATTAGAACGCTTTTAGCCTCAGTGCTATGTTTTTGCGCCGTATCTACCTGCGCACAGTCATTACCCTACCAGAATCCAAACCTCTCGGCAGCCGAGCGTGCTGATGACCTGCTGGGCCGACTCACACTTGAAGAGAAGGTTTCGTTAATGATGGACACATCGCCCGCCATTCCCCGCTTAGGCATCCCGCAGTTCCAGTGGTGGAACGAGGCGCTGCACGGCATTGGCCGCAATGGCTTCGCCACCGTGTTTCCTATCACCATGGCGATGGCGGCCTCATGGGACGATGCCCTGTTGCACCAGGTGTTTACTGCCGTGAGCGACGAGGCACGCGTGAAAGCCCAGCAAGCGAAACGCTCCGGCGACATCAAACGCTATCAGAGTCTGTCGTTCTGGACACCTAATATCAATATCTTCCGTGATCCCCGATGGGGACGCGGACAGGAGACCTATGGCGAAGACCCCTACCTCACCGCTAAGATGGGACTGGCTGTGGTGCGCGGTCTGCAGGGTGTGGGCTACCATGGCGAAGACCTGGGGGTGAGCCCCTATCGCAAGCTGCTGGCATGCGCCAAGCACTTTGCCGTACATAGCGGACCGGAGTGGAACCGACATGAGTTCAACATTGAGAACCTGCCTGAGCGCGACCTTTGGGAGACCTATCTGCCGGCTTTCAAGGCTCTGGTACAACAGGGTAAGGTGGCTGAGGTGATGTGCGCCTATCAGCGTATAGACGGACAGGCCTGCTGCGCACAGACACGCTACGAGCAACAGATACTACGCGATGAATGGGGTTTCGACGGCCTCATCACCAGCGACTGCGGTGCCATCCGCGACTTCCTGCCCCGTTGGCACAATGTGGCCAAGGATGGTGCTGAGGCATCAGCCAAGGCGGTACTGGCTGGTACGGACGTGGAGTGCGGATCGGAATACAAGCGGCTGCCCGAGGCAGTGAAACGTGGCGACATCAAGGAGGAGGCTATCGACCGTAGTCTGCGTCGCCTGCTCATAGCCCGTTTCGAATTGGGCGACCTGGATCCCGACGACTTGAACCCCTGGACACAAATACCTGAAGAGGTGGTGGCTTCGAAACAACACAAGCAGCTGGCCCTCGACATGGCCCGCAAGAGCATCGTACTGCTGAAAAACAATGGGGTACTGCCCCTGTCAACAGCCGCATCAAACATCGTGGTGATGGGACCAAACGCCAACGATGCCATCATGCAGTGGGGTAACTATGCCGGTTCAGCCACCGAGACCATCACCGCTATCGATGGTATCCGCGCTATCGCTCCCCATGCGAAACTCATCGCCGGCTGCGGTCTGACCCGTAACGAGAGTTTCGAGAGTCGTTTCAACGAGATTATCGACCCATTAGGCAACCGCGGCATGCAGGTGGCCTATTGGAACAATATGGAGATGAAGGGAGTCCCCGTGGCTACAACCGTCATCAAGCAACCTATCCACCTGAACAACGGCGGTAACACAGTGTTTGCGCCAGGCGTCAATCTGGAGCATTTCTCTGCCCGTTTCGATGGAACCTTCAAGCCCACTCGCAATGAGACGCTCATCTTCGACATCAAGGCCGATGATATGCTGCGCCTGATAGTAAATAGCGACACCATTGTTGACGTATGGAAAGTGCGTCATCGCATACAGGGCGGCAAAACCGAACTGGCTGTAGAGGCGGGTAAACACTACCGCATACAAATAGACTATGCACAGGAAAGCGGCTACGCTGCTATCGATTTCGATATCCAAAGCAAGATTGCGCCTACTTATCAGGAACTGCTGGCACAAGTGGACAACGCCGAGACAGTAGTATTCGTAGGCGGCATCGCTCCTACCCTCGAGGGTGAAGAGATGAAGGTGAGCGAGCCAGGCTTCAAGGGTGGCGACCGCACCAGCATAGAACTGCCACAATCGCAGCGCGATGTACTGGCCATGCTTCATCAAGCAGGAAAGAAGGTCATCTTTGTGAACTGTTCCGGCTCGGCTATCGCCATGGTGCCTGAACTGGAATCATGCGATGCCATCCTACAATGGTGGTACGCAGGCGAACAGGGTGGTACAGCCTTGGCCGAGGTACTGTTCGGACAGTATAACCCCAGCGGCAAGTTGCCTGTAACCTTCTATAAGAGCACCGACGACCTGCCCGACTTCCTCGACTATAAGATGACAGGCCGTACCTATCGCTATTTCAAAGGTGAGGCGCTCTTCCCCTTCGGCTATGGTCTGAGCTACACCACCTTTGCCATCAGCAAGCCAACCTATAAGAACGGCAAGTTGCAGGTACAAGTTAAGAATACCGGCAACTGCAAAGGCTTGGAGACGGTTCAGGTTTACATCCGTAACACAGCCGACCAGGAAGGACCTCTGAAGACACTGCGTGGTTATAGTCAGGTTGAGTTGAATCCTGGCGAGACGAAGACGGTTAGCATCGACCTGCCTCGCGAGCGCTTTGAGGGTTGGGATGTGAAGACCAACACCATGCGAGTGGTGCCTGGCAGATATGAGATCATGGTGGGCACATCAAGTGCCGATAGCGACCTGAAGAAGATAAAGGTAGCTATCAAGTAACCAAAAAGAAGGTATCATACTAACTCCCCTCTACCCTAACACTAAAGCATAGTTAGTATAAGGGTAGAGGGGAGTTAGTGTTAGGGTAGCTATTTACGTAATCGTACGAATACCGGATAGTGATCAGAAGGAAGACGCTTCTGGTATTTCTTGAACGAGATTTCCTGAGGAGCGTCGATGCCTTTCAGTGCCTCACCCTGTTGCTGCCCCTCAGCCCAGTAGCTATTGGTAAGCACGCCGTAACGTTCTACCGTGAAACAGGGCGATACAAACACATGGTCAATACGACTATCGGTCTTGAGTTCCGGATCCCAGCTATTGAAGGTTCCGTTCTCGGCAAAGCGCAATTTAGCTTTCTCAAAGCTATCATCGAGTACGCCCGACTGCGTAAAGATGGTATAGATCTCGTTGGTCTGGTCCACATTAAAGTCGCCAGTCAATATCACGGGCTTACCCTTTGCAATCTCCTTGATGCGCTGCACAACGAGCTTGGCACCTTCGCGACGGGCCACAGTACCTACGTGATCCATATGCAGATTGAAATAATAGAACTTCAAGCTGGTACCTTTAAGTTGGAAGTAGCCCCACGAGCAGATACGTATGCAGGCAGCATCCCATCCTAAGCCTGGCTTATCGGGCGTTTCCGAAAGCCAGAAGTCACCATGATCCAGTATTTTCACCTTGTTGCGATCATAGAAAATATTGGAATACTCGCCACCATGCTTGCCGTCGTCGCGACCCAGACCGATACAGTCATAATCAGTAAGCTGCTTCAACATGTCCTGGCGTTGCGATTCCAGCACTTCCTGTGCACCGAAGATATCGGGATGCTCAAAGAGAATCTGACCACATAACACCGGCATGCGCTGTTGCCAGCCATTACCAGCCTTCACATCACCATTATTCTGATTTCTGATATTATAACTGCCCACGTAGAGATTCTGGGCCTGTGCAGTAATGCTGGCTGCCACAACAAGGGCAACCAGCATGAGTTTACTTAATACTTTCATTAGTAGCGTTTGTTATTTAATGTCTGCTTGATTCTGTTTCTTCGCGTTTGGCTTTGTAGTAACGATCCACGAAATCCACCTGCTCGCGGTTGGGACGCATAATCAGCGAGGCGCCATTGCAGAACTGCATGGTAGTGGGCTTCGCATCGTCGAACGATGGCCAGTAAGGCAGTCCCTTACCATTAGGATTGCAGGTCTTGGCAAAGTTCACCCAATACTGCTGGATGATTTCTGCCACAGCACTCTCGGCAGGATACTTCTGAGGCTGGTCGAGGAACGTACCGTTCAGATACATGATATCATCGGCATGAGCCACACCTTTACGACGCGGATCGCGAGAGAAACTTACCTCTGATGGCTGAGCCAGATAGGCTGCATAGGCAGGACTCTTACCAGTCTTGGTCTGCAGACTTACCCAGGCATACGATGGCCAGGCAAATCCCATATCACGGAAGGCATCACCATTGCCATGCCAAGCCTCATCATCGGTTGAACCGGGATACACCTTCAATGCCTCATCGGCCCATGAACCGAAGATGTGACGCACCTGTTTCTGGTACTGTTCGGCCTTAATATTACCCGGAGTAAAGAGCGCACCCTCATCACTGTTTGTCATCACAATCACAGGCACATCATTATACTCGCCACGCTCGTACAGACGGTACTGATCATCACAAATCACGTAGCCATCCACACATGGCCAGAACCCGGCAAAGCCCACATTTCCATCGCAAAGCTGCATAGCATCCATCTGCCGTAACTGCTTAATACTCTTCTTTTTAAGATGCTTCATAAAAGCAACGCCTTGACTCTCTGCGCCCTTCTGCGAAGCATCGAGACCTAACGAACGGGGCTGATCGCTCCAAGGTGCAAACGAGCCTCCACTATGGCTGATGCAGGCACGGAACAGGCCCTTAGCCAAGGGTGAGGCACAGAGCATGCTACAGCTGATGGCACCTGCCGATTCACCGAAAATAGTCACCTTCGAAGGATCGCCACCAAACTGCTCAATGTTACGCTGAACCCACTGCAGGGCAAAGATCTGGTCGAGGATACCGTAGTTGCCGGAATGACCTTCCTTGTCCTCCTTAGAGAGTTCGGGATGCGCCATAAAACCTAAGGCACCTGTACGATACTCGATGCTGACAATAACGACACCGCGCTGAGCCAGACGTTTCCACAAGTCGCCACCATACCATTCGGTCTGGAAGCTACCGCCATGGATCCATACCATCACTGGCAGTTTCTCACACTTGGCCTTGGCCGGCGTAGCGATACCGAGATAGAGACAGTCCTCGCTCATCATATCGGCAGTACGACCAGGACGTGTGGGTTGCGGAGGCAGTGGTCCGAACTTGTCGCACACACGTACACCCTCCCAAGCCTTAGCAGGCTGAGGCGCACGCCAACGCAGATTACCAACAGGGGGAGCAGCATAAGGAATAGCCTTGTACACGGCCAGACCTTCGTCGAGAACACCCTGTACATCACCAGTTTCTACATGGGTAGCCAATAGTGGCTGCTCCTGTTTACAGCAAGCTTTCTGAGCCTGCACACCGACTGCTGCCATCACAATGGCACACAGCACAAGTTTTCTAAGTAACAGATTCATAAATCGTTTTTTTAAATAATTATTTTTTAGTTGTTGTACATTCATTGACCAGATAAACAATACTCATATAAGGAATACCCGTATTCGTTTCGAGACCAATCTCGCAAGTACGGCTGTTCGAGTAGCCCACCTCAATATGATTGGCCTCAATCTGTGGACGAAGCTTACGCAAGCCATACTTATTCAACTCGGGGAAAGTAAATCCTCGATCGCCGGCAAAGCCGCAACAGCCCACACCCTCAGGCAGATATACCTGGGTTGAACACATCTTTGCCAGATTGATCAGATCGTCGGCCACACCCATCTGACGGGTAGAACAGGTGATATGCAGTGCGATAGGCCGATGGATAGGATGGAACTCCAATCGGGGCACCAGATACTTCATGATAAATTCAGCGGGTTCGTAGAGTTTCATCTTATGCATCACCTTTTTCATACGGTGCAGACACGGACTCTGCGCACAGAGCACTGGATACTTACCCTCTTCGGAGGCCTTCCACAGAGCAGCCTCAAGTTCGGCACTCTTACGGTCGGCAATATCGAGCATACCCTTCGATTCCCAGATCTGTCCGCAGCACATACGCTCCATACCCTCTGGGAAGATCACCTCATAGCCAGCCTTAGCCATCAGCTGGATCACCTCATCCACCAGGTCGTGAATCTTACCACCTCCCCTCGACTGTCCCATGGTCTGATTGATACAGCTGGGGAAGTAAACCACCTTGTATTCAGAGTGTTCTTCCTCCTTATGCGGAATTGACTTTTCAATAATAAATTGTGTCAGGTCGCTCTTCTTCGGCTGGCGATGCTTCTTCGGCATAGCGGTAGTCCATAGCGGCAGTCCCATCTTGTTCATGGTACGGCAGACGGTCGTCATCAGCGTAGGACCGAGGGTGACGTGGGCAGCATGCGCCACATCGAGAACGACACGCAGTCCACTCTTGATACCCGCCATGTGGTTAGCGGCAAACTCGCCCAGCTTATAGCCCATCGGGCTCTCGTTCATATCCATCTGACGAATCAGGTGGGTCAACTCACCCGTATTGATCTTCATCGGGCACGAGGTTGAACACAAGCCATCGGTAGCGCAGGTCTGGTCACCGTAATACTTATATTGTTTCTTCAGCGTGGCCAAGCGCACAGGATCGGAGCCCGTCTTGGTAAGATAACGGATTTCGCGCTGAACAGCAATACGCATACGGCTCGATAGTGTGAGTCCGCACGACATACAGTTCACCTCGCAGAAGCCGCACTCAATACACTTGTTGGCACGCTTCACCTGCTCGATAGTTTCCTTGGCTGTAGAGAGCGAAGCATCCATCAGATAATGCCCACCATCAGGCACGCTGTCGAAATCGAAGTCAAGCACAGGCAACGGTTTCAGACACTTGATGAAACAATCGGGATCATCGTTGAAGATCACGCCCTGGTTCAGCAATCCATCCGGATCGAAGATAGCCTTCAGTTCCCGCATCACCTCATAAGCCTTCTCGCCCCACTCGTACTTCACGAATGGTGCCATATTACGACCTGTACCATGCTCAGCTTTCAGCGAACCGTCGTAACCCTCAACCACCAACTTAGCCACATCGCGCATCATCTCGGCATAGCGTGCCACCTCATGCTCATCGGCAAAGCTCTGGTTCAGGATAAAGTGGTAATTACCCTCAAAGGCGTGACCATAGATACAGGCATCATCATAGCCATGGTCGGCAATGAGTTTCTGTAACTTCACCGTAGCCTCAGGTAGCGACTCGATAGGGAATGCCACATCCTCAATCAGGCATGAGGTGCCTACCGGACGGGTACCGCCTACCGATGGGAAGATACCGCTTCGGATAGCCCAGTACTTGCCATACACAGCAGGATCTTCGGTAAACTCGGCTGGGATATAGAGTCGGAATGCGCCTAAGCATGCCTTAATCTTCTCTATCTTCTGGAGCAGCTGCTCGTGGGTGATGCCCTTGGTCTCTGTCAGGATGGCGGTCAGGTTGTGATAGTCGCCTGGCTCCACGCCCTCTATCTTACCGGCATCCACATCCTGCTTGTACTGCAGATATACCGGATCATCTACAGATGATAGCGACTTATAGTCGAGCATCTCGGCACTCTTTACCATCAGGTTCTCGGCACTCATCTCGATATCCTCATCGCCAGCCTGCAGTTTCTTCATGGCCACCACAGCCTCGCAACTCTCCTTCATGGTCAGGAAGTAAACCATGGCCGAAGCCTTGAACGGATAGTCCTTCAGCGTCTTCATCGTCACCTCCGAAAGGAAGGCGAGTGTACCCTCAGAACCAACCATCGAGTGGGCAATGATGTCAAACGGGTCATCGTATGCCACCAGCGGACGCAGGTTCAATCCAGTCACATTCTTGATACTGTATTTCTTCGTGATACGGTCGGCCAGCTCCTGGTCGGCACGAACCTTATCACGCAGCGCCTCAATCTTCTGCAGGAATTCCGGATGCGACTTCCGGAAAGCCTCGCGACTCTTCTCATCGCCAGTATCCAGAACGGTACCGTCGGTCAGGATGATACGAGCCGAAATCAGCATGCGGTCGCTATTGGCATGCACGCCGCAATTCATACCCGAAGCATTATTCACCACGATACCACCTACCATCGCCGAGCCGATAGAAGCGGGATCTGGCGGGAACACACGTCCGAAAGGCTTCAATATCTGATTTACCCTTGCACCTACGATACCCGGTTGCAGCTTGATCGACTCCAGATTCTGCCCCAGCTCATACTGCTCCCAATGCTTACCAGCCACAATGAGCACCGAGTCGGTACAACTCTGTCCGCTCAGCGATGTGCCTGCCGCACGGAAGGTGAACGACAGCTGGTGCTGCTGGCACAACTTGACAATCTGCGATATTTCCTCCTCGCCATCGCTACGGATAATGACCTTCGGAATCTGACGATAGAAACTGGCATCGGTACCCCATCCTAAGGTACGAAGCTCATCGGTATAAATACGGTCTGAAGGCAAGAATTGCCGCAGTTCAGAAAGGAATTGTTTCAGCATAGGGCACGTAAGTATTTAGTTAGACTTTAATTTTGTGAGCAAATATACAAATTTTTTTATTACCAATGCACAAATTAAGAAAAAAAACGTATCTTTGCCCCCAATAAATGTCTAACGGCGTTATGTACCATCGACTATTGCCCATACTAACCATGTGGTTTTGCGCCCTATGTTGTAATGCGCAGAACTTCGAACTGAAGAAGGAACACGACAGTCTGTTTTTCTTGAATGACTGGCGCCTGCCCTACCCCGTATATCAGTTCCAGACGGGCGATGTGGATGGCGACGGCCAACAGGATGCCATCGTAGGCGTAGTGAAAGGCACGCGATTCTATCCTGAAAAGGGGCGCCGTATCTTTATCTTCAAATCCGTGAATGGTAAGGCACGCCCCCTGTGGCTCGGCTCAAAGCTGGGCGGCATACTCGAGGACTTCCGCTATGTCGATGGGAAGATACGAGCCATAGAGAAGACAACCGACGAGCACTATGTTGTATCCGACTATCATTGGGGCGGCTTCGGCATGGTTTTCGACCACTATATCGTAAAAGGAGTAAACAAAGAAACAGCAATAAGTACCTTCAATCAATGAAAAGTAAAGTATTCGTATGGGTATGTGTGGCAGGCTTGATAGCCGGCTGCAGTCAGAAACAGAATGTAGTCATGCCAGTATCGACCATTGATGCCGAGAAACTGGGCGACAGTATCGATTATAACATGGACGTAAGCGGGCTGAACCTCAGCGATGTGCGCCTGCTACGTAACGCACCTGCAGCACAGAGGGGCTATCCCTTCAAGGACTCATATCTGCGAGGCATCTACGAAACTACCTCTTGGTACGACTCGTTAGTTTGGAAATTCGATGAGAAAATGCCGGATGTCAAGTGCAAACAGAACGAGAGCTGGCGAGATGCCTATATGCGCACCATCGACGAGCAGCAGCTCATCAGCTATACCGATGAAGAGAAGAACTTTATCCAGCGACTGAAAGACCGCGAGGACGAGTTGGCCAAGCAGAACTTTGAAGTAGGCGATGGCTTATTGGTGAACATGGCGAACCTGCTGAACCCGAAACAGTTGAAAGATTTTGACTCCACACTCTGTCAGAAGCTCGGTGAGGAAGGATTTGCCATTGTACCGTCGAACCACGCACAACTGTTCCATATCTATGAGCAGAACGACTACAACAACTTCCCCAACTTCGTTACTACCGACCTCTATCTGCAGCTCTATCATCTGTATATCGACTGTATGTTTCGCGAACTGGAGGAATACCAGTTACTGCCTTTGATGACGGCATTCACACAGGATATGAAGGAGGCGCTGACCACCATCATCCGTCATGCCAATGGCGATGCAGAGACCATCCGTATCGCAGGTCGTAACATCCAGTTCTTCGATGTGGCCCTGCACTTATTTACTGGTCAGCCGGTTGCCGATGCATCACTCAACCGCACAGTGGCCGAAGAGGTGAACCATTGCATAGAGGCCACAAATGCCCGTAGCGGCATGCTGATGGATTACATGGGCGACGTGAATTTTCCATACAGTCTTTTCCGTGCTCGTGGACACTACACCCGCAACGATGCGCTGAAGCGCTACTTCCGAGGCATGATGTGGTTGCAGTCGGCCCCCATGGGTATGGATCACGATACCGAAGTAAAGCAAGCGGTGCAGATGGCTTATATGCTGAAACTGAATAAGAACATGCGCCAGAAGTACGACCAGATAAACGAGTTGATAACCCTGCTGATGGGACAACCTGACAATCTGAGTCTGCCACAGGTCTTGGCCGAAGTCGATAAGACAGGTATGGCAATGGAGAAACTCCTGAACGACAATCAGGCGATGAAGGCTATCACAGACAAGCTGAACGATATCGGCAACAAGCAGACCCGTATCCGTCCGAAATACGAGAAGACCAGTCATAATAAGATATGTGTGATGCCACAGCGCTATCAGCCCGATGCCGAGGTGTTACAGGAGATGGTTGACTATCAGAACTGTCCGCCCCAGCGTGCCACCCCAAAGGGACTCGATGTGATGGCAGCCATGGGTGTCACGGCTGCCGAACAGATCCTGAAGGAAGAAAAGACCGACTGGAAGTTCCTGCTGCCCACCCTCGACAAGATGAAGAGCCGTATGGGTGAGATCAACTGGCAGGAAACCATCGCCACCCAATGGATGGCCACCCTGAAAGATATGTGTGTAGCCAATGCCGCAACAATCAACTCGGAGAATACGCAAGCCACCGCCCTGCCTTACTTTATGCAGAATCCCGCCTGGGGCAAGAAAGACCTGAATGCCGCCTTGGCCTCGTGGGCAGAGCTGAAACACGACGCAATCCTCTACGCCAAACAGCCAATGGGTGCCGAATGCGGTGGTGGCGAAAATGTGCCCGATCCTGTCGTCAAGGGCTACGTGGAACCCAACGTCAAGTTCTGGAAGAAAGCCGCCGACCTGTTAAAGAATACCGCTAAGCTACTGGAGGAGCAGCACATGATGACGGAGAAGATACAAACCGTGACCGAACGTATCAGCGACGAAGTGACTTTCCTGCTACGTGCAAGCGAGAAGGAACTGGCTGGTCAGGAACTCACCGACGAGGAGTACGACCAGATAGGCTATATCGGCGCCGTCTTCGAGAATATCTCACTTGAACTGCTCCGCTCGCCCGATCATGAGCTGTACGGCTGGACCGATATAGAGGGAGCCGACCGCAAGGTGGCAATCGTAGCCGATGTATATACAGCCAATGCCGACAACAACGACAAGAAATCCATCCTCTTCGAGGGTGTAGGCGATGCCGACGAAATCTACGTCGTGGTGGAGATTGGCGGCTATCTGTATCTGACTCGTGGCGCAGTGCTGAGCTATCGCGAGTTTATCCAGCCCATCAACGAGCCTCGTCTGACCGACGAGGAGTGGCAACAGCAACTGGAAAAGAACCCACGCAAGGGTACACCCGAATGGATGAAACGTATCATCGTGCCACTCAACAAGAAGCCACAACCCAATGAAGAGGTATTTTATAGCTCTGGTTGTTAGTATACTGAGTGTACCGGCCTTGGGTGCCGACACACTTAGCATCGTATTCACAGGCGACATCCTGCTCGACCGCGGGGTGCGACGAGTGATTGAGAGAAAAGGCATCGACCATCTGTTTTCCAAAAGCATCGACTCCTTGTTCCAGTCGTCACAGGTGGTGGTGGGCAATCTGGAGTGTCCGGCAACCAAACGGATTGCTCCCGTACAGAAACTATTCATCTTCCGTAGCGAACCCGAATGGCTCGAAGCCCTCCACCAGCATGGCATCACCCACCTGAACCTGGCCAACAACCACAGTATCGACCAAGGACGCGAGGGCCTGATGGACACCCGCCGCCACATCATTGAGACCGGCATGGTGCCGGTAGGTGCCGGTCGCAACATGTCAGAGGCCGCAGAACCCGTTCTGCTGGCATCGAGTCCACGCAAAGTATGGCTGATATCCTCGCTCCGTCTGGCACTCGAAAACTACGCCTATCTGCCCGACAAGCCCTGCGTGAGTCAGGAACCGATGGACTCGCTGCTCAATCATGTACACCGCTTGCGCCAATCCGACTCGACTGCCGTCATCATCGTTTCGCTGCACTGGGGCGGCGAACATACGCTGAACCCCATCAACCGACAGCGGTGGGATGCCCACCAGCTGATACGTGCCGGTGCCGATGCGCTGATCTGTCATCACACCCACACCCTGCAGAGCATCGAGGAGTTCCAAGGCAAAAAGATATACTACAGCATCGGCAATTTCATCTTCGACCTATCCAAACCACTCAACACCAAAGGCTGTGTTGTCAGACTGAAAGTGACGCCTCACAAAGTAGAAACAGAGACCATTCCTATTGAAATTCACAACTGCATACCAACAATCGAAGGCCATTTTTGATTTTTTCACTAAAATATTGAATATGATTTAAGAATATTTCGTATATTTGTCCGCAGAACTTATATATTTAAAACGAATAACTAAAACCTATGGCAGCAATTGTATCTGTTATCCCTATTATTCTGCTCTTCGTATTAATGATGGGTCTCAAGATGTCAGGCTGGAAGAGCGCGTTAATCACACTGATAGTAACCATCCTGCTGGCAGTACTTGTTGCTCCGTCGATGGGCATCGTTCCTGAAAAATACTCGGGCACATCCATCTATGGCATCACCTTCTGGTCAGTGGTCGAGGGCTGTCTCAAGGCTTGTTTCCCCATTATCCTGATTATCATCTGTGCGATTTTCAGCTATAATATTCTGGTGGAGACCAAGGAGATTGAGACCATCAAGACCCAGTTTATCCAACTGACCAGCGACAAGGGACTGCTGGTACTGTTGCTCACATGGGGCTTTGGCGGTGTGCTCGAAGGTATGGCCGGATTCGGAACAGCCGTGGCAATTCCCGCTGCCATTCTGATCGGATTGGGCTTCAAGCCGATGTTCTCAGCCGTTATCTGTCTGGTAGCCAATACGGTAGCCGTAGGTTTCGGTGCAGTAGGTCTGCCTGCCACCACTCTGGCCAATCAGGTAGCCGATGGAACCGCTTCGCCCGAGATGCTGTGCGAGGTGGCCACCTTTATCATCCTGCAGCTCTCGCTGATGTTCTACATCACGCCGTTCCTTATCCTGATGATGACCGACCGCACCAAGGTGATGAAGAATATCACGCTGGCACTGTTTGTAGGCACATTCTCTATCCTCGTACAGTTCTGCTGTGCCCACTTCTTAGGTCCCGAAACACCAGCCATCTTAGGTTCGGTAGCGGCTATCATCGCCATGCTCATCTACAACAAGCTGTTTATCCGTGATGAGAATCCTAACGACGAGGTACATATAGAGAAGAAGAAGTTCGGCATCGCCAAGACGCTGAAGGCTTGGAGTGTGTATGGTCTGATTATCTTCTTCATCCTGATTTCAAGTAAGATTGTACCAGCTATGAATGAGTTGCTCAAATCCACGCTGGTCACCAAGTTTGATATCCCCGTGATTGGCAACACCTTCTCGTTCGGCTGGCTATCGAATGCCGGACTGATGATATTCCTCGGCGCTATGATTGGCGGTCTGATTCAGGGACTGAGTTTCAGCAAGCTGATGAAGATGCTGGCCAAAACCACCATCAACCTGCAGAAGACAGCTATCACCATCTGCTGTCTGGTAGCACTGGCCATGCTGATGAACAATACTGGTATGACGTTGGCCATCGCCACTGGTCTGGTAGCTTTGACGGGTGTAGCTTTCCCATTCTTCGCCCCACTCATCGGTTCTATCGGCACCTTCGTCACAGGCTCGGCTACATCGGCCAACATTCTGTTCGGCAAGCTGCAGGCTGCTGCCGCTGGTCAGTTAGGGCTGGTAAACGATGCCCACTTCTTCGGTGTGAGTGGTAACGAGACCAACTGGCTGGCTGCTGCCAACTGTGCCGGTAGTGAGGGAGGTAAGCTGCTGTCGCCACAAAGTATCGCCATCGCTACCGCAGCATGTGATATGGAGGGGCAGGATGGCGACATTATGCGTAAGACCATGCCGTTCGCTATCTTCTGGATATTGATGAACGGCCTGATGGTATTCCTCGGACTACACGTTATTTAGCCGGTTTCAGATACCAGCGAACCGTCCAATCAAGCGATTCACCGGGAGCCAAGGTTGTGTATGCACCTTGGCTCTCGATTTCTATATACGTCTTGCCACGGTTCACGTAAACCTGAATCTCAGCTTCGTTGGGTGCAGGCTGTCCGGCTTGCAAATCGGCAAACTTCTTGGTCAGCACCAGCCCGTTGTTCTTGTAACTCAGCCATCCCTTACCATCAGCGTTTATCTTTCGGTTCTCGGGCGCTTCATCGGCCTGGTAGCATACCACGCCATCCTTCTGCTCAAACTTCAGCAACCCGGCAGGCGTGATACTCTCTAATGGAGCATCAAAGAAAATGGCGCCCTCGTTGGGCACACGGGTAATCTCCCATGGAGCTACCTTGCGTTCCTCGTCGCTCTCGTTGATAATCGAATAGGTTATCACAATGGCGCCATCCTTAGCATCGGTACTGAAGTCCTTACGGATGCGGTACTTGAGTTTCTCGGATACAGGACTGGTCATCACCAGGTGTCCGTCTTTCTCTACCACCTCGTAGTTACCCTTGTCAATTTCGGGTACAGGCGGCCAGTACCACTCCTTCTGCGGACTGGTCCAGAAGGTGCTGCCAAACGATTCCGGCCAGCGCAATTGGGAAATCACTTCCTTGTCCTGATACTTGAGCGACAGTATCTTCGCACCCTTCTCGGGGTTGATGGTCATCGTCACGTCGCCCACTTTCACTTCTCTGTTCTGTGCCATCACGGCCGATGACATCAGCATCGCCATGGCGGATAGTAATACAGTTCGTTTCATACTTATAGTTGATAGTGCTATTTTTGATGTTAGACGTATACAGAGGTCAAAAGTTAAGTCGCATTATACTTCGTTAACGTTAGTTCTTTTGTTTTATGCTCGCTTAATCGTACCTTTGCACCCACAATGGAAAAACTCTGGAATAGGAATTACTGCAAGGTAATGGCGGCCAACTTCACGTTGTTTTTCGCCTTCTACGTGCTCACACCACTGTTGCCACTCTATCTGAGCGAACACTTCGGTGCCACCAAGGACGTCATCGGACTGGTGCTGTCGGGCTATACCATCACCGCCCTGCTGTTCCGTCCGTTCAGCGGCTATGTGGTCGACTCATTCCCTCGCAAAATGGTGCTGATGATCAGCTTCGGTGCCTTCGCTATCTTCTTTGCCGGCTATCTGGCAGCCTCTACCCTACTGTTGTTCACCATTGTCCGCACGCTGCATGGCGGTCCCTTCGGTGCCCTCACCGTATCTAATTCTACGGTGGCCATCGATGTGCTACCAAGCAGTCGCCGCACCGAAGGCATCGGCTATTACGGGCTGAGCAACAATCTCGCCATGGCTATTGCGCCCACCATCGGTATCTTTATCTATCAGCTCACCGATAGTTTCGAGTTCCTGTTCTGGCTCGCCCTTATCGTGGCATGCCTCGGTTGGCTCATCGACTCAACGGCGAAACTGCCTAAGAAGGAGATTGTACGCGAGAAATCCGCTTTATCGCTCGACCGATTCTTCTTGACTCGTGGTTGGCTGCTTGGTCTCAACATGGTAGCCTTCGGTTTCAGTTTCGGTGTTCTCAGCAACTACCTCGCCATCTACGGCAAGGAGGTGATGGGTATCACCGGCGGCACCGGCACCTACTTCATGCTCTGTTCGGTAGGTCTCATCCTATCACGCTTGCAAGGCGCCAAGGCGCTCCGTAATGGCCGCGTCACCCACAATGCCGCCACAGGCATGGTCATCTCATTAGTAGGCTACACCCTCTTTATCCTGATGCCCACCCTGTTCCCCCATCAGCATGTCCCTATCATGCTTGGCTATTACGGCTCTGCTTTGTTGATTGGCTTAGGCAACGGACACATGTGGCCCGCCTTCCAGAATATGACCATCAACGTAGCCACTAACAACCAGCGTGGCACCGCCAACAGCACCATTCTCATCTCGTGGGACATAGGCATGGGTCTCGGCATCCTCGTAGGCGGAATCGTTTCCGAGCTCATCAGCTACAGCGCAGCCTTTTGGACCGTAGTGCTTATCAACGCTACTGGTGTCACCACTTTCTTCCTTGCTACCCGTGCCTTCTTCACCCGCCGCAATCTCAACCCCACCGTGCGGTAGAGATGACCAACTCCCTAAAATCTAATATCTCTTCACCCATGCCTAAAACTATTTCTGCCGCAAAGATACAAATAAAATCTCAAACCTGCTAATAATCCCCCCCTCGCAAGCCTTGCGAAGATTAATTATTTCTGTTGAGTAGTTCTCATTGCCAATATTATGGCTTCGCCAACTAAGGCAATGTTAGCGATTAGGTAGTGGTTCTGGCCAAGCCAACTTACGGTACTACCACCTATTTCTGCTGTCTTCAGTAGTTGGTTGCGGAATTCCATATCACCCAGACTTGTGGCACATCCTATGGCAAAGCCAGTACCCGATGGACTCAGATTCATGATGACAGGTCCTGCATCAATATCCACACCAAACCAGCAACTATGGTCGTGATATTCCTTGATTCCAGTAACGGGGAATGTCTTTTTGAAGTGTTTCTTCAGCAGTTTATATTGCTCCTGTGCAAACTCCCTGTCCATCAGCGACAAATAGTAGCAGTTAAGTGCAGAATACGACCCCTTTATCGGAGGCGCAATCTTCAAGCTATCATGATCAACTTCAAGAAACGAAGCCAACATACCAGTCTCTTGGTCAATCCATTCATGTTTAGCCTTATCCACCCAAAGTTTCACTGTCTCAGAATATTTCCCGCCATTCTGCTTTGCATAATAGTTCAGCGCCACTATCGCTACAAGCATATCTGGCACATAGATGCACTCTCCCGGATACGTAGGCAGATTCAGATACTTGCTCTCACGAATTCTGCGGTTCATCGCTTTGCATAGAGTGTGGTACTCCATATCATACTTATTGTCTCCCCCAATTTCCTTATACCTACTAATCATCCATGCCAAATGACTATAATAAGATATGTGACTCAGGTCGCCATAGATTCCATCCATCGGATCCTCGCTCCAGCGCAATGCATCGTATTCTCGAATATCTTCCGACAAGGCGATATCAATAATCTTGTCTATGAACTTCAGCGACACCTCTTTATTCTGAGGATACAGCAAAGCAATATTAGCCAACGCAGCAGATGTCATCGAGCATGTATATAAGGCCCACTCCCCCCGAAACTGTTCCCCGATAGCACTCGGCATCTCATCCAATAGTTGTTGTGGCGATGTTGCAACCCTCTCCGTCAGATAGTTCGCCCTGCGGATAATATCTTTCCTTTCACTATTCCAATCGCCATGCCCACTAGTAGCACACACCACCCAAACCGCTTTAATAACGATAAGGGTGAATAAAGTAGTGATCACTATTATTACGTATCTTGTCTTTTTTGTCCTGATCATGTAGATACGTATACGCTTTTTTTTTGCTTATATTCAGTTATTTTACTATTTCAACTTCTGGCTTCGTTTTTCTAAATTCGGGCATGCACATTCCTATGGACGCGCCAATATATGTTGGGTCACAAATTATGTATTGTTTGCCATTATATGTATAGCCGTCAGCATTTAGATTTCTTGAGAAATTAACAGCAGTGCACTCGTGATTGGGGTAATGGATTAAATGCACATCTCTTCCTAGCAGTTGGGTTATTAGGTAGTGATATAGGATTGACCTGTCTTCACAATCACACTTGGGATAGAATAGACTTTCCTCGATAAAGAAAGGCTTTTCATATCCGAACTGTTCATCATCTGTTGCGTATTTGAATGATTGGATGAACTTTAAGATGAAGTTTGCTGCTTCAGTTTCTGTCTTGCCATTAATGAATTGCTTCATTTGGCTTAGCAATTGTTTTCTTGCTTTGTTGTCTCCTTCAGATATTGCATAAGAAGGGATTGGCATTTGAGGAAACTTGGACATGACATTTATAATATTTTCATTTACCTCTACAGATAAGGTATTGCCAGAGAAAGAGTGGGTAAACCTCTTTGCTTTATACTGGATATTCATTGGTCGAGTCAACACTGCGTTTACATATTTGCCTGTTGCATCTGGAATGGTTGGTGTATAGAATCCTCGACCATTCTCCGCAGTTCCTTCACCAAATATATAATAAGGCGTATTGTTTATTAATAAGTAGCTTTTACCATATATCTGCTGTTGAAATGGAATCAGGTAAAATAGCTTCTCTCCATTTAGTGAAAGACGCACGTCGAATCCAGAGCTTACCATCATATACCAGCATATAAAATTTCGTGTATTTGTATTTGCATCAGCTTTTATTGTGTTGACATAACTCTCAATCAAAAGATATTTACACCAATCATTAAGATTGGCATTTTGGGTTATTGTTTCCAATTGTGGAATAACCTCATTGTTTATTTTGGAGTTTTGCAGAATATTAAAATACTCTACAATATGTTCTTTTTCTATTCCATTTAAGTTCTCTTTGATTTTAGCTTCAGGAAGTTCAAATACCATGCCACACCAGTTAAAAGTGGTCTGTTTCTTTGAAGGAGTTACAATAGGCTTAGGTTTTGGTGTTTGCTCTTCCACAACGGGTTCTGCGGGTTCTACGATTTCTGGCTCTATCGTTGTTGGATTAGGTACTGGCTCATCTTCCTTTTTTATTGGTTGCTCCTCTGGTTTTGGCTTAGGGTTAGCTTTCTTCCCAGCAAACACTTCATAATCTTTCCAAATACCATCTAAGAATTTGGCGTAATCATCTAATATGTTTTTACGAAATCCCTGAAAACCTTCAAGTATTCCTTTCCGATAGTTCTGAAAGTCTTCGTTCTTGTCCTGGGCCTTCAAACAAAGGGAAGACAAACAAGCTAACAATACAATTGCACCTTTCTTCATCTGATAGACAAATAGTCCTCAGCCGTTTTTGTAAACGACTGAGGAAGTAAATATAATTAATTATTTATTAGAAGGATCAAATCCCTCTTTTACGAATTGAGAAACTTTCTCTGCATATTTTTGCGCTGCTTCCGACTCTTTAGCCATATTCTCTAAAGCACGAATTCTTGCCTTAGAAGCAGCGTCTTCACTTACAATGAAGTAAACCTGCATCTCATATGTGCCATCTCCTTTCTCATGAATGACACTGAAACTTTCTCTAAGTTCGCCTCTAATTTCTTTTTCAACCAATCTCTCGTATGCTGCGTAGAATTTGTCAAACTCAACGCTTATATCGTTAGCATTTGCAGCCATATCGCTAACAACTCTTCCCTTTACGTGTGAACCTGCTTGAGTTGCATAAAGGTTACATGCATTGTTCGTCGCCATTTGTACTCCCACATTCTTAGACTTAAAAGCTCCTGCAATTCCAACAATCTCGTAATTAGAATCACTTTGATTAAGTTTGTCATAGTGAGTAAGCAATGCTACATCCAAACTGCGTGAACTACCATAAATCTTCCAGCCTTCTTTTTTGTACTCCTTCATTTTGGTTTTGTACTCTTTCTTTCGGGCCTTTTGTAATTCCTTGCTTTGAGCATCAACTGTAGATGGGCATAAGAATGCCATCATTAACAATGTAAATAATACTTTTTTCATAATAATAATTTTTTAGTGAAACATTATACTAGTCATTATTTTGTTTACCAGAATCCCATATCAAACAATCCAAATTCTGGATCAGGCTCTGGTTGCCATGTTCTAACTTTTATTATTGGTTGTTTTCTATCCTCTAAATCCACTTGAATATAGAGATATCCTTCATCACCATAGGTTGCAGAATAGTAATCCTGTTTTATTTGGATTCCATATTCTTCTTCGCCCTTGGCTTTGCGAACATCATTGTTTGCAAAACGGATGTTTATAAACTCATTGCTTCTAAAGCAACGCTCCAAATTTTTCAAGTATTGATCTTTTGTATATCTGTTTGTCGTTATGTATTTCTGGTTTCGCATAGTTTTCCCGTTGTCGCCAGATACAGAAACCATCTTATTGGCTACATGACCTACAATAATAACCGCGTCATCATCAAAAATGGTTCTCAGATAATCAATTCGCTTTAAGGCGTATGCTGTCTTATATGTCTCAAGAAAACCTATTAGTGTTTGACGAGCTTCTGGTGTCCATTTCCCTTTATTCAAGATGTCGTTTTTGGCTTTTTCGTCAAGTCCAAAGGCAATACAGTCTATCTTTCCGTCTTTATTAAAAGTGAATACTACATCTTCAACAAAGTTTCTGCGAATACCATTTTTAAAAGAGAATGACATTTGGACACTGCGAGCTATTACGTCTTCACCAAATTGATAGAATAAGCAATCATTTGTGTTAATCACTCGTGCATTACCATACATTATAAGGCTCTGAAACATTTCCATACCCTCCTCAGAGAAACAATCAGAAACGTTTTTATATGATCGATTCTTGATGGCATTAACTACTCTTTCTAGAGTAGTACGATAGCCTTTTTCATTACTTACAGGAGAAATGCTTTCTGATGATTTTTTAGACTTTTGTAATGCAGTTCTATCTTGTTGTCCAAAAACGTTTAAAGTCACTCTGGCTTTTCTTAAAGGTTGGTTCTTGACGACATCAAGCACGCTTTTTATTTCTTGATTAATATGCGCTTGTCCTTTATACGCATACTCATACTTTATTTGGATGTTTTGGGGAATCATACCTTTTGAGAACTCCATAGTGCCACGCCCATTCTTAACACTGGAAATGTTACTCCAGTTTCTACCATCAAAATATGTATAATCAAGCGAACCAACTGGATCTCCTTTGTAGGTAAACATGAGGTCAACATTTGAGCTATCTTTTGAAACCACTTTTACATCTAGGCTGCCCAGTATACTATTCATTTCTTCAGGTAACCATGTTAGTGGATGGATTTCCTTATTAGAATCTTTGTCCGTATACATGATTTCAGCTGGCCTTTGAAGTGTTTTTAGCAGATTAAATGCCCAGTAATAATTGCGCAAAGCATCGTCTATTTTATTCGCCTTCTCTGCCATTAATCCTAGACGTATGTGCTCTTTGACTGTTCTTTCTCTTGCTTCAAATATTCTGTTTATTTCCGCACGTCTTATAAATCGGCCAATATGGAAATTTTCCTCGTCGCTTGATATAACAATACGTTCAGTATTTGTTAAAGTAGCGTTTGTGTACGTTTGAAGCTTGGACTTATAGTATGTCACGCCATCAATTTTACCATTGAGATTTTTTTCTTCATCTGTTATAGTAACGTTACTACTAACTGCAACAGAAATCTGGCTAATCAAAGCGGCTAATGCCTGTTGATCAGCTTCTTCCACAGTTGTTCCCCATCCGTCGCCTGAAAGATATACTTTCGAGTTCTTTTGAACCTCATCCCAGCTTTGAGAATATACAGGAATAAGAAACCGAATAAGTATGTATAGTACAACTATTGTTCTTGTCATTTTCAAATATAAATTATGGACAAACGAGAATCATGCGAAAACCAACACTATAACTACTACTACTGTAAAAAGAATAATTTGAAGTATTGGTTATGTATGTAGATGACGATGTGTAATCTCCGCCATACGCAGAATTACCACTTGTCATTTCTGCGACATTACCACTCATATCATATATGCCGAGTTCATTGGGTGCTTTTGTTTTTACTTTTTGTTTAGAACTTGCATTTGCAGCATACCAAGCGACATCGCCTGGCGTGTTACTTCCACAATAGGTGTAGTTTTGAGAATTTTTACCACCTTTAGCTGCATATAACCATTGTTCAGCACTTGGCAATGCAAAGTTTAGCTTAGTTTCATTATTTATCTTTTCAATCGCGCTCTTTGCCTCGTTTCTAGTAATATTTGTTTTGGGTAAAGCTGATGAAGATGTTGTTCCATTTACGCTATTATACAAGGCTTCTGTTACTTCTGTCTCACCTATTAAAAAGAACCCTTCCGTGTAACCGGCAACAGGAATCATCTTAAACTCTACACCGCTAGCTTTTACATATAGTCCACTTCGCCAATTATTATGAGATGCATCAGACGGTATGGCCATATAACCACTTTCGCCTATCTTCAACATTTCTTCTGTACAAGTACGGGTAAATGCATAATCGGAACCAACTAATCCGAGATTTCTATCAGCATCAGAAAATTCTCCATAGATGTATGGCGTACTTCCATTTGATGCCACCGTAGATGTTATCATAGCATTTGAAGTGGAGAATGTATTGATGGCAGGAGAGAAGGTTGTATACACTGATATTCCTGTTGTGTAAATCTTAGTATCTGCTGTTCCTGTAAAGCGAATTCGTCCCGTCTTTGGAGATAGAGATGCTTGAACGGTCAGCGATCCGTTATTATAGGTATATGTACCACTTTTATCTTCATATATCTCTGAATTTGAGTTCAGAGACACAAGTGATGCGCTTGAAAATGTAGCATTTACAAAGAATCTTGCTTCACATTTAAGATTGGAACCTGTTGCGAGATTTCCGTCGTAACTAACTGTCCATCCTGCGGAAGTGCTATATGTAGCTTCGCCTGGTACAATTACGCTTCCGTTATAGAATGTGATGTAAATCTTGTCGCCATCAGACCATGAAGTGCTTGTGCCTCTTGTTTGAGGCTTGCTTGATGCTGACTGTTGGTCAAAACCAACTACACTACCAACGAAGTTCATCTTTACGGTGTGTTTCGTTGATGCTTCTGTAGGTTGTTCTTGTCTAGACCCGATGATGTCATCGTTAGAACATGCTCCAAAGAAACAGCAAAAACATGCTATCAGGAGACTTCTTGTTAGATAATAATTGTGTCTCATATTATACCGTTTTTTGTTATTATTTCCAATTTGAATCGCTGCCATAACCATTCTTAGTTATTGAACCAGAGGTATTTGTTGATGAGTCAAGATTATTGTCTGTCTTGTACCCCGTAACATTGATAGTCACCTTTGAGCTAATACTTGAATCCCAATTGCTATCACTCTTATAATCTGAAATGGTGAGAGTTGTTCCACTAGTCGTTGTCGAATCATAGCTTTTATCAGTGCCAAATCCTGAAATTGTCAGGCTTGTTGTTGTGTCTTTATTGTTTTTATCGTAGTTGGTGTCTTCGTCATAACTGTTGAGCAGGAACGATCCACCATTGTTAAGCTGGGTTACAGTCAATGTAAGAGAATAGGTGCCCTCCACAAGGTCTGTAAGTGATATATTAATCTTTCCTACACGGGCGTCGCTACCTTCGTTCTCTGTTGCTGTTACGGTGAACGTGTTGTCTGTTTGATTAATTGTGAGCCAAGAATCTGTGCAGTCGATTTTAAAAGTTCCATCTGTGGAAACCGTTATTGTTTCGGATGTTCCGCCTTTTGCGTAGAATAGAACTTCACGTGTGTCAACAGTAAGATAGCGGGCATCTTGTGTTATTGAAATCTTAACACTTTGACCATGGTTTGCCTCAATAACAATAGAACCAGAGCGCTCGTTTACTGAAGCGTTGTCACTAATTATTGCTTCTATGTCAGCTGTACCATTCCCCCTGTTTTTAGAAAGTTTAATCCAAGAAGCTCCTTCTGATACGGTAGCTGTCCACGTGTCATTGGTGGAAATTGTTATATCGATACTACCTCCTTTACTTGTGCATGTAAGCAGTGGATTGTTAATAGTAAGATATTTACCTTCTTGGCTAACAGAAACAGACAAACTTTTATCTCCCATTGTGATAGTAACTGTTCCGTTACGCTTGTCTTCTGTGGTGTTCTCGGATACTGTAACTGTCAGTTCTGAAGTGCCGGAGCCTGAGGATGGCGCAAGAGAAATCCACGCATCTGTTGTAGTTGCTTTCCACGTTCCGTCTGTTTCAATTGCTACGGTTTGGCTACTTGACTTGTCTGTGAAAGATAAAGATGTTGGAGTTATTCCAAATGACTTACCGCTTTGGGTAACTGAAATGGTCGATGTTTTGTCGCCCATCTTAACGAAAACAGTGCCAGAACGCTCATTTACAGACATGTTTTCGGAAACACTAATCTTTAAAGTCGAATTGCCTGTTGCCTCTGTTGGTGATAGAGTTATCCACGTTTCTTCGGTTGAAGCACTCCATGCGCCATCTGTTGTTATTGTTACGGTCTGGGTGCCCTTGACACTAGTAAAAGTCAAGGTGGTAGGCGTTATATCGAACGTTTTCCCTTGTTGAGTGACATTAATAGTTTTGCTTTCATCTTTTCCATCTATTCCCAAAGTAATAGATCCTGTTCTCTCTGTTACATTGGGATTATCTGTGGCTGTGGCTTTGATTTCTTGATTGCCTTTTCCGCTAGTCTTGGATAGAGTTAGCCACGAAGGATAATCTGAAAGCGTCCAATTGGTATTGCTCGTGATGTTAAATGATACATCTCCACCCGAAGCAGGGAAGGTTAGGTCAGATTTGTCAATATCAACAGAAAATACTTTGGCGGTCTGAGAAATTGATACAGAAATCGTTTTGTCGAGCATGCTGACAGAAATTGTTCCCTGACGTGACTCTTCTAATTCGTTATCTGTTACTGATACAGTTATAGTAGCATTGCCTTTTCCTGATGATGGAGTAATGCTAATCCAATTATTGTCATTTTTAATCTCCCACGAATCATCTGCTGAAATGTTTATAGAACTTGATGATGAGGTATCGCCAAAAGATAACGATTGTGGAGAAACATCCAATGTCTTTCCTTGTTGAGTTATTGTAAGAGTTGCTCCAATGTCCATTCCATCCTGCGTAATACTAATTTCGTCAGAACGCTGGTTTGTACTTGGATTATCGTCGGCAGTAATTGTTACATCAACATTCCCCTTACCGCTAGATTGTGATAAATGTATCCACGAAGGACAGTTTTTTAATTCCCAATCAGTATTGCTGGTTACACTTATAGAAAGTGCTTCGCCAGCAGCCTTAAAAATAAGTGAAGTCTTGTCTACTTCTATGAAGATGCCGTCTTGTCTGATAGGTATCTGTATACGTTCTTTGTTTCCTATATTTAGTATAACATATCCAGTTCTATTATTGGTCGATGTATTTTCTGCAATGCTTATAGTCATGACAGATGAGCCAGCTGTTCCTGCTTCGGGGCTAATCTCTATTCAACTACTAGAAGTTGTGGCTGTCCAATTGGCTTCAGAGTTAATGGTTATATCAACTTTACTAGCACTATTTGTAAAATCTAATGTTTCTGTAGATGCTGTAATAGATGCAGGTGCCTGACGTACAATAATACTCTCAGAGGTGTTGCGTGTTCCTGTATGACTTACATTTATAGTAGTGCTTCTATAGTCATTTGTTTCATTACTTGTCGCTTTCAAAGTGATACTGTTGTCTGTATAAGTTACAGATAACCAATCAGATTCTGAAGTTACAGTCCAGCTACAATTCGCGGAAACATTAATAGTTTCAGAATTAGAAGCGCCTGTAAAATCTACCTCGTTTTTTGATAGAGTGATAACTGGTTGAGTGCCAGATTGTGTTATTGATACTGGTGCCTCATAATTCCAATCGTTCATATTGGATTTGAAATAGAATACACCAACTCGTGCATCGTCTCCTGATTTATTTTCAGAAACATTTACAGAAACTGATGCAGATGTGCTGCCTGATGTTGGAGATATTGATACCCAATCAATGGCGTTTTCAAATCTCCATGATGTTTGCATACTTTTTACTTCTAGTGTTTTTGATTCTGATGAGGATGTATAGGTCAGAGTCGTTGGCGAAACGGCTAAATACCTTGGCGTAAGTGTAGGAGTCCATCCTAAACTTTCGTCATATTTCTCTGAACAGCCTATAAGCAGTAGTGTCGCTATTATAATAAGGTGTAGTCGTTTCATATTTCAAAAGAATGCTGTTATTCCGAGTTTAACATTAAAACCTTCTCCCCATTTCTGTATTTTTGAAGATATGTCAGATAGAGCGGTATATCCTTTAGATTTGTTCAACAAAAACAGATACTCAGGAGTGAAACTAATCGCAAAATGGTTAAATAGGGCAGCTGAGATTCTTAAGGAAGCAACCCCATTTGTTACATTTGCACCATCAGCAGATACATTATTCGTCGATTCTTCGATTTTCTCAGTTAACTTCAAAATACTAATACCAACCTGTGGAGTTATACGAAACCTTGTGGAAACAGGTATTCCCCAACCGATTTTTGTAGATATATTCATTGAAGGTGAGTAATTACACGATGCAGGCTGGCTGTTGTTATTGCTCCAATATATATTTTCACTTTTATCTGTTCCTAAAAGATATGAAATTTCTGCATTTAAATTTTGGATATAGCATCCGATAGACGCACCATATGCGACAAATGCTCCAGCCTTAACATTCCCTTCGATGTAGAACTCATTTTTGTAGTTGTATATCTTCTTTAACGGAATATAGATAGTAGGGGTGGAGCTATTCAATTGTATACTTCTATTGAAATCTTTGTAGCCAGGCTTAGTCGCTTTTATTGTATGTAATCCAGTAACAAGTTCTTTGCTGCATGGGGTTGCTCCTACGTAATCTTTGTCGATAGTGACATGGGCGTCTGTAGGATTACTGGTTATTTGATATATTGCTTTTTTAGAAAGATGTACAGAAAGAAATTCCGTGGCTTTCTCAGAAACGTTAATGGTTCTTGTCTCATCTTTATGTCCATCTGCGATTATTCTCACAGAGTGCTTTCCAATTCGTAACTCGAAGGGCTCGATTTTATTTGCATTTCCCATGAACTCTGCATCTATGAAAACTTCTGCAGTAGATGGATTTGCATCCACTCGTAAAAAACCTGTTATAGGTACAAGTTCAATCGTAAGCTCCTTAAAGTCTTTGTTATCGTCTATAGATACTATGCTGTCTTTCTTATAATAGCCTTCTGCTTCAACAGAAAACTGATTAGTTACATATGGCAGTTCAAGTTCTTCCTCAGGCTCACCATTTTCATTTAAAATGATTTTTACTCCATTTAACCTAAATGTTGAGTTTGCAGGAATTACTTTAAGCTTAATTTTTTGATGTTTAGAATTGTCAAAGGTATTCACAACGCCTTTGTCATATTTTAGTTTCATAATGTATGTACGCCCTCCTCGCAAAGGCTCTCGAAAATCATAACGTTCAAGAGTTCCATACTTTTTATGAGAAATGCTTATATGTCTAGCACCTTGACCAACATAAACCCATATTTCTGCCACATGGTCTTCATCTGGTGGTTCAGAACCTATGGAGCCTACATCAAAATGAAAACCTTTATCTGTTGTAAGAACTCGAATGAGTGCATACCTATTGCCATCATCGTCTCTTTTTTCTGTTTTGCGACTCTGCGCTGTTAGTTCTGAAGATAGATGAAATTCGTCAACTTTTATCTCTTGTGCATTAAGATGTACAGAGAAAAACACGATAAGCCATAATACTATGTATTTTCGTTTTGCCATAGAATATTCTATAACCAACCGACCTCCCTAGTATGGCCATTTTCCTGCTTTAGGTTATAAACGAAAGACGTGGGAGTCACTACTAGTCCGCTTATCCCAGGTCCCAGGCTCTCGCATTGCCTCTCTCTTAGGACAAGCAACTCGAGTTAGCCCACGCCATGATATACTGTAATAGGATACAATACACCCAACGTGGACGTTTCAGTTGCGTTTCCTTCGAAGAGAGTTCAAATTTGCGAGATTTGGAACCTCGAAGATAACGTTTCGTAAACGTCCTTTTACCAATAAGTTAATGACCCGCGGCCCCTTACGAGCTAACTGAGTCTGTGCAAAGATAAGGAGTTTTTCTGAACTTAACAAACTTTTATGAGTTTTTTTACAAAAATGTGTGTTTCACAAGGCTTGTGGATAAAGCAAAATAAAAAACGCCATTACCCATTGATTGGGGAGTAATGACGAGGTTATGGGAGATACATTAATGATTAATACTTTTGCATCAATTGCTCTATAGCATCCTTCAATGGTTGTAGATCGTCATTGATAACGGATACGATTATATCTTCGTCGATGTTAGCGTATTCATGAGATATAATATTTCGCAATCCATAAATTGCATTCCAAGGAATATTGGGATAACCGTCTAATGGCTTTGAATCATTCTTTATGAGTTTGCCAATGTGCTCGCCTATTACTTGGAGCCTCATAACACAGGCATTAAATGCCATAACTCCTGTAGATGACGACATAAAATCATTTACAGTATTTCTTCCATCACTCCATTCTTGTATAAGGTTGATGGATTCCAAAACATCTTCGAGTCTGTCGTGGATGGTTAGTTGATTATCAGACATAGATAGCATCTCTTTCAATGTTAGACTTAAAGAGAGGACGTAGCGAATCGCGGAATCTTACCAGATCTACCTCGCAATTGAATAGTTGCTTCAAGGCTTCTTTAAGCTCATACATCAACTGCAATGACGGCTTCTGCACTTCGACCACGATGTCAATATCGCTATTCTCGGTATTCTCTTTCCTGGCTACAGAACCAAAAATGCCGAGTTTTGTTATGCCAAATTTCTGTGCGAATGCGCTCTTGAAATCTGCTAACTTGTTGATACAATCTTGAAGCTCTAACATATTAATATCACTTTATTCGTTTGCAAAGATACAACTTTTTCTGAAATAGAAAAGGATTTAGATAAAAAAAATGGATTTCACCGTTTGACCTATGATCGCTTGGCTAAGCCAAGAAGGCTTGTTCGAACAAACGAACCAAATCAGCAAACTGGTAATTTATCTGGGAGCATATCTATCAGCGCCTGTTTTTGTTGTGAGGCTCTCTCTTTTAAGAGAACCATCTCCGCATGAATAATATCATGAGCCAGGAAGAAGTTGCTGAGTCTGATTTCAAGATACTTTTTTATGTCAAGTATCATTGGGCGATAGAGGATATTGGTTGTGCAATATGCCCCCATAGCATTATATTTCTCATCAATGAAATAGACTGTAGTTATATCACCATCTGTATTGGCCTTATTTATAGCTTGCTTTAATCTATCCACTTCTTCTGTATCATCAAGATCTGCTTTAATCCAACAATAGTCCATTATCTCAATATAATGATTATCTGGTGACAGGATAAGCAGGAATTGAGTGCCTTGGAACCATATCTCAAGATCACCATCCTCATTTTCTTCACAAGGGCAGCCCATTTCTTGGAGGCACCTTTTAAGCACAACTTTCATTGCCTCGTTATCAGGCATATCAGCGAATTCTGCCAACTTTTCTTTTGCCATCTTCAGGAACTCTGGTGTGTAGCCTTCTGGATGGTCAACGACATATTGGAGTTCATATCTACTCTTTATACTAAGAGCACTCTCCCATTCTGTTTTGCGTGATTTGGCTGCCATAACGTAATAATCTATTATACTACATACGTTTGCAAAGATACAACTTTTTTCTAATCATTAGTCAATTTGACACAAAAATATTGTTTCGCAAGGCTTACGGGTGTCTTACCCCAAAAAACCGTGAGTTAACTCAAATCATCGATTGAGCTAGCTCGATTCATGAATCGAGCTAGCTCATGCGGAGGGTACCTATTTTTGGCTTGACTTTTCCTGATTTCACAAAACACCGTATTACCACCCTGCGGGGAGGACGATGTTCTCTACATCGTGGGCCTTGGCGAAGAGGGGGGAGATCTCTTCGTTGGTGAAGCCGGCTATGCCGCAACCGACACGGGTAACTAAGAAGGTGAGGTCGGGACGGGTCTTAGCAAACTCGATGAACTCATCGACATAGGGTTTGATAACATCAACCCCACCATGCATGGTGGGGATGCCATAGCTCTGACCTTGCAGACCTACGCCCTGGCCCCAGATGGCACCAAACTTACGATAGGCCAATAGGGCCGCGCCACCGCCATGGGCACCAGCCAGATTGCTACCAAATACAAACACTTCGTTCTCGGCGAGTTCTGTAATACGCTCAGGGGTTACTCTTTTCTGTTCCATATATCTATTAGCGTTTGGTGGTGTAATCGAGGGCGGCACCGATAGCAGTGCAGTACTGCGAATACTTGGGGATGTGGAAACGGATGTTATAGAGCGTTTCCAAGGCAGGGAACACCTCTTTGCACTGCGGAAGCAGGGAGAGGTTGCCAATGAGCACGAAATCGCGTATATCGCTGCCTAATGAGGCAAGCCATGCGGCAGAACCGATAGACTGTAGCACCATGTGGATGAGTCCGGCAGCAATATCCTCCTTAGAGGCATCGCTCTGGGCATTGGCAAAGTTACTGGCGGTGGTATCCATGGTGAGACCAGGCACTGGAACGGCGCTGATATCGCCAATGGTCAGGTCGATATTACGGATATTGCCATGCTTGGCCAGCGTAGCCACCTGTTTGATATCGCTGGTATTAAGCATGAGACGGGCCAGACCAGCCAGCGTACCTCCACCAACACCGATACCACCAATATGGCGCATCTCGTTGCCGTCGCACTTCACAAACGATGTACCTGTACCCATCGACACCACAATAGTGTGGTCGAGCTTCGACTCAAAACGGGCACCAAGGCCATCGGCCACGAACTCCTGACTCTTGGCTGTAGGCAGGCCGTAAATGGGCTGATCGATATAGGCGGAGCCTACACCAGTAAGCATTACCTGCTCGACATCCTTCAAGTCGATATCATTATCGTGCAGATATTTGCCGAAAGCACCAAAAAGAGAAGTGACTGGATCGGCAGCAGTGATACTGATAGGGGCCGACACCTTACCATTCTTGATTCCAACAATCTTGGTCGTTGAAATACCAACATCGATACCAATAACAATTCCCATTGAACTTTGAATTTTGAACTTTGACCTTTATATACGAAAAAACCCGGCTGCATTACTGCAAGACCGGGCTAATGAAAGGAGGAGTGGTACCTCCAGGAATCGAACCGGGGACACACGGATTTTCAGTCCGATGCTCTACCAACTGAGCTAAGGCACCAACATTTCAAATTCGTTTTGCAAACATCCTTTCGTTGTTTTGCGGGTGCAAAGGTACGACTATTTTTTGAACCCACCAAACTTTTTAGCACTTTTTTACAAATTATTTTTTGTGCGCTATGCCTATGCAAGGGGGTTCCAGCCCTGTGCTTTCAACGTAAACTCCTGATTATCACGAGTTACGAGTACCTGACCGAACTTTGCATCGGTGATATGGCCAATAAGCTTGATTCCGTCGATCTGCTCGATTTTCTCATGATCGCCGATAGGAACAGTGAACAATAATTCGTAATCTTCGCCACCATTCAGGGCGCAAGTTGTGACGTTCATGTTCATTTCTTCGGCCATCACAGCGGTCTGATAGTCGATTGGAATGTTCTTCTCGTAGATACGGCAGCCCACCCCACTCTGCTTACAGATATGCATCAGCTCGCTTGAGAGACCGTCGCTCACGTCCATCATGGCTGTAGGACGGATGCCAGCCTCGCGCAACTTCTGGATAATATCGCCACGGGCCTCGGTCTGCAACTGGCGCTGCAGCAGATACTCCTTGCCACTGAACTCAGGCTGGAAGTGAGCCAGTTCTTCAAGAGCGCGCTTATCGTTCTTCTTACGTGCTTCTTCTACCTGCTGATAATAAACACTCTTCTCACGCTCCAACAGCTGCAAGCCCATATAGGCGGCACCCAGGTCGCCACTCACGCAGATAAGATCGGTATCCTTGGCGCCGTTACGGTAAACGACATCCTCTTTACGGGCCTCACCGATACAGGTGATGCTGATGGCCATACCTGTATAAGAAGAGGTGGTATCGCCGCCAATCACGTCGATGCCCCACTTATCGCATGCCAAACGCAGGCCGGTATAGAACTCCTCGATATCCTCGACCGAGAAGCGTTTGCTGATGGCCAGCGAAACGGTCATCTGGCGTGGTGTACCATTCATGGCGAACACATCGCTGATATTCACCATAGCCGACTTGTAGCCCAGATGCTTCAAGTCTATATAAGTAAGGTCGAAGTGTACGCCCTCCATCAGCATATCGGTGGTGATGAGCACCTCCTTGTCGGGATAGCTCAACACGGCGCAATCGTCGCCCACACCTTTCTTGGTGCTGTCGTTCTTTATCTCAATATCCTTTGTCAGACGGTCGATAAGACCGAATTCTCCTAATTTTGCTATTTCCATCCTTCTGTTGGGTGATCTGTGTTAAACTGTTCTTTATTATGAGCTTCGATACGCTCTGAACGCGCAATCATCTCGCGCATGATAGCTGTCATAAGCGGCTGCGCCATGTTGGCAGCCTCCTGCACTTCCTCGTGACTCACCTCAACGGGGACATCGAAGCCTCCCAGGTCGGTAATCACAGAGATTCCAAAGGTCTTGATGCCACAATGGTGGGCCACAATCACCTCGGGCACGGTTGACATGCCTACGGCGTCGCCACCAAGGATGCGATACATACGATACTCTGCAGGGGTCTCAAAGGTAGGACCTTGAACACCAACATATACACCGTGCTGCACCTTAATACCCTTCTCGGCAGCGATTGCATCGGCCTCAGCTATCAGATTATGATCGTATGGCTCGTGCATATCCGGGAATCGGGGACCGGTGGGGAAGTTCTTTCCACGCAACGGATGCTCGGGGAAGAAGTTGATATGGTCGGTGATAATCATCAGGTCGCCAATCTTGAACTCAGGATTCATGCCACCAGCAGCGTTAGATACGAAGAGGGTTTTGATGCCCAACTCGTACATAACACGAACAGGGAAGGTGACATCCTTCATCGAGTAGCCTTCGTAGAAGTGGAAACGACCCTGCATAGCCATGATATCAACACCGCCAAGCTTACCGAATATCAACTTACCGGAATGGCCTTCAACAGTTGATACGGGGAAGTTGGGGATTTCCTGATAAGGAAACTCGTATATATCAGTTATTTCTGAAGCTAATTGTCCGAGGCCTGTCCCCAACACTATCGCTGTTGTTGGACTTGTGGTCATTCTTTCCTTTAGCCAGGATGCTGTTTCTTGAATTTTTGTATACATATCCTATAATTTTTTGATTGAATTCTTCTTCCTGATCCTGCATAATGGCAATACGCAGCGGCAGCATATACAGATGTTTCTTCACGTCATCGCTCAGCCCTTCAGTAGCTTGCAGGCGCGTGGCATCCTTCTCGGTTGTCAGCACCAGACGTGGTTCGGGCAGTGAGGCAAAGGCATTATTGATAGTCTCAATATCCTTACGATTGAAGTTGTGATGATCAGCAAAGGTGAGCGGCGTGATCTGCGAATCGAACTCCTGAAGGTCATGCATCAACTGCTCTGGTGAAGCAATACCCGTGAGGAGCAGAATATTCTTACCTGACAGTCCTACAAGGCTATCCAGACCAATAGAGCCAGTAGGGATGGCCACATTCCTGAACACAGGCTGTGGTGCATCATACTCCAAGGTAGAGAAGTACAACTGCTGATAGGGATAGAGTTTCATGGCCTTAGTGATAACACGGAACTCCATCGGCTTCAGATCCTTGGGGCACTTGGTGATAATCACGATATCAGCCCTGTCCTTAGCCCTGACGGGCTCGCGCAACCTACCAGCCGGCAACAGACAGTCATAGATAACCAAACGGTGATAATCAACCAGCAGGATATTAATGCCAGGTTTGACATAACGATGCTGAAAGGCATCGTCGAGCAGTACCACATCGATATCCAAGCCACTGTCATCAGCAGTGAGCCTGCTAATGCCACGCGTACGCTTTCTATCCACAGCCACAGTGACATCGGGGAACTTCTGCTTGATCTGGTAGGGCTCATCGCCAATCATATGCATTGAGGTGTTCTCATCCGAGAGGATATATCCCCTACTCTTGCGCTTATAGCCACGACTGAGCACTGCTACGTTAAGCTTATCTTTTAGCAAACGGATAAGATACTCAACATGCGGGGTTTTACCCGTACCACCCACAGTGATATTGCCTACAGAGATGACTGGGGTACTAAAGGAACGGCTCCTCAAGATGCCCATCTCGAACAGCAGATTCCTGATACCTACGCCCAAGCCATAGAACCAGGCTAAGCCTAACAGCTTTTTATTGATTGTTATAAAATCGCCTTCCAAAACTTTTCTCTATTCACTATTTCACACGGATATCGTCAAGCATACGAGCCTGAACGCGACTGTTGTTCTTGATATCATAGCGAATCTGCATCAGCGGCAGATAGGCATCGCCCAACAGCTCGCGGAGCTCAGAATCCAGATAAGAGCCCTTACTCTCCTTAGCCAGGAACTGATCCAGCCAACTGGTCTGACCAGGATAGCTGGCAGTATGATACTCCTTCAACTTAGCCAGCTCGGCAGCCTTTTTCACAGCATCGTCGAGACTACCCAACTTATCCACCAACTTGATCTTCAGGGCATCGCTGGCAAGCCATACACGCCCCTGAGCTATCTCATGAACCTGCTCTGGCTTGATGCCACGACCCTCGGACACGATAGTCAGGAAGTTCTGATAACCACGATTGATATAGTTCTGCAACTGACGCATAATCTCGTCAGTATCCTTACCCATAACCAGCTCATTCTCGTAACCGGCAAACTGATGGGTCTTCGCACCATCAAGGGTTACCCCCAACTTATCGGTGAGCAGACCGCTCACGTTTGGGATCAAGCCAAAGATACCGATACTACCGGTGATAGTTGTTGGCTCAGCATAGATATAGTTAGCAGCAGAACTAATCCAGTAGCCACCCGATGCAGCTGCGCCACCCATAGAAACTACAACAGGCTTCTTGGCCTTCAACATCTTGATGGCATGACGGATCTGCTCAGAGGCAACAGCACTACCACCACCAGAGTTAACACGGAAGACAACAGCCTTGACATCATCATCGTCAGCCAGCTTACGGAGATCCTCTGCTGTCGACTTACCGACTATGCAATGACCACCACCGCTCAGAAGATTCTGAGCCTCGCTATCAACAATGCTACCGTATGCATAATAAACAGCAATCTCTTCGCCCTTGTCCTTCTTCTTCGACTTCACATTCATCATATCCGACAAGGTGAGCTGAGAAATCTCATCGTCCTTGTCGAGCTTCAGGCGCTTCTGGATTTCAGCTTTAATCTCCTCGGGGAACATCACTTTATCAATCAACTTGGCCTTTACCAGTGCATCGGCAGGTGTAAATGCCAGCAAACTGTCGTTCACTAGCTTATTCAGCTCGGCAGCATTCACCTTACGACCATCAGCCATCTCCTTCAGCCAGTAGTTCCAGATACCATTCAGATAAGCTTCACGCTGTTCGCGATCGTATTCACTCATATCTGAACGTGTGTCGCTCTCTACAAAACTCTTATATTTACCAACTTTGGCAGCCATATACTTGACGCCCAGTTTGTCGTAAAGTCCCTTAAAATACATATTCTTTCCACCAAGACCACGCAAATCGACAGCACCCTCATCATTCAGGTAAATCTTGTCGGCTACAGTAGCCACGTAGTAAGAAGCCTGCGCATACTGGTCGGCATAAGCCACAATCCACTTTCCACTTTTCTTAAAGTCCTGCAGGGCATCGCGCAACTGCTGAGCTGTGGCTGGGCTATCGAAACCAGCAGAACCACCCTCAATATAGATACCCTTGATGTGTTCCTCGTTCTTTGCCTTTCGGATGCTGGCAATCAGATCGTCGAGCCCCATAGAACCAGAACCATCTACTCCCAAAAGATTGTCGAAAGGTGTTTCTGCTTCGGCACGTTCATTGATTTCACCGTTCAGCTTGAGCACAAAAACAGAGTTATCTCTCACCTTGGTTGATGCCGAATCACTCGCCACCATCCCTACTATTGAGATAACGAAAAACAGTCCCATCACAAGACTGAAGACTACAATACCACAAACGGTGGCTAGAGTCATTTTCAGAAATTGCTTCATAATAGTCGTTTATTGGTTACGTAACAGATTGCAAAGATAACAACTTTTTCTCATAAAACAAATATTTTCTGCGAAAAACTAAAAAAAAACTGGATGTCATCACGACAGCCAGTTCAAAAAAAACAAACTACTTAAAAACTAATCTACTAAAACAAATCAAAAAAATTATTATTTGCGTTTGCAAAATTAGCGGGTTTTCATTGAACCCGCAAATGTTTCGAGCATAAAAATACAGCAAATATTTTAAATTAACTAAAAAAGGGGACAGATTATATAATCCATCCCCTAATTTGTTATGTTAGCTTTACAAAATTACATCATACCACCCATGCCTGGGGCACCACCCATTGGCATAGCGGGCTCCTTCTCAGGCTTGTCGCAGATGATGCACTCTGTAGTGAGGAACATACCAGCGATAGAAGCGGCATTCTCCAGAGCCACACGAGCCACCTTAGCAGGATCGATAACACCTGCCTCACGCAGATCCTCGTACTTGTCGAGGCGGGCATTGTAACCGAAGTCACCCTTACCCTCACGAACCTTCTGAACAACTACTGCACCCTCGCCACCGGCGTTGGTAACAATCTGACGCAGAGGCTCCTCGATAGCACGACAGATGATGTTGATACCGGTCTGCTCGTCGGCGTTGTCGCCCTTCAGGTTCTTCAGCGCCTCCTGAGCACGGATGTAGGTCGTACCACCACCAGCTACAACACCTTCCTCGATGGCAGCACGGGTAGCGCAGAGAGCATCGTCAACACGATCCTTCTTCTCCTTCATCTCAACCTCAGAGTTAGCACCTACATAGAGTACTGCTACGCCACCAGCCAACTTGGCCAGACGCTCCTGCAGCTTCTCCTTATCATATGAAGAGGTAGTAACCTCGATTTCCTTCTTAATCTGAGCGATACGATCCTGAATGAGCTGCTTGTCGCCAGCACCATTCACGATAGTGGTGTTGTCCTTAGAAACAGTTACCTTATCGCAAGTTCCCAGCATATCGAGTGTAGCCTGCTCAAGCTTCAGACCCTTCTCCTCGCTGATAACTACGCCACCAGTCAGTGTAGCGATATCCTCGAGCATAGCCTTACGACGATCGCCAAAGCCAGGAGCCTTAACAGCGCAGATCTTCAAGCCGCCACGCAGACGGTTTACAACGAGTGTGGTCAGAGCCTCAGAGTCAACATCCTCTGCGATAACCATCAGTGGGCGTCCGCTCTCAGCAGCAGGCTGCAGGATGGGCAGGAAATCCTTGATGTTAGAGATCTTCTTATCGTAGATCAGAATGTATGGGTTCTCCATCACGCACTCCATCTTCTCGCTGTCAGTGATGAAATAAGCTGAGAGGTAACCACGATCGAACTGCATACCCTCAACCACACCGATGTGGGTATCGCGGCTCTTGCTCTCCTCGATGGTGATGACACCGTCCTTGCTAACCTTGCGCATTGCCTCAGCCAGCAGTTCACCAATCTCCTTATCGTTGTTAGCAGATACAGTAGCTACCTGCTCAATCTTATCATAGTTGTCGCCTACCTGCTCAGCGCTCTTAGCGATGTGCTCGGTTACAGCCTTAACAGCCTTGTCGATACCACGCTTCAGGTCCATAGGATTAGCACCGGCGGTAACGTTCTTCAGTCCCTCAGAAACGATAGCCTGGGCCAGGATGGTAGCAGTGGTTGTACCGTCACCAGCATCGTCACCAGTCTTAGAAGCAACGCTCTTAACGAGTTGAGCGCCAGTATTTTCAAACTTATCCTCGAGCTCAATCTCCTTTGCTACAGATACACCATCCTTAGTAATCTGAGGTGCACCGAACTTCTTCTCGATAACCACGTTGCGGCCCTTAGGACCAAGTGTTACCTTCACTGCGTTAGCCAACTGATCAACACCCTGCTTCATCGCATCGCGGGCGTCAATATTGAATTTAATATCTTTTGCCATAATACTTTCAGAAATTTAAAAATTTAATAATTTAAAAATGTAACAATTCAATTTTTACATTGCAATTATCTCTCGATGACTGCAAGTACATCGCTCTGACGCATCATCAGATACTTGGTTCCCTCGAACTCGAGCTCAGTGCCGCTATACTTTCCGTAAAGCACCTCATCACCCTCCTTCAGAATCATTGTCTCATCCTTGGTGCCCTGGCCTACAGCCTTGATAGTACCATGAAGGGGCTTCTCCTTTGCAGTGTCAGGAATGATAATACCGCCAATCTTCTCTTCTGCAGGTGCTGGCAATACCAACACGCGGTCTGCTAATGGTTTGATGTTCATAATGCTTATATTTTTTATTTTAAACTTATTTTCTGCCATGCGTTCTGCCAAAAGTGTGCCAAACACTGACAATATGCCACTTTGTCACAAAAAAAATCCTCTTGCATCTGTTTGCAAGAGGATTTATGATATCCTTTATATATAAGGTATTACTGCATGTCGTAAACTACTTGCATGAGCTGCTTACCCAGGTCGTCGGCCTGATCCATGCTCTGAGCCTCACTATAAACACGGATGATAGGCTCGGTGTTTGACTTGCGCAGGTGTACCCAACGATCTGGGAAGTCGATCTTTACACCGTCGATATCGTTAACAACAGCACTACTGTCCTTGGCAAACATCTCCTTGACCTTGACCAAGATAGCGTCAACATCGGTCTCTGGTGTGAGATCGATACGATTCTTGGCAATCTGATAGTCAGGGAAGGTTGCACGAAGCTCACTCACCTTACAGCCCTTCTGAGCCAGACTCGACAGGAAAAGAGCGATACCAACAAGAGCATCACGACCATAGTGGCTCTCTGGATAGATGACACCACCATTGCCCTCGCCACCAATCACAGCGCCTACCTCCTTCATCTTGGTAGTCACATTCACTTCGCCAACGGCTGCAGCGGTGTACTTACCACCATGTTTCTCAGTCACGTCGCGCAAAGCACGAGTTGAGCTGAGGTTTGAAACGGTATTTCCAACAGTGTGGCTCAGAACATAGTCGGCTACAGACACGAGTGTGTACTCCTCACCAAACATGGTACCATCTTCACAGATAAAGGCCAAACGGTCAACATCGGGATCAACCACGATACCCAAATCGAAGCCACCCTTCTTCATCTTATCCATGATGCCATGCAGGTTTTTCTCCAATGGCTCTGGGTTGTGAGCGAAGTCGCCAGTACACTCACCATTCAGAATCTCGAAATCCACATCGAGAGCCTTGAACAACTCTGGCAGAATAATACCGCCTACCGAGTTAATGGTATCGGCACATACACGGAACTTACGTTTGCTGATAGCCTCACGGTCAACCAGCTTCAAGGCAAGCACAGAGTCAATATGGCGTTTATTATACGAGTCGTCAACGGTACAAGTACCCAGATGATCAACCTCAGCATAATCAAAGTCCTCAGCCTCTGCCATACGCAGTACTTCTGCGCCATCGGCAGCTGTCAGGAACTCACCCTCGCGGTTCAACAACTTGAGGGCATTCCACTGACGGGGGTTATGTGAGGCGGTGATGATGATACCACCATCGGCACCTGCCATACGTACTGCCAACTCGGTTGTTGGAGTCGTGGCATAGCCAATATCAATTACATCGTAACCCATGCCCATCAAGGTTCCAACAACCACGTTGCGAACCATGAGACCAGAGATACGACCATCGCGGCCTACGACTATCTTTTTTCCCCCAATAAACTGGGCGTAGGCTGTGGTAAACTTAACAATGTCTAAAGGATTGAGCGTGTCACCAGTATGACCGCCGATAGTACCGCGGATACCGGAAATAGATTTGATCAGTGTCATATTAATTAGGAAAATAAATCGTTATGATTCTCGCTGAAAGGTCAACTCATAATAGCAAGGTGTGACATTGCTCGATGCAGTAGCATGACCCTGAGAATGAGGTACAATCAGACGTACCTTGGCACACTCATCGGTTAACGACTGCGGACGACCCACTTTCACATAAGTCAGGGGCACCAGCCAACCGGAAGGAACTGATGAACTGCCATAGACAGTATACATGACACCACTCTCGAACGAAGCTGTGAAAGAGCCACTACTACGCGATACCTGAATAATATCAGGCAACGCGACTACCGACCTGCCATTCAATGACAAGTTCGGTTTATTGTTGCAGATAGTAATAGTGTCCTCGAGGATATCAAACTCAGAGAAACGGCACACCAAACGGGTGTTCTCGCCATCCTGCAGCTTGGTGCCACAACCCTCACGTACAATCTGCATGTAAACACCACTCTTATCGAGCTTTACAAACTCATTGCGCACAATATTAGTTGTATAACCCTGCTGGTTAAACTGATCCTCGCTGATCACTACGATAGAAGAGTCTGAAATAAACTTTGCTATCGCATTACGCTCTTTTTCCTTCTTATCGCCGTAGGTCTCGTAGTCGTTACAACTGCTGAGAACAGCGGCAAAAGCTATCATGATAAATAGTATCTTCTTCATTTTTATATCGATTGACGGTGCAAAAATACGAATTATTTCGTAAACAACATCAATATTAGGCTACTTTAACTTGTTTTGATACGCATAAATCGCCTTTTTGGTGATTTCAATAGCCTCTTCGATGGATGTCTCCAATCGTCCACCCGATGCATTCAGGTGTCCACCGCCATTAAAGAACTCCTCTGCCATCAGATTACAGGGGAAATCATCAACCGAACGCAGACTCACCCACACCAGGTTAGGCTTATCAGTATCCTCGCGCAGGGAGATTGAGAGTTTCAGTCCCTTTATCTGCTGGGGGATATTCACCAGTCCCTCGGCATCACCCTTGATGAAATTAAAGCGTTTCAGCTCATCGCGCGTGAGCGAATAAAACGCAGCATGATAATCTGGTAGATATACCAGTTTCTCGTACATCACATAACCCATCAGACGGATACGGTCCTCTGAATAGTTGTGATAAACATTACGATAGATACGGTCCTTATCGATACGCTTAGTGAGCAACTCACTGATGATAAAATAGATTTCAGGACGGTTGCTGTTGTAAATAAAACCGCCTGTATCAGTCATCATACCGCAATATACTGGTACGGCGAACGCCTTGTCGAGCTGAGTGAAAGCGCCCATCTGCCAGACAATACGGAACACCAGTTCGCTGGTGCTGGACGCCTCTGGAAGCGATACCACCAGATCGGCTTCCACATCGGGCCTCAGGTGATGGTCGATAAGCACCTTCTTGGCAGGACTGTTCACCAGTGCCTGCTCCATCTCATCTACACGACTGGGCGTATTGAAGTCGAGACAGAACACCAAATCGGCAATTTTCAACAGCATATCGCCCTTCTCCGTGTGCTTATCATAGCGCACAATCTTTTCCGTATTTGGCAACCACTTCAGGAAGTCAGGATACTGGTCGGGCACCAACACGGTAACATCTTTCCCACGCATACGCAGGAACTCTGCCCAAGCCAGCGACGAACCGATAGCATCGCCATCTGGGCTCTTGTGACAAACTACAAGTATGGTATTTGCATCAGAAATCAGCTGGTCCATCAGGGCCAGCTGATCTTGACTTAATATGTCGATGTTCATTTAAAACAACTTGTTAGGATATACACCCTCGTCGACGAGCTGCTTGATACGAGCAACAGTAGCATCGCGATCAGCTGCATAGGTTACACCGAACCACTTGCTGGTGGTATCGAGAACCTCAACAGTAGCAGTACCATCGTTGATCAGTTTGTTGACCATCAGAGGAATAAAGAACTCAGCCTTCAGGTTCTCAATATTCTTAGGATCGCTGAGGAACTCCTTGAAGTAAGCCTCTGAATACTCGAAGTAATCAGGAGTGAAACCCCACATATTCATCGATACAGGTGTATTATCAGCAACCTCTACCCACTTGCCATCCTCGTCCTTGAAACGGATTGGCTCGCTGGCAGCGCCTGCATTCGAACCATCAGCAGCACAACGAACAATCTCTGTGCGCTCTACAACTGTTGTCAGATGACCCTTATCGTTCTTTGAGCAGATACCACGAGCCACAGTACCATTCTCTGACAAGGTGTTACCAACACGGAAACCTACCATGGCATACTGGTTCTTAGCACCCTCGGGGAGGTTAGCCAAATACTTTCCGATAACCATGAATGCATCGCGATTATAGAAGTCGTCGCAATTGATGACACAGAATGGCTCCTTAATCACATCCTTACCCATGAGCACAGCGTGGTTTGTACCCCAAGGCTTCTGACGACCCTCAGGAACACTGAAGCCCTCGGGCAGTGCATCGAGCGCCTGGAAGCAAAGCTCACACTTTACTTTTCCCTCGTACTTAGCGAGAATCTGTGTACGGAACTGCTCTTCGAAGTCCTTACGGATAACCCATACAATCTTGCCGAATCCAGCCTGGATGGCATCGTAAATACTGTAATCCATGATGGTCTCGCCATTAGGACCCAGACCGTCAAGCTGCTTCAGACCGCCGTAACGGCTTCCCATACCAGCAGCAAGCAAAAATAAAGTTGGTTTCATAAGCTATTTTTTATCGAGTTATATTAATTTGCGTGCAAAGATACAAAATATTTTGGACTTTAAAACAAAAGTATCGAAAAAAATACGTATTAGAACGGATAGCCGACAGCAAAATGCAGCGTATGCGCACCTTTGAAGCTGGGCACATTGAAATAGCCCGACTTGCCAGTCTCGTAAGGGCAGTGGATGGCCAATCCCCAATCGAGTCGAATCACGAGGAAGCCCATATCATAACGGATTCCCAGACCCGTACCCAGAGCTGTCTGCTTGACAAGTGCCTTGAGTGATTTTGGGAATCCTCCATCGGTAACGAAATCATCATTAAAATCCCACACATTACCTGCATCGAGGAATATAGCCCCGTTCAAATCGCCAAACAGCTGGGTGCGATACTCCAGATTACCCACGAGTTTAACCTCGCCATTCTGAACGAGATAACCCAGCTGGCGACCCAATCCTGTACCATCGAACGCACCGGGACCGATCTCACGCACACCAAAGGCTCTAATGGTATTGGCACCGCCTGCATAGAAATATTCACTATATGGCGCCTCGCTACTGTTACCATAGTTATAGAGGACACCGCCACTAACATGACCTACCAAACGTGACGTAGAAGAGAGCGTCCACGTCTTGGTGAAATCAGTCTCGAATCGCAGGAACTGCGAATAAGGAGTCTTAAAAAGCGTCTTGCCTTTCTCGTTGAAAGCATGTCCACCTACATAATCCCAAAGCGACAACAGATTACCCGACTCCTCAACGGTAAACTCCCAACGGATGGGATGACGCTTCGTAGCCGGACTGGTGTACATATATGTATAGCGCATCTTGGGCGTAAAACAGTCTTCCATCGAAGCTGCCAGATACGGATTAGCCACAATAACAGAGTCGAACTTATCCGTATGGCTGTTCATATACTGATACTTCAGCGTGAGGGGCGAGAACTCATGACGACTATTGGCCGATGACTGCCAGCGATAGGTCCACTCACCAGAAACAATGTGCATCTTGTAGTATTCCGGACGACGAATCACGTCAACCGACACTTTGGCATAGGTTGTTGGCGATGAGTAGAAACGACGACGAATGGGGCGTCCATTCTTATCGCGACGGATGCGGTCACTATTATAGAAAGGAGCGATGATTCGGGGGAACTCCAACGACATGTCGGCACCATACTGATAACTGTTCATATCTGCATTGGCACTCTTCTGCCATTCGTAAGAGCCGTGCAGGTTCAGGTCTAGTTTCTCACCGGCTCGGAAGGCATTTCTGCGCGTCAGACCAACCTTCAACTCAGGGCCATATCGCCCACTGGTACGACCAATGGCATTGCCTTCGATATAGAAGTCGTAGGGTTTATCGAAAGTGCAATTCAATCGGAGGTCGAGGGTATCAGAATCGGTACGAGGGGTGAACTGGAAGTCGGTACTGCTGAACACACCCGTAGCGTTAATCTTACTGGCCGACTCCATATACTTCTCATAGCTGAACTCCTGGCGCGGACGCAGACGTAGATTCCTGAGTACTACGCGCGGCATGATAGGCGACTTCTTACCATTGAAATGTATCGTCAGATAGCGACGTTTTACAGAATCATTCAACTGTTCGCGAGCCGTCTTACGGAAGTTTACATCGAGTTTACCGATATACCATTTATGCAGGGCGGCATCGGGGACACCTTGCGCCAGTTGGAATCGCAGTTGTGCCTTGTTATCAACCGCAAAGGTATCAGCCAGATACGAAGCGTAGCTGGAGTTATAAAAATAATAGCCATTGTTACGCAACAGACTACTGATACGTGAACGCTCAGCATCAAGATGGTTGATACTAAAGGGCGACTGGCTCTTAATCATACTTTCGTCGCTGGTAGAATCGATCAGCGCCTGGATAGGTGCAGGAAAGTTGACATAGCTCACAGAGTCGAGCGTGAAGAGTGAATCAAGATGGATGGTATAGCCAATCTTACACTTCTTGGGATTTTTTTGCTGCACCAGTTCATAAGTCACATCACCACGGAAGAAACCGTTATTACGCAACACCGATTTAGCCACGCTACTGCGAAGCGTTGGGTTCACCTGACTCATCAGTACGGGGGCCTTACCAAAGGTCTTGGTCATCCAACGGGCAAAACCAGAATCCTTGCCCGAGAACTTATTATATACCCATAGATGCCACGACCAGGGAACCGTGAAATAACTGCTACCAAACAGCGATCCATTCGGTTCTGTGGCAAGTGCAGCCTCCAATTCGGCCTTGGTAGTTTCCAAATGGTCGTTGTAGGCTTCAACATCATATTCTCTCTCATCGTCATAGGCCATCTTGGTCAGCCCCGTGAAGAGCTGATCGTCTTCGGGGATATTCTTTGTCATCGAACAGGAAGCGAGACAAAGCACCATGGCAATATACTTGACTTTACTTAGCATGACGTTCTCTGTTTATGGGTCGTACACTATCTGTCCGCACGGTGTCACGAGGCGTGGTGGGTCGTGGCATCATCACTGGCTGGTCTTTCTTCCAGAAGGTCAACACATCAAGCAGACTGTTCATCTTCTTACGCCAAACAAAGCCGAGACCATATTCGCCAGTATAACCTTCAAGCCAGTCGTAAACATTCTGGTTATAGAACAGCTTCAGATTCTTAGTAGCATCCTGATTCAATCGATATTCCATGGTCACATTATCGAAGAACGACTGGTTCTGTCCGCCACTCATGGCATCGCTGTTTCCTGACGATACCTTTCCACCTAACTCTACCTTCAAACGGTTATTGAAGAATCGTTTGGCGAACTTGAATGAATAGTCAGTATGCATCATACCCGAGGCATCGGTCGAGTTATCGATACCAACACTCAGGTCGAGTGTCTTCAAAGCCGACCCCGCAATACTATTAATCTCACTCTGCAGGAACGAACTCAAAGCCGAGTTCATCGAGAAGCCACCAGTATTACCATCGGCCAGATACATGCCTGTAGTGAGCATGGCCACAGCCATCTTTCCCCTCTCCTCTTTCGACATGGTAGCCAATTCGCCGCTCACCGTCTGGTCCTCAGGGGCATCGATAATGAATTCAAGTCCCATATCGTTCAGCGTCTTGGTGATGATCACACCGCAATCGAACTGCACAGTTCGACTCACACCCGCCTCGTTAGTCACATTCGACTTGGTGCGCTCCACGGCTGTGATGTTCAACTTGGGGTTCATCGGGTCGCCCGTAAACTCCACATAGCTGCCTTCCTTCACGTGGAAAGTCCTCAGTGGGATGACGGGCAATGAATATTTCATCTCACCACTCGACAGCGTATAACGTCCTGTCAGGTTGATACCCTCCGAGTTATACAACATACGCAAGTCGCCACCTCCCATCAGATCCACATAGTTACTCTCGTCGGCATTGAGGTCGCAGACGATATGAGCACCCTGTGATACATTGATTGTCAGGTCGATATTCAATCCCGATGGAGCCGGACGGGTAACAACAGCTATTGTTGAGTCGCTGAAATCCGTAAATTTCACCAGCTCATCCAGTCGTGTATCTGTACTCAACGGCGAGTCGAGCAACAAATAGGTCATATCCGTTGAGCCTAACACATCCAGTCGGCCACGCATATTCAGTTCCTCCAATGGTCCCTGCAAACGAGTCAGGAAGTTCACGTAGGCCTTACCCCATGCCACGCTATTAGGCCGCTGTTTCGAATCAATCAGCAGGAAGTTACGAGCACGCATACGCATATCCATCATGATATGATCCATGTCTGAGAAGTCGATGCTACCCATCAGGTTCAGCAGGTCGTTATTGCTCGAATGAAGTCCGAAATTCTCAAGCATCAGTTTAGAACCTACAATACGTACAGGATCATCATCAAACCGCATACGGATGCCGTAAGGGATGCTGACCAGATAAGCCGAGTCGACATACATCTCACCATTCACCTCAGGATGACTGGTGGTACCACGGATAGTCAGATTGCCCTCGCCATAGCCTTCCAAGCCTACTAACTGATCAGGTACGAAACCGTTGACCAACGACAGCGGCAGTCGTGTCATCTTGAAATCAGCATCAATAAAGCCCTCACCTTCGTTCTTATAGATACCGCTCAGCATACCAAACTCCACATCGTCGAGCATCAATCGGGCCTCAACAGCGTGAGTATCGTCTTCCTTCATCAGATAAACCAGCTCAGTGCTCAGGTTACCAATGGGCGATCCTTCGTAAGTCATCTGCTGCACCCCCATATCACTGGCTATAGAGATATTCTCGTTCTGATCCTGCAGAATGTGGTAGTCGCCATTCAGCTTACCCGTTATACGCGGCAGATACGGGATTACAGATGTCAGTTCACCCAGATCCAGTCGATTGATACTCAAGGTGATATCCTGCAACATGGTAGAATCCTGATTCTCCGTATAGAGTTTGATACCCGTTTTATCGTCGGCTATCAGATCAACCTTTGCCTGCAGACGCTTGTTACGCCCCATGAACAGATAGTTATCCTTATTCAGATTGAACACCTTATAGCCAATGGTGGGTTGCTCTGGCAGCAGTTTAAAGCGAATGCCATCACTCTCCATCTCTGCCGTTACCCCCAGACGGACACCCATTTTATCGTGCTGGTCGTAATAGCGCACCCCCGCTAAGATACCATGCTGATGGATGGTGCCATCGATAAGGGTGTTGAATACAAACTGCGGATTACGACGGTTATTCCGTATCTGTCCCTGATACGTCAGACGTTCGCCTTTCTGCGTCAGATTCAGTCGGATGGTGTCTATACGCGTACTATCATATATTAATGAATAAAGATAGCTCTTGCCGTTGATACCCGTTGTGGGCGAAGTGCTCACATCAACCATCATCTCCTTAAACTGGATATCCATTGCCTTCAGCAGACTCGCCATCGGATTGTCGCGTTTACTTTCGATATGCAGTTTCATATCGGGCAACAGGCGCTTGATGGCAGGTTGATCGATGATACGCTTGTCGAGCTGCGTCATCACCGAGTCGCCCAACATGGTCAGATGTTTCAGCAGCCGCTCGTAGTTGCCACTGGCATCAAATTTCACAATGAAGTCGCCACTCTGGATACGTCCAATCACGGTATCAACGGTCGTGTTGATATGTAGTCCGATGAAACCAGGACGCAAGGTTTCTTTCTTGCCGGCGATATAGATTTCGTCCATCAGGCCAGTCACACGGTGGGTGAGTTTCATGTCCGACACCACATCCACCGAACCACAAAGTCCTATCGAGAGTGGATTTTCCACCAAACGCATACGGTAGAGGTCGGCTTTATCAAGATCGGCGCTGATAGTAGCCATCAGTTTCCTGGTGTTCAGCAACGCATCTACACCGATGGTGCCTTGCAACAATTCGTTATAGCCTACTAGCTTTGCCAATGCATGGCCATTGGCCAATGTGGCCTCAGCTGTGAGGTTCTTCAGATTCCAACTGCCATACTGCAACTGGTGTACCTTGACATCGGCAGTCAGTTTACTCTTATTCGACAGGAAATTGGTACCATTGCCTTTTGCCTTCACATCGGCAGTAAATGTATAGATAGAATCGCGCGGCATGAAGTGATGCAGATTAAGACGGTTGATGCTCACGTCAGCATCATAGCTCATCAGTTCAGTCAGCAAGTCGCCATTGGTATTGACAGGAATGCTGGCGCTACCCTTCAGCTTGATGGTCCCTGCCCCTTCGGTAGCTACCAAGTTGGTAGCATAACGCGTACCCTCGGTCTTCAGCGTGCCATCGAGTGTCATACCGTAAGGTATCCGATAGTTACGCATCATAGCAGGATCGGCCAATGCCAAAGCAAAATTCATATTCTCAGTTCTGGCATGCATACTGATGTCGGCCTTCATCTTTGTGATATCCGTCACATTAGAAGCCGTACCATTGGCAGTCATGCGGAAAGCTGTAGGCAGATTGACATCAAGTCCGGTAAAGGTCATATGCTGCATATTACCATTAACAGAGCCTTTGATGCTGACAGGATGGTTGGGATAGCTGCGCACGAAAGCCTGCGGCATATCACCCATGAAACGCATCAGGTCCTGCTTACCTATCTGGGCATTTAAACGGAACTTCATGCCGCCCGGCTGCTGCTCATCAAAGGCATTGAAGTCCATGGCAAGTTCGGTTTCGATCTCCGTATCAGGTGTTCTCAGCTTCAACTGTGGGATGGCCACCCGCTTATCATCCATGGTGACCTTCGCCGACAAGTGGCTGATCTGCAGACCACTCTTCTCCTTGGCTTGCAGGTCCTTTATAATCAGCGAGGTATTCGGTTCGATATATTCAATGGATTCCAGTCGGAGATTGATGTCCGATAATGCCAGATGGTTATAGTCCAGACCGCTTACCTCTGGCTCGTAGCGGTTATTATAGTTCAGGCGGCCGTCCAACCAATCCAGACTGCCAACCTTATAGATGCTCTGTCCCAAATCGGCCAACACCTTGCGGGCCACCGCCCTACCCATATAGGCTTGGGCGTTCAGGGTATCACCAGGCAGATGAACCATGAAGTCTGACTTCAGGATACGCACTGAATCGGCATTGATAACCCATTTCATTGTCGATTCGGTGGTGTCAACAGCCGCTGTATCGCTCAAGGAGATAACCAGTCGGGCTTCTGATAGTCGGGCACCATTTACCTCAACAGTCTCTTGATCGAGGTCGATGCCCTTGGACGACAACCATAGTTCCTGCAACTCACCCTTCACACGCAAGTCGCCAATAAAGCCATTGGTATTGATGCTTGCCTGTGTCAACGACAGCTCATCGATAACCACCCGTTTCTTTAGAAGCGGCAACAGACGCACGTCGCATACCATCTTCTTGACATCGGCGATGGTGTCCATCTGATTGGCTATCGAGTCATTAGGATGCAACGCACGGAGACCTTCGATACCCAGATCGAGCGGGAACTCCAGATTCACGTGCTGTATCGTGATGTCCATGCCCGTTTTCTCCGACGCGATGGCAGCTACCTTCTTCACCGCCCAGTTCTGTACGGGTGGCAAGTAAATCAGCGCGGCTATTATCACTAAAATCAGTATGGGTGTCAAGACCGCTATGCCCAACCACTTCAGGACTTTCTTCATGATTTTACTTAGGTGCTATAGCCTTCCACAACGGATCGTCGGGTAATGGGGCTTCAACGGATATGGTTTCTTTGGATACAGGATGAACGAACTCCACTCGGTGCGACAACAGGGAGATGCTGCCATCGGGATTGCTACGAGGCGCACCATATTTCAAATCGCCCTTGATAGGACAGCCCATGGCTGCCAACTGACAGCGGATCTGGTGATGACGACCCGTCATAAGTTGCACTTCCAACAAGGTATAGTTGTCCGAGCGACCTATTGTACGATATTTCAGGATGGCCTTCTTAGCGTTGGGGCGCTCACGATCGTAGGCATAACTCTTATTCTGCTTCTCGTTACGCACCAGCCAGTGCTCGAGTGTGCCCTCCAACTGTTTGGGTGTATTCTTCACAATGGCCCAATAGGTCTTGTGTACCTCGCCCTCGGCAAACATCTTGTTAAGTCGGGGCAATGCCTTAGAGGTTCTGGCAAAGACCACAAGTCCTGAAACAGGACGATCGAGACGATGTACCACACCCAGGAAAACAGCTCCTGGCTTGGCATATTTCACCTTGATATAGTCTTTCACCAAATCAGAAAGGGGGCGATCGCCAGTTTTATCACCCTGTACGATCTCCCCACTCTGTTTGTTTACGATGATAATATGGTTGTCTTCGTATACGACTTCCATAACCGTCAATTACATGTTCATACCACCATCAACCTGGATAACCTGACCGCTAACATAGCTTGACATATCAGAAGCCAGGAAGGTAGCTACGTTGGCGATATCCTCAACCTGTCCACCACGACGCAGAGGAATCTTATTGCACCACTCCTTACGAATATCCTCAGGCAGAGCAGCAGTCATAGCTGTCTCGATGAATCCAGGAGCGATAGCGTTGGCGCGGATACCCTTTGGACCCATTTCCTGTGCGATACTCTTAGCCAGAGCAATAAGTCCAGCCTTTGAAGCGGCATAGTTAGCCTGACCAGCGTTACCATGAACACCCACTACTGAGGCCATATTGATGATAGAACCACCACGCTGACGCATCATGACGGGTACACAAGCGTGGATGAAATTGAAGGCACTCTTCAGGTTAACGGCGATAACAGCATCCCACTGCTGCTCGGTCATGCGCAGCATCAGACCGTCCTTGGTGATACCAGCGTTGTTAACCAGAATATCGATAGAACCAAACTCTTCCTTCACAGCCTTAACCACTTCCTCAGTCTGTGCAAAGTCGGCAGCGTTAGAAGCGTAGCTCTTTGCCTTAACGCCGAGAGCGGCGATTTCCTTCTCAGTTTCTTCGTTCACCTGTAGGTCGGTGAATGCGATGTTACAGCCCTCAGAGGCATACTTCAGTGCGATAGCCTTTCCGATACCGCGTGCAGCACCTGTAATCAGCGCTGTCTTACCTTCTAATAATCCCATAATTATTTTCTATTATTAATAATGTGTAATGTTTTACTTTCTCTGAATCTTACCAAGCGCACCATAAACCACCTTGGCAACCTGGGGCTTGGTATCCTCCTCCTTCATACCGTGCGCAATACGTCCATAGATATATGGCACCTCAAGACCCTTGATACAGTAGTGCGTAATGTCTGCCACCAGATCGACATTATCGATATCGAACTCGCCGTCCTCCTTGCCTTCGGCATACACCTTACGAAACAGTTCAATCTCTGCATCATCGAAATGGCGGCGCACTTTCTCCACCATCCATATATTACGGAAGAACTCGGCACGCAGGTTACCGTTGCGCACTACCGTTTCACGAATCATACTGAGATGGGTGTAGATCAGTTCGATAATCTTGTCCTGTGGGCGGATTTTACGAGCAGCCACTTCATCAAGTTTATCACTCAGTCGCTCCAACTCACTCTCGATGACGGCGTAGTAGATTTCCTCCTTTGATTTAAAATAGGTATAGAGTGTACGGCGACCTTTGCCCGACTGCAATGCAATATCGTTCATCGTCGTATTCTCAAGCCCGTTTTTAGCAAATAGCTGTCGGGCTACATCTACCAGCTTTTGTCTTGTTTTGGATATCGACATGACTGTTTCCTCCTAAAAATTTAAAATTGCACACATTTCTACAGTGTGCAAAAGTAAACTATTTCTTTGAATTACACAAGAAAAACGGGCAAAAATATTACAAAAACAACAATTTTATAAAAAAATAGCTCGAAAATTTGGTCAATTCAAAAAATAGTCGTATCTTTGCACCCGCAAAACAGAAAACGACCTGATTTGCCACCGAAAATTAACATCGCGGAGTGGAGCAGTTGGTAGCTCGCCAGGCTCATAACCTGGAGGTCGCACGTTCGAATCCTGCCTCCGCAACTCTGTAGAAAGCCCGACATCTGTCGGGCTTAATTTTTTGTAGCAACCAAAGAAAACCAAAGGCATAAAAACAAAATACCCGATCGTCAGGGTTATACCCTTGACAATCGGATTATAAGGATCCTTCTATTTCATCTTGGCCAGCACCTTACGGTAGTACTTGTTAGTAGCCTTGACACTGTACTTAACTCCTCCATTCCAAGAACGTATAGCCTTCTCGACGTTGTTCTCTGGGTTATAGTACTTTTGGATTAACAGGAACATCTCCTTCGATTTCTCTACACTATAGCGATCGCTTAAAGTGTATCGCTTATTACTCTTCAACTTCTTCAGAATATTATTGCATTCTTTTACGAAAATCGGAGTAATCTGCATCGCGCCTACTGAGTTTCCACTCACGGCTCGGGGATTCCCTTCGCTCTCTACTAAAATAATTGCATCCATCACTGGATTCCAGTCAAAGCCTGACGTTTGATTGCTCTTCGTAGTCTTTCCTCCTGCAGTAGTAGTCATGCACACCAGCATTAGAGCCATCAGGCAAAGAACTGCCTTCTTACTAAATTGAATCATATTCTCTATACTTTAGGCGGCCTTTTCAGACCGCGTTATCCTTTAGATTTCTTCTTCACTTTGAAGCGACTTCACGTCGATTTCCGGTGCAAATATACGAATTATTTCGATAGGCAATCCTAATGTTAAAGTCTTTTAACATTTATTGGGAAGTATGAGTGACATACGTCAATAAATTAACAATTTTCACAAAACGGCTATTCCAAGTCGACTACAGTAATGCCTGAACCTCCAAACTGCACGTGTTCATCACGGAAATGCGACACGTTGGGGATAGTACCTAAATACTGTCTGATAAGCTGTCGCAGTACGCCTGTACCAGTACCATGGAGAATGCGTACACGACTCACTCCCACCAGTATGGCATCATCAATAAAATAGGTAATGGCATTGATAGCTTCGTCGCCACGCATGCCACGCACATCGATATCCTGCTTGAAGTTGAGTTTACGGTTATCAATCACGTTGCGGGTATCCTTCGATACTACACCATACGATCCTGCTATATTCTGATTACGTTCTTCAGCCTTGGTAGTCGCCGTTTTAGGTTTCTCCGCATGCTCCAAACGCTCCAAGCGCATCTTGGTTTTCATGCCACCAAAGATTACAACCGCCTTGGCGCCATCAATACTATCGACGACACCCACCGAGGTCAGTCCTTTGATACGCACGGTATCGCCAGCCGCCAGCGGTGCACTCGCCTTAGGTGCAGCTGCCGTCTTAGGTTGCTCCGTATGAGCAGATTGCTGTTCATGTCTCTCGGCCTTGCGCTTCTCGCGACGCTCCTTACGCTCCTGAATCTGGCGCATCTTCTTTGCGATAGCCTCATCGGTGGCACGAGTATCCACCTGAGCCAGTTCCTCCTTAAAGGTATCCAGCTCTTCACGTATCTTGCGGGTGCGCTCCTTTTCGGCTTGCGCCTCACGTATCTCACGGATTGCGTTCTCTATCTTCTTATTGCTCTCACGCAACAGCTCCTCAGCCTGCTCTCTGGCCTTACGCAGAATCGCCTTGCGCTCTGCCTCAATCTCTTCCACGGCAGCCTCTAACCGTTCACCACTGGCCTGCAGTTTCTTCTCATGCTGATGGATGGTCTGACGTTTGCCCTCCCAGTAACGCTTATCACGCACAATATCCTGCAGATATTTATCACTCTGGATATAGTCCTGACCTACGATATCACTGGCATCCTTGATTACCTCCTCGGGGATACCCGTTTTGCGGGCTATCTCGATGGCAAAGCTTGAACCAGGCTGTCCGATTGAGAGTTGGAACAGAGCCTGCATCTCATGACGATCGTAGAGCATAGCTCCATTCACCACACCCTCATGATCCTCAGCAAAGTGCTTCAGGTTCTGATAGTGGGTTGTGATGACACCGAAGGTTTTCTTCTTCCAGAACTGCTTAAGCATAGCCTCGGCAATGGCGCCACCGATGGTAGGCTCGGTACCGCTACCAAACTCATCGATGAGCAGCAGCGAGTGTTCGCCGGCATACTTCATCATCTGCTTCATATTCATCAGGTGACTAGAATAGGTACTTAGATCATTCTCAATACTCTGTTCATCACCTATATCAATCATGATGCTCTCGAAGATACCCGTGGTAGAACGCTCGCCTACAGGGATGGGCAGTCCGCATTGCAGCATGTACTGCAGCAACCCTACCGTCTTCAGGCACACTGATTTTCCACCGGCATTAGGTCCACTGATAAGTAACAGACGTTTTTCGCGCGTCAGCGTGATATCCAGTGGTACCACTCGCCCACCCTTCTTTACCAGTGACAGCTGTAGTAAGGGGTGGATGGCCCGAATCCAGTCGATCACGGGGACACCCTTAACCTCTGGTTCGAAGGCGGCAGTGAGTTCTGCCCATTTGGCCTTGGCCTGAATCAAGTCAATCATCGCCAACAGCTGATACGAGTCGATTATCTCGCGCACATGCGGGCGTACCTCATCAGTAAACACAGTCAGAATACGAATCACCTCGCGACGCTCCTCGGCCTCCAACTGGCGCACCTTATTATTAGCCTCAACCACCTCGGTAGGCTCGATAAACACGGTTTTACCTGTAGCACTCTCATCGTGCACGATACCGTTGATACGACGCTTCAATTGTGGCTGCACAGGTATCACCAGTCGTCCATCACGCATAGCGGGTGCGGCATCCTTGTCCACCAGGCCGTCGCGCTGAGCAGCATGCAGTATCGTATATAATGTACGCGAGATACTACCTTGCGTTTTCTCCAAATCATGTCGGATGCCAGCCAGAGTCATCGAAGCCGAATCCTTGATCTTGCCGAATTTATCCAGTATCGAGTCGATGCGACGAATCATGGCAGGGAATGTAGCCACGCCGTCGGTCAGACGGTAGAGTGCCGGATAGGGATACACCACCTCACCATTAGCTTTCTCATCGCCATCACGCTGAAGAAAGCGCACGATGTTAGCGATTGTCTCTAATGAGCGGCGCAAATCCCACACCTCATCCTCCTCCAGATGGGTGTTCTCCAGACGTATGCGCGCAATACTCTCGCGCACGTCAAAGAAGTACTGCATAGGGAAATCATCGTGCTCAGCCGTTAACCTACGGAACTCGCGCACCTGCGTCAACCATTCGTTCACTACAACGGCATCGGTCGAGAAAGCCATTTCGTCGACCTTCTCCTGCCCCAGCGTGCTCTGGCAACGTGCCTTCAGCAGCTTTCTAATCTCATCGAATCCGAGCTTATGCTCAAAGTTATTTGGATAAATCACGCTGCAAAAGTACGCATTTTCGGGCGAAAAACCACTAATTTTGCAATTTATTTATAAAAAGTTGGCGAAAAATTTGTTTATTCCAAAAAATCTCCTTACCTTTGCACCCGCTTTCAAGACAGAAGAGCACTGGAGAGATGGTAGAGTGGTCGATTACAGTAGTCTTGAAAACTACCGTGCTGAGAGGCACCGGGGGTTCGAATCCCTCTCTCTCCGCTGATAAATCCGCATAACAAATAAGTTATGCGGATTTTCTGTATATATTAAGTGAAATGTTGATAGTTTAAGTTTATAGCATGAAGGAATTATTCTTAGTCTGCATTGGCAGCTTCTTTGGAGGTGGCGCACGTTATATAGTTGGCAAAGTTGTACAATCGTGGAGAGTCTCATTCCCGGTCTTTGACCGCCTACCCGTAGCCTTTCCTTGGGGTACAATGGCTGTCAATGTCATTGGCTGTTTTCTGATTGGTCTGCTTTCAGGGCTGTCGCTTGGAGGACAGATTTCATCAACAACGAAGCTGGTGTTAGTGACTGGCTTCTGTGGTGGTTTCACTACGTTCTCTACGTTTATGAATGAGAATCTGCTGTTAGGTCGCGACGGAGCGATGCTTTCCGCCGTACTATATACATTGCTCAGCCTCGCCCTTGGGCTAATTGCTGTGATCGTCGGTTATCAAATTGTGAAATGATAATGTTTAGAGAATAACTGATATATTTATAATCATCCTAAGTTGTATTCTTTTTCCATCAGTCATTACAATTGCATGCTCATACTCATCGATGCGCTTTACATTACCAGTGTAGGACTGATAGGAGCCTCCATCCTTATGCTTGTCTGGCACGAAATACTCGATTATAACATAAGGCTGTTCAGAAATCTTGGATAATAGCAACTCCATCTTTCGGTCCAGCTCTTCATTGCCAGAATCTCCCAAGTCTAACCATTTATCCGTCAAACGGCCGGATTCCAGAATGGCATCATCATAGCCAGTCAATGCAGCAAAGGGTGCAAACTGGGCTGCACGGTTCCACATAGACATCCTCGGATGATGCTTTGGCTCATAATGCGGTAGATTGATGATATCGTCGTAACTTTCCATAAACTGTAAATTGTCAAATAGTAATTGTCTACGCCTTGTGTCCTCCTATTTGCTCGTTGCGCTCCTTGGCCGTAGCCCCTTCCTCGAAGTTCAGACCTCGAAGGATAGCATTTTTGCCGAAACGTTTCTTGATTTTCAACTGTGCCTCCTGCATTCTTCGCTCCTTGTCGAGCTTGGCTTGCTCTTCCTGACGCAGCTTCTCTAATGCTTCGTAGTCGGTGAAGAGATCAAGCTGTTGCGGAACTTTATCCTGCGCCGATACCAATGTCTCTGATACTACATGATTTGTTGTCAGGTTAAGCCTACGGATCAGCAGATCAGGATTCACCTGGCGATCAAACAATTCTGTTGCCCCATCCATGATGAGCCGCGATGATGATGTAGGTCTCTCGAAGTTAAACGTACCATGGGCATGTTTTGGCACAGCCTTTCCATAGTAGTTGGTGCTAACCTCACCATGATACTTCCCGCGAATCTCAGAACGTGTCATACATTCTGCATCATAACCTATAGTCAGCACCAGTTGATCTGTCACCAGACGCTTCGTTACGAGGTCGAGTGCCATTCCTTCGGCCATTTCACGTATCACCACACGGGCTTTCTTGAATGTGTAAGGTTCCTGTAGCACCTGTCCGCTACTGAAGGAGTTGGTTTCAGGACGATATGCTTTCACAGCCTCCATCGTACTCGGTTCCCATCCCCAGGCATGGTCTATCAGTAGTTCCGCATTCACACCAAAGAGACGGTAAAGCAGCCCTTCGTTCTGTATTGACATCCGGGCTATCTTTCCCATCGTATCAATGCCATAGATAGCCAGTTTCTCGGCTATACCACGTCCCACACGCCAGAACTTGGTAAGAGGACGATAATCCCATAGTTCACGGCGATACGACATTTCATCCAATTCGGCAATACGCACGCCATCCATATCGGCAGGCATCATCTTGGCCACAATATCCATCGCAACCTTAGCCAGATACATGTTTGTACCGATGCCTGCTGTTGCAGTGATACCAGTAGTGGCCAGCACATCACGAATCATCTTCATAGCCAAGTCATGAGCCGTCATCTTATAACTGTTCAGATAAGCCGTCACATCCATGAACACCTCATCGATGCTATAGACGTGTATATCTTCAGGAGCTACATATTTCAGGTAAGTCTGATAGACTTTGGTACTTACCTCTATGTAGTGAGCCATACGGGGTGATGCTGCGATGTAGTCGAGTTCAAGATCTGGATGTGCCTGCAGTTCCAGGTCGTTGAATGATTTGCCTGTCATTCTCCAGCCAGCAGCCTTTTTGCGCTCGTTGTTGACATCGCAAACCCTCTGAACCACCTCGAACAATCGCGCACGTCCACCTATGCCGTATGCTTTCAGCGACGGGGAAACAGCCAGACAAATAGTTTTCTCTGTCCGGCTTACATCAGCCACGACAAGATTTGTGGTCAGCGGGTCAAGCCCTCTGTCCACGCACTCCACTGAAGCATAGAACGACTTCAGGTCGATGGCAATATAAGTCCGTTGCAGCTGTTGCATCTCGTGTGCAAAGATACAAAATAATAGCCGGAAAATAGTAGCTATTATAAAAAAACAGACTCATTTTAACTACGTTTTTATGACTTGTCAAGGGAAATCCCCACAAAGGTTTAGGGATTCTGGAATCGCAGAATAGGACTTTTCATTTTCAAATTCCAAAGAATAGCCATAACTTTGCACCGTGATCCAGAACATAAGAGTCTGAACACAGAACGAAAGTTGAACAATTTAAAATTGAAGATTATGAAGAAGATGAATAAGGTAATCGCAATCATGATGATGAGCATTACATTTGCAATGCCAGCAATGGCCGGTCATTATAAGAAGAACAACAACCACGGTAAGAACGACAAAGTTGTTGTGATAGTGAACAACGATAAGAAGAGTTCGCACTTCGACAAGGTTGATAAAAAGACTACCCACTTCAATATCCCGAAGAGCCACGCCTATCGTCCCAACGTGAAGACCTGCACCTTTAAGGTAAGTCATCACAACTCTCATAAGAAGCTTGCAGCCAAGGTCGAGAACATGAAGGGGGTGATGGGAACCAGCTGGAATCCGCGCACTCGCATGTTGACAGTCTGCTACGACGCCAATAAGACTTCAGCTCGCAACATCAAGCACTTCGTGGCTTAAGAGCCATTCTAAATAATTCCCAAAGAAGCCCCGGCTTGCAATGCAGGTCGGGACTTCGATTATTTGGGGGATTTGATGACAATGATTACACCTCATGTATCTGCAACAAAAAAAAATCGATAAAAATACTATATAATTCGGTATTTTTGATTAATTTTGCAGACAAATAGAAGAACTTATAATGACAAAAGCGTATAAATCACTGATAATCATCGGATTGATTCTGATAGCAATAACAGGTTGTTCGAAGCATAAATATACCAATTATGCTGATGCCGATGGCTATAACACTGCCGACTCGATTGTTTCGGACGTGGGGGACGCACGTCAGTGGCTACGATTGCTGGCACTATGCGATAGCTTTGAACAGAGCGGCGACCTACCGAAGGTAAGGTGCATATTCTACAAAACCATCGCCTACAACCTGATGGGACAATACCGTAAATCGCTCAACCTGTACTACCAGTTAGCCAATATCAACGTAAAGGAGCTGCGCACTCAGGCAGATTTAGAATCATACATGTATTCCTATAAAGACTATGTGAGACTGCTATGCGACATGCGCCGCTACGACCGTGCATTGCGCCAGGCACACATAGCCGACCAGAAACTACGCGCAGCAGGTCACCCCTCGTTTGCCGACCACCACGACATAGCCCAGATGATTGGCGAATGCCAGTTGTGCTTAGGGCAGAACGTAGAAGCTGCTAAGAATTTCCAGAAGTCGCTACAGGGTATGTACAAACGTCTGGAAACAAATCACGGCGCGCTGGATTTTCGTGAATGCCAGAAGACCATGAACGCCATCGCTACTGTGTATATGCGCCGCAATCTGTTTGATGAGGTGAACGCTTGGCTACTCAGAGAAGATACGCTCTACGCGAGAGCGCTCGCCCTACCCCGACCCGACTCCGTGTACATCGATGAGATGAAGATGGAAATAAGCTACTGCAAAGCCATGCTGGCGCACGCCCAAGGACGATACGACGAGGCAGAAAAGTACTTCGACGTGTATCAGTCTACCAAGGCTGCCCAGTTGCCCACAAACATCATCAACAGCACCCGCTACCTGATGGCAACTCATCGCTATGAGGAGGCTGCGCGCAACATGACACAGCTGGACCAATTTATGATCGAAAGCGGCTACGAGCCCGACCTGGAGAATATCGGCAGATTTATGTTGCCTAAATTCCATGTGAACCTGTTAGCAGGTCATCGCGACTCTGCATTGCGCGTAGCCACCCAGATAGCCGAAGCCTACGACTCAGCCCTGATCAAACAGAAAATCATCGATGCCGATCTGCTGTCGACAGTCTACGACACGGAGGGAAAAGAGCGCCAGATAGCCGAGCAACGAGCCAAGCTGACCCACCAGCAGATGCTGTGGGTGATAGGCGTCAGTCTGGTACTCATCATCATGCTGCACCTGTTCCTGATGCAGCGTCGCAAGGCTTTCAATGAATTGAATGAAACCAATCGGAAACTGATGCTGGCCAACGAACGTGCCGAGGAATCGGAGCGCATGAAGACCAAGTTTATCCACCAGATATCGCACGAGGTGCGCACACCACTCAACGTGTTGTCAGGCTTCTCACAGGTACTGGCAGCACCCGATATTGAAATCAGCTCAGAAGAATTGCAATCCATCAGCCGGAAAATTGTAGAGAACAGTGAACGCATTACCCGACTGGTAGATAAAATGCTGGATCTGAGTCTGGTGAATGCCCGAGCCTGCGATGAATGTAACGACATGGTAAGCCCTGCCGATGTGGCTTATCAGGCCGTACAGCAATCGGGTATCAAGAACGCCAGCCATTTGGACTTCAACCTGCAGTTAGGCGCTCGTACTGAGAATATCAATATCACCACCCACCTCAAGTCGGCTACAAAGGCGCTGGCGCTGCTGCTCGACAACGCACAGAAGTTTACTCACCCTCTGGCTTATAAGAATGGTAACAAACCTAAGAGTAAGGCAAACGTACTGCTCAGCGTGAACGTAGATACCGAACGAGGCTACGCCATCTTCGCAGTGGAAGACAACGGTATCGGTGTACCTGTCGAGCAAGCAGAAAACATCTTTACGGAGTTTGTACAGTTGGATGAATATACTGATGGTACTGGTATCGGACTATCGATAGCTCGCACGTTAGCGCGACACATGGACGGCGATATCGTACTCGACACCAACTACAGCAGCGGTGCACGCTTCGTCATGAAACTGCCACTATAAAGCAGCATGACGACGCGACTCGCGTAGCTGGTGCCCATACACCAGACAAGCAGTACCGAAATAGGCTGCACTCTGAATCCACAAGCATCTCAATTCTGTAGCCACATCGCCTACACTGGCACCCATGGTGTTCAGTCGCAGATAAGCCCTGACGCCAAAGGTGCTGGGGAATAACCACGACACGCCCTGCCACACACCTGGGATATTGCTCTGGGGCCACGACACACCCGTCATAAACAGCAGAGGCAGCGAGATAAATACCATCAGCAAAATCACATTCTCACGATAGCGCACTAAGCACGAAACAGTCATCCCGAAGAATATGCAGGCCAACAGGTAAGGCATCATCAGCGCCAGCAGATGCTGCCAAGGCGCCAACTGTATGAAATGAAACATCCGAGGTACCACTGTTACGAGATAAGCACCCATCACAGCATAAACCATCAGATAGCACAGAGCCTTACCGCCCACAATACGGTAGATGCCCGAATAAGCGGGATGTGCAGGCACCAGATCGCCATAAGGATTGGTATCACGGGCCGTACCTGCGGCCAAACCGATACCAAGCGCCAGCGTCTGCTGGATAATCAGCATCAGCACAGCCGGCAGCACAGAGGTACCGTAGCCACCCTGCGGATTGAAAACGGCCACCTCCTCCACTTCGAGCGGACTCACCGTTATCACATCTTCACGAGTGGTATAGTTGCCCGCCAAAGCCACCTGCATCATTGCCCCCATCTTTGTACTCACAGCCATCGCCGTCTGGTAGACAGCCTTATAGGTCAGCATCAGCGCCATATCGCAATACACGCTGATGGTTGCCTGTTCCATGCGATTCAGCTTCGTCGCAAAATCCTCAGGAATATAGTAGATACCCTTTGCCACCTGTCGACTCACCAGACTTTTAGCCTCATCCATGTCAACAGCATAGCTGACGATATGCACATCGGGCGAGGCATCGCACATACGGATGAACTGGCGCGACTGATGTGTATGCGACAAATCAACCACCACAACCGGAACATCATGCACAGTCTCGTTATTATACACCCACGAGTAAAGCAGCGGATAAACCAGCGGCACAATGATACAGAACATCAGCACGCCCTCATCGCGGAGCACCTGCTTGAGTTCCTGTCGCCAGATAAAGGCGGCATCATTAATAGCCTGTATGATTCTATGGAATATAGACATATGTAAGCATAGCATTTTTAACCTTACTGATAACAAACCAAGGCATCAGCGTAAAGCCTATTAGCGCCACCAGATGGAACCAGGCATCGATAATAGGATAGCCGTTGAACACCGTAATCTGAAACAGCATGTAGTAATGACGCAATGGGAAAAGCCACGTGAGCGCCTGTAGCGGAGCATCCATACCCATAGCTGGGAAAGCAGAGCCAGCCAGCGAGAAACTGAGCACGCCCCACAACGAACAGATACTCATAGACATACGCAACGAAGGCATCAGGCCAAAGGCAAAGATGCCAAAACCGATAGAGCCGAACACGCTGAGCACCGACAGCAGGATAATCATCAGCCAACTTCCCAGATGTGGGAAGTGGAGCACATGATAGATGTAGAACTGATAGAACAATATCAGCAGCAGGAATACCACCACATGTGGCAAATACTTGCCCAGAATGGCTACCACGATATGACCATCGGCCTTCTCAATCCACTCCTTACCACGATTAAACTTGAGTTCCATACCCAGTGAATAGGCTGATATCAGGAACATAAAGAGCATCATCACACCCGGCACAAACACCGTAGATAGATACATATTATAATTGCTCCAGGGATTGGCTACCTGATGCAGATCGATACGGATGGGTTGTAAGAAAGCTTGAATCTGCCTGTCGGTAGCACCTTTGGCACGCAGCGTTGCCATACCCACAGCTGCCGAGCCAAGTGTGGTAACTGTCTTCATATCCTTCATCACCATCGAGCCGCCGGAGAGCGACACATTACTATAATAGAATGACACCTTGGGGCGACGGGCCGACATCAGATTGCTGGTAGTACCCTTGGGAAAATACAGGAAACCGTAGATTTCATTCTCCTGCATGGCATGGCGGGCCTCTGCTACCGATGGGTAATGAGCTACCACGCGTGAGTTCTGGAAACCATCGAGTTTACGGGTCAACGCACGGGTAGTCGATGTGTTATCAAGATCAACCACACCCACAGGCAGATCCTGAGGCAGTCCCTCGTCGAGCAGCGATGTAAAGAAGAACAACGCCAGCAACGGGAACACCAGCATACAGAAGCCATAGATGGGATTCTTGACCAGAATCTTCATCTCGCGCTGTGCGATCTGCCAGATTTGAACTAAGTATCTCACGCTTAATGCTTATAGCTTTATTACTTAACAATCAGGCTCATGCCTGGACGCAGACCCTCCATTTTCTCAACAGGACGGGCCTTCACCTCAAAGGTCTTCAGGTCGAACTGACCATTGGCCTTAGTAGCCTTCCAGACAGCATACGAGCCCTGATCCTTCAGGTAGTAGACTTTCATCTTGATAGTCTTGTCGAAGGCAGGTACAAAAGCATCAAGCTCGGAGCCAACCTGCATGCCGTTCAGCTGGTCCTCGCGCACGTTGAAGGTACCCCACATGTCCTGCATCACTGCAATCGACATGATGGGCGAACCAGTGCCAACCAACTCGCCTACCTTAGGATAGACATCACTGACCTCACCCTCTACCTGAGCTATCTGTACCGTCTCGTTGATATACGAACTAACCTCCTGCACAGCACCGCGGGCACGGCCCACCTGAGCGGCAGCAGCCATTTTGTCCTCGCGACGAGCACCATTCACAGCCATATCGTACTGACTCTGAGCAGCTTTCACCTGTGCCTCCATCGCCTTATAGTTGGCAAAGGCCTCATCGCGCTTCTGGGCACTCATCACGCCCTCGTCGAACAAACGCTGCACACGGTTGTACGATTTCTCAGCAATCTCAAGACCAGCCTTCGCCTGTTGGAGTACAGAGAAAGCACCCTGAATCTGCTCCTTGCGAGCACCATTCTGTGCCTTCAACTCCAAGGCGGCAGCTGCACTCTCGGCACTCTGTGCCTGCTCCATCTTGGCGCGCACCTCAGGCGCATCGAGAATAGCGAGTGTATCGCCCACCTTCACATAGTCGCCCTCTTTTACACGGAGTTCCAGAATACGTCCAGGCACCTTACTCGATACACGATACTCTGTCACTTCAACCTGTCCCTGGATTAACTCTGGATCGCGACCCAAAGCAAAGAATCCAATCAATGCCACGATAATCACCACTGCTGCAAAACCGGCGATGGCGAGCAGGATGTTGTTATGCTGGCGTTTAGCTTGTTCGTTTGACATATTATCTTATTTCTTTTTTATTCACTATTCACTCTTTCATTTTTCACTATTCCAACGTTCCAAGAGCTTTCTGCAGATCAACCTGCGAGAGTTTCACTTCTATCTCGGCATCGATTTTCTGCGACTGAGCCTGCATCCATGCGGTCTGTGCCTCCATCACCACTGTAGGCGAGATGACACCCTCCTGAAATCCCAAGTTGGCTGTACGCAGATTCTCATCGGCACGCTGGATATTCTTCAGGGCCATGGTGAGTTTCTTGTTAGCCTCATCAACCTTGAAGGTAATCTGATTCACCTGCAGTTCAATCTTCTCGCGCGCCTCATCGAGCTCGAGGTTGGCAATGGCAGTAGCACCCTTAGAGGCACGTACCTTATACATCACGTCGCCCCAGTTCCAAACAGGCACACGGATAACAACACCCACATGCCAGAAACCGGCGAACTTCTTTTCGAAACTATTAAGCACATTAGGATTGCTGATAGCATAACCACCCATCAACGCAACTTGAGGCAGATTGCCTGCCTTCAGCACATTAGTGGTCTGCTTGCTCAGGTCGACCGTATTCTGCAACAACTTGAGCTCAGGACGATAAGTCACCGCACGCTCCACATCGAGTTGTGGTGTGAGCTCTACCACGGCGATATTCTCCGACTGCTCATCCTGCAGGATGACAGGTTCGTTCAACGGCAGACCACACAACTGGTTGAGCAGCATGCGAGAGAGCACCAGACCATCATCCACCTTTGTCAGGGTCATCTCAGCCTCGTTCACCTTCACATCAACGCTCAGACCATCGCTACGCGTAGCCACACCCTCGTCGATCATCTTATGAACATCGCTATCAAACTTCTTCACCAACTCCAGATAGCTCTCAGCCAACTGCTTCTTGTGATGGAGCGATACCACCTGCCAATATGCCTGGTCAATCTGGTAAAGCGTAGCCTGACGGCGAGCATCCATCGAATTACGGGCCATCTCGGTGCCTATGTCGGCCATCTTATTCATAGCCACGATAGCACCACCCATGAAGATCGGCTGGGTAACCAGGACCGTACCTGCAAAGACGTTACGGGTATCGGTACGGAAGGCATCGGCAACGCTCTGTCCTTTCTGGTTCAAGCCATTAGCCACCTGTGCCAGTTCCTGTGCCATCTTCTGTTGGGCTGCAGCGGGCAGCGAGCCTACCAACGGACTTAACGTGGTTTGTAACATACCTACAGCGGTAGTCCCCAAACCTCCCAGAGCAGCTTTGTGATCATCGCTCAGAAGCGAGAACTCCTTACTGGTATACTCGTACATACCAATAGCACTCACATGAGGCAGGTACTTGGTACGGGCCGACTTACGGATATTCTCAGCTACATCCTGTTTCAGTTTGGAAATACCCAACTGCTTATTATTGCGCAAAGCCATCTGCCGGCAGCTGTCAAGGCTCAGGATGCGCTGAGCCTCAGCAGGCATAATGGCTGCACAAAGCAGCAAGATTCCAATCGTTTTTTTCATGTCCAATTATTTAAAGCTGAATGTTTTCGTTCCAATCATATTTCCATCTACGAAGATGCTTACACGATAGTCGCCAGCTTCGAGCATCTGGGTAGTGTTCCAGAATACGGTTACTGGGGTTTCCTCACCGGTGTACTCGATAACTTTCTTAGCCGAGCACTCCAGACTGCGGTTCTCGTAGGTAAAGTTGCCACCGCCACTCAGGGTGTTACCACCAGGATTCTGAATACGTACATATACAGTACGATTGCCATTTGATGCAGTCACGTTCTTGGTAATACTGAAGCTGACACGCATCTGCTTGCAGTCCTTCAGTTTCTTAGCAACCTTGCCACGCTTATCGAGCAGCTGCATCTGAATATTGGTAGCATCGAGCTGGGCAGCAATAGCTACCTTCTCTGAAAGCGAAGCCTTTTCACTATTCAAGCCTGCTACCTGAGCGTTACGCTCATTCAACTCGGCATTTACACGACTGTTCTCAGCCTTCAGACTCTCGTTCAAACGGTTCAATGAATCAATCTGCATCACGTAGTCGCGCAACACGGCACGTACAGTAGCCAGTTCTTTCTTCAGGCGGGCAATCTCGCGTGCATCCGATGCCTTCACCTGCTTCAACTCCTCTAACAACTGCTGCGTACGCATCTGCTCCTGGGTAAGCTGGGCAATAATAGAATCATTGTTAATCTGTGTTTTCATTTCACTATATTGCATAGTGAAACGCTCATATTCGTTCTCCATCTCCTGCTTGTCGAGTTCTGCCAGCTCTTGCATATCCTGCACCACCTGTTTCTGCTCCTGAAGATTCAAAAACAACCATGCTGCAGCTCCAACCAGAGCCAGAATAACAATAACAAGGGGGATCAATACTTTCTTATTCATAACTTTCTTTATTTATTATCGGGTGCAAAATTAGAATTTTTGGCTGAAATAACAAAAAAAATTGTGTTTCAAACATTTAAGCAACATTAAAAAATAGAAAAATAGCGTGTTTTCGAACAATTTTTGTAGTTTGTACCTTTATTATTTGGAAGATAAGGATAAAAAATGTATATTTGCCACATCATTATAGAACAATTTGTATGAGTAAGAACAACTTTTTCAACAAGGTGTTCCATTTGTATTACGATGGGTTTCGTTCGATGACGCTTGGCAAGACGCTCTGGGCCATCATCCTTATTAAACTATTCATTATCTTCGTTGTCCTGAAACTGTTCTTCTTCCCCGATTTTCTGAAACAGCATGCCGATGGGCACGAGGCTGAGTATGTTGCAACAAAGTTATTAAATCCTTAATATTATGCTACAAAACCTTTTTTTAAACATCGATGCCGGCACGATTGACTGGTCAAGAGCACAATTCGCCTTGACAGCCATCTATCACTGGCTATTCGTGCCGCTGACGCTGGGTTTGGCGGTCATCATGGGCATCGTCGAGACTAAGTATTACCAGACGAAGGACGACTTCTGGAAAGAGGCTGCCAAATTCTGGCAGAAGCTGTTCGGTATCAACTTCGCCATGGGTGTAGCCACAGGTATCATCCTCGAATTTGAGTTTGGTACCAACTGGAGCAATTACTCATGGTTTGTAGGCGATATCTTTGGCGCGCCACTGGCTGTCGAGGGTATCGTGGCCTTCTTTATGGAGAGCACCTTCGTGGCAGTGATGTATTTCGGTTGGAAGAAGGTATCGCCAGGCTTCCACTTAGCTTCAACCTGGCTTACAGGCCTTGGTGCCACCATTTCTGCCTGGTGGATTCTGGTAGCTAATGCCTGGATGCAGTACCCTGTAGGCTGCGCATTCAATCCTGACACCATGCGCAACGAGATGGTATCCTTTGCCGAGGTTGCCCTATCGCCCTTCGCCATCTCCAAGTTCTGCCATACCATCACATCGTCGTGGATCATCGGCGCCATTTTCTGTGTAGGCGTTTGTTGTTGGTATCTGCTGAAGAAACGACACACCAAGCTGGCCATCGAAAGCATGAAAATAGGCGCTGGCGTAGGTTTAGTAGCAGCTCTGCTGGCGGGGGCCACAGGCCACAAGTCGGGTATGGACGTAGCCAACGTACAGCCTATGAAACTTGCCGCCATGGAGGCACTCTACGATGGCGGTACAGCGCAAGGTCTGAAGCTCGTCGAGGGTATCGAGGTGCCTTATGGTCTGAGTATCATGGCCACCAACGATCCACAAGGATTCGTACCTGGCATCAACGATATTCTGAATGGCTATACCACGCCCGATGGCCGTGTAGAGCCCTCTGTCGATGAGAAGATTGAGCGGGGCAAGAAAGCCATTGAGGCTCTTGCTGCCTACCGTAAGGCCAAAGCCGAAGGTGAGGATGCCAGCATCTATCTGGCGGAACTCAATGAGAACATGAAATATTTCGGCTATGGTTACATCAAAGACAAGAACGATGTGGTGCCACCAGTATGGATCAACTTCTGGTCGTTCCGCATCATGGTAGGTGTGGGGTGTCTGTTCATCCTGTTCTTCGCAGTTATCTTAGCGGTCACGTACAAGTTCCCCAAACGCCTGTTCGAAAAGCGCGATATCACCACCCTACCCGCCTGGCACTATTGGGTGGCTATTGCACTCATCCCCTTAGCCTATATCGGTTCAGAATGCGGTTGGCTGGTAGCCGAGTTCGGACGTCAACCGTGGACCATCCAGGACATGTTGCCCACGTGGGCTTCTGTCAGCGATCTGCAGGCATCGAATGTGGCCATCACCTTCTGCCTCTTCCTCATTCTCTTCACCACCATGCTGGCGGTTGAAATAAACATCTTGCTCAAACAAATTAAGAAAGGACCAGAATTATGACATACGACTTTTTACAGCATTATTGGTGCTTCGTGGTATCGCTGTTAGGAGCACTGTTGGTATTCCTATTGTTTGTGCAGGGCGCCAATTCCGTAGCCTATTCGTTAGGCTACACGGAAGAGGGGCGACGGCTGGTTTACAACTCCACAGGCCGTAAGTGGGAGTTCACTTTCACCACATTGGTCACCTTCGGTGGTGCATTTTTCGCCTCGTTCCCTTTATTCTATTCTACCAGCTTCGGTGGTGCTTACTGGCTGTGGATGATTATCCTCTTCACGTTTGTGCTGCAGGCCGTGAGCTACGAATTCCAAAATAAGATAGGTAATTTCTTGGGGCCCAAGACGTTCCAATTTTTCCTTACACTGAATGGCATCGTAGGTCCACTGCTTTTAGGGGGCGCAGTGGCCACCTTCTTCGAGGGTTCCAACTTCATCGTAGCTAAGGATAATCTGGTGGATAGCGGTGCAATCACACCCGTTATCTCATCCTGGGCCAATGCCTCTCATGGTCTCGATGCCCTGCTCAACCCTTGGGTACTGGTACTGGGGTTCGCAGTGGTGTTCTTAGCACGCGTATTAGGCATACTCTACGTGATGAACAATGTTGCTGACGAGGATATCCGCTCGCGTGGCAGTGTGCGACTGATTGGTGCCGCCGTGCCTTTCCTCGTGCTGTTCGTAGCTTATCTGGTTCACGTGTTGTTAAAGGATGGTTACGCTCATAACGACGAGGGTATCATCTTTATGGAGCCATACAAATACCTCAACAACCTGATTCAGATGTGGTATCTGCTTGTCATGCTGCTTATTGGCGTGATACTAGTGCTCTTCGGCATAGGCAAGACCATTTTCTCCAAGGGTTACAATGGCGGTATATGGCCTGCTGGTATTGGCACCGTGCTCACCGTGTTAGCACTCCTGCTCTGCTGCGCTTGGAACCACACAGCCTACTACCCTTCTACTGCCGATCTGCAATCATCGCTCACACTGGCCAACTCGTGCTCGAGTGAGTTCACCCTGCGTACCATGTTCTATGTATCGCTCTTAGTACCGTTTGTACTGGCCTACATCATCTATGCCTGGCGCGCCATTGACAAGGAGAAAATCACTAAAGACGAACTGAAATCCGATGATCACGCATACTAAATAATTATCCCCGCCGATTGGCGGGGATAACTGTTTATTTGAAGAGTTCGTCGAGGAAGGTGTAGAACTCAGGATCTTCGCCTACAACGGTCTTGACTAACTTTCCCTTTGGATCGATGACAACCTTGGTGGGGAATCCTTCGATACCATACAGAGCAGCGATGGCCTGCAACTTATCGTCCGGGCAACGAACCTGCAACCAAGGCAGGTTATGCTCAGCTACGGCAGCCTTCCACTTCTCTTCTGTATCACGGCAGTCCACACCGAGAATTTCCATCTTATCTTTATACTTGGCATAGTATGTCTTCATATTAGGAATACCACGGATACACCAGATGCACCATGACCCCCAGAAATCGAGAACAACATACTTACCACGCAGACTTGACAGCTTAGTCGCCGAGCCCTGCAGGTTAGGCAATTCGAAATCAGGCGCCAATCCCTCAGCCTGTGCCTCATCTACCTGAGCTTCAACAGTCTCAGCAGGAGCAGCATTTTCAGCAACCTTGGTTTTGTTGCCACACGATGCAGCCATCAATGAGATGGCCACCACCAGTAATGATACGGTTAAAACTGATTTTCTCATCATCTTAATAATTTTATTGTTTAACTTACGATTTGCTTACTTGTAGCACTCAAAGATGTAGTCCACCTTCTGCTTGGGTAACTGCTTGGTAAACAGGCTCACCAGCCATACCACAGGGAATCCGCCGACCATAGCAATGGCGCCACAGTTAATAGGATTAATAGGATTACCCACCAGCATGTTGACCAACGTCAAGCCAACTCCCCACACGAAGCAGGCCCATACGGAAATGCGGGTGATACGACGCGAATAGAGGCCCAACATAAACGGTGCCAGGAACGCACCTGCCAAAGCCCCCCAAGAGATACCCATCAGCTGGGCAATAAACGTTGGCGGATTAAGAGCGATCAGCAAGGAGATGGCGATAAAGAACATGATGAGCACGCGCATCACTACCACCTTACGACGCTCTACCTTCTCGGAAACGATATCATTGATCTCGCCCTCTTCAACCTCTCCTGGCAACGATTTCTTGTCGCGGTAAATCAAGTCGAGAGTCATGGTGCTCGAAGAAGTAAGCACCAGTGAAGCCAGTGTTGACATCGAAGCACTCAGCACCAACAGCACTACGAGAGCGATGAGCACATCGGGTAGTGTTACGAGCATAGAGGGCACAATGGAGTCGAATGCCAATTTGCCGTTAGGCAACACGGGCGGCATGCCAAACAGACGTCCGAAACCTCCCAGGAAGTAACATCCACCAGCTACAATAAAGGCAAAGACAGTGGAGATGACTGTACCACGCTTGATAGCGCTCTCGTCAGTGATCGAATAGAATTTACCTACCATCTGTGGCAACCCCATAGTACCCAATGAGGTCAGGACAACCACGCCCAGCAATCCCCAAGGATCGGGACCGAACCATGAAGCAAAGCCTCCATTCATTGTAGGATCATTGTCGGCAGGCATATCTGCCAGTTTCTCTACCGCAGCAGCCAGTCCTCCCTGCACATTCAGCACAGCAATGATTACTGCCACAATACCAAACAGCATAATGATACCCTGAATAAAGTCGTTCATGGCCGTAGCCTTATAACCGCCCAATATCACATAGACAGCAGTCAGGATAGCCATCACCACAACACAATACTCATAAGGAATCCCGAATCCCATCTCAAACAGCGTTGATATACCTTTATATACACCAGCTGTATAAGGAATCAAGAATACAAAGGCAATGATTGACGCTGCCACACGCAGACCCTGATCGCCAAAGCGGGTTCCGAAGAAATCGGGCATCGTACGACTCTCTATATGCTGCGTCATCAGTTTGGTTCGACGCCCTAACAGCAACCATGCCAGCAACGAGCCGATGACGGCGTTACCAACACCAATCCAAGTACTTGACAGACCGTATTTCCATCCGAACTGACCAGCGTAGCCAACGAACACAACGGCCGAGAAATAACTTGTTCCGAAGGCAAAGGCTGTGAGCCAAGGACCCACGGCACGACCACCTAACACGAAACCTTCAACACTGCTGGCCTGCTTACGGGTATAGAGTCCCACCCCGATCATCACAGCCAGAAATATGATTGTAAATGCTATCTTGATAACCATAATTAAAATGCTACTTGAACTTGGGCCTGAAGCCAATTATAATCCTTATTACTGATATTCTCGCCACACATGCAACGTGTGTACTGCAGTTGCATGCGACATTTCTTATAAAACCAGTACTGCAACCCAACGGTCAGGTTGGTCTGATCCCAGCCATCAACCTTGGTATTGCGATTGAAAGTCTCACCGCTGGCAACGATATCGAGAGCATCCACTACGGGAATACAAGTTGTCACGTAACCACCTCGGCTCCCCACCTTGCCGTCCTGTCCACCCAACCATTCGGCACGGATAGAAGCAGGACGTGCCTCTTTATACTGACTGCCAGCATAGGCCTGAGTTTTATACTCAGCACCCACACTATAGCGGTTGCGCTTATAGTTATCACCCACCTGGATATCGGGATTCCATTTAGCTGTACCAACAGCATTTCCTGTGCCTAAATAGCCAGAGGCAACCACACGGAATCCCTGTACAGGACGTAATTCCAGCTTAGCAATAAAGTCTTTTTGGTTATTGCGATCTTTCGTGTTGATACCCTGACCACTCATCAGCGCCAGTTCATAATGCAACACACCTTTAGCCAAGTCACCAAAGACCTGCAAACCCATATCACGACCATAGTTCACACCATTCAGGGGGTCAGGTCCTTCACCCGCCAGATAGAGCACGGCTTGCGAGTACACGTCAACCAACTCCAGCTGAGTAGGACTCATCGGGTTCTCCATGGTGTACGCGTGCTTGAACTGTCCTAAACGCACAGTCAGCTCGTTACCCTTCGACACACGATAGTCTGTGTAGAACTCTTGAACCACACTCGAGAAGTCGTGCATAAACATAAACGACCATCTGTCGGTGATTCTCGCCTTTCCCCACAGCAGGGTGCGTTTCAGGTTGTAGGCGTTGGTCTTCAGGCCATTCTGATCCTGATAGCTCCATCCGCCCTGAGCATAACCGTTCAGAGTAATACGACTGGTAAAATCCTTAGTCCAGTCGATCTCACTGCTCTTCTGTTGTGCGGCAACCACTTGGCTCAATCCCAAAGTCACCATCACGGTCAGCAGTCTCAATTTGCAAGTTTTACGTTTCATTTTGTCATCTCTTTACGATAATTTAGTTCCTTGCGGCAGCAAAAATACTACAAATCTTTCAAACAGACAAAATTTTACGCAAAAATCTTACTATAAATAATTAATTCTATGGTTACAGACGGCAAAAGCCACCCACAAATGTAGCCGAGACACGTGCGCCACGCTCTGCTCGAGCTGTAGCCACATGGGTACGATAGATATACACGCCCTCGCTGGTCGCCACTGGCAGATACACATAGCCATCCTCGCACAGGGTAGCAAAACGGCGCCCGCCGTTACCATTGTGAACAGGGATTTCCTCCACGTCCTTCACAGTCTGGTTTATCAGGTCGATGATGCAGCACTTCAGACTCTTATCGCCCCAGCGGTCATCAGCGGTCTGAGGGTTCAGTGTGCTCACCTCAGCAAACACCAGACCATTGCCCACATAGGTTACATGGGCAGGTTTCAAGCCACCTGTCAGTGCCTCAAAATCAAAGAAATAGTCAGCATCGAAGCTTGTCTCACCCTTGTTGATGCGCAGGAAGCCAGCGTGCTTGGTACTCTGCGAATAGCCATTGGCGATGGCAGAATTCGACATGACGTACAGGTTGCCCTGCTCATCCTTCATCAACCCATTGTAAGCACCCCAAGAACCACCAGGGCCCATACGGGTATCTTTCATCAGTGTCTGGAACTGCATGTCGGGATAGCTGTACACAGCCACGTAGCAGGTGTCGGTATAGGCCGTCTCGAAGGTCATGCTATTCATCGGTGTGTAGGTCACGTACAGGTTTCCACCGCTATAGAGCATCCCGGTAATGCTGGGCCAGTCGAGCGTACTGATGGAATCCACGGTTGTATCAGTTGTTTTTGATGTGATAGCGGCAGTCTGGGCATCCACCGTATAGAAGGTCATGTGGTTACCACTCTCCTTCGATGCAGGCAGCTCCAGTCCCACCATGGTGTGGCCGTCCACCTGACAGAAGCCATTCAGCGAGTTGTCGAACACAAACTCCCCCTGCTCCTTCAGCAGTCCGTCGGCACCACGCACCACATTAGTAGCGCTGGTCAGTCCCAGTCCACCGATACAGAACAAGCTATTACCACCTTTCTCATAATCATGATAGCCATTCTGCTCGATACCCTTACCCACAGCGTTGATGGTTCCTTCCATCAGATTGTCGGTCGATACCACATAATAGGTGGTGTTACCACTCGAAGTCACACCTAAGCTCAGCACATAGGGAGCGTTAGGCGTCTCCTGCTCGGCAGTCAGATCGTCTTCGCACGAGGTCAGTGTGATGGCTGCCATCTGCGCCAGCAGTAGGGCGTTGTTATATATCTTTTTCATGTCTTTGATGTTGCAAAATAATTACTTACTGATAAAATATCTGAATTTGAGATTAAACGAGCGTCCGGGCTTCTGCAGACGATAGTTGTCGTACAATTTCGCATCGGTCAGATTAGTACACTCAGCCACGATGCTGTAGCGTCCGCCGTTCAGACTGTAGCCTACTGACACATTGTGGCTCAACTGCTCGGGAATGACCTTCTTGGTAGCTTTGGCACCCAGTCCTGTAAACGAGAGATAGTAGTCGTGTACATACTGCAGATCGTAGTTCAGCGAGAGCACGTTGTCCTGTCCACCCACCTTGAAGAACTGATAGTCGGCATGACCGTTCATGAACAGATAAGGGATATTGGGCAGTCGCTGTCCATAGGTGATATTCTCGCTGATGCCATCGCCCACATAGGTATTCTGACTCACCTCGTACTTCATCTTGTCCTTGATGCTCTGGTAGGTCATATTACCATTGATATGCAGGTTCTGCTTATAACTATAGCCCAGCGAGGCCTCGATACCACGGGTGTGTACCTTGCCGATATTGTCGTAGCTGGTAGTAGGATTGCTGGTAAGACTTACGCCCTTCAGGATAAAGTCCTTGGTGTCGCGGTGAATATAGTTCACCTCGGCCTGAATGCGGTGATTGCCAAAAGTCTGGTCGTACAGCAGTCCGGCATTCAGGTTGTTACTGCTCTCCGGCTTCAGGTCGGGATTAGCCTTCTGTACCAATCCATCGCCAAACATCTCGACAGCCTCGGGCATACGGTAGGCACGCTCAAAGCTGACCTTGGCCTGCAGTGAGGGTAATATATAATAGGTAGCTGCAGCACCATAGCCATAACGCTGTTTGCGGCTGCTCAGCTGCTCCCAACGCTGGTCGGCCGTAAACTGGTCCATCAGCTTGTAGGTAGAGCTATACAGACGGTACATCTTGCCAAACACGTTGGCATTCCAACGGGCATAGCGAATCTGGTAGCCCAGTCCGGTGATATTCTTGGTCAGCTGCTGGGGCACGTTGTTCATCTCATCATCGGGATACATCGTATCGTTGCTCTTGCGACGTGTGGCCGAGAGCACGTTGTTCAGCGTCAGCGAGTGATGCTCGTTGATCACGTAATCCACATTGACATGAGCCTGCCACTGACGCTCGCGGATGGTAGCATCCGTCAGATAAGCCTCTCCAGCCTTGGTACTGGCAACATACTGTCCCAGCCAGTTGTAACGGCGCGCCAGCGTGTCCACGTTGTGGGTGTTCACCATCTGGTAGGTGCCATAGAACGCCAACGAGAGTCCAGGCACCAGCAAGTCGTTCTTCTTGTAGCGCACGGTAGGAATCAAGCTCCAGCTGTTGTTCTTCACCCCGCCATACACGGCATCCATGGTGGCACCCGTCTGTACGTTTCGCTTATCAGCCGAGGCAATCACGCCCACCAACAGATAATCAGCCCATGAGCGGCCAACCACACCCGTCTCCATCTTCAGACCAGCCGAGCGGTAGCCGTCGTTAAAGCGTTTTACCCAGGCTTCGCCCTCCTGCTGGTTGGTAGTCAGATTCACGATGGGAGCCAGCACCTGATAGTCGTTGTCAGAATAATTAGCGAAAGCGTTCACACGCAGGGTGAAGCCGCTCTGAGCCGTATAGGCACCATTCACAGCCGCATGGTGGGTGTTATACGAACCTACGGAGTAAGTAGCATCGAGATAGTTGGCGTTTCGGCGCGACACGATATTCACGGCGCCGCCCAAGGCATCGCTACCCAGATAAACGGGCAGCACTCCTTTATACACCTCTATTCTGTCGGCCATGTTAGCCGATATATTTGCCAGACTGAACGACGAGCCAAAATTATCCATGGGAATACCGTCCATGAAGAACTTCACCTGATTGCCAGTGAAACCGTTCATAGACAGACTATAGTTCGAACCCAGTCCGCCATCCTCCCTGATCTTCACCGAAGTCACGGTGTTCAGCACTTTATTCAGTGGAGTAGCCGTCTGGTATTTCGTAGCAAGGTCAACCACTGAGATAGCGTAAGCCTGCTCATGCATCTTACGCGCCTTGGTCTTACCTACAATACGCACCTCGTGCAGACTAATCGAATCGTGTAAATCGTTCTGTGCTTGAGCCCCGTAACTAACGGTCATACAGCCCACCAGGCACAGCATTTTTGTTGTGTTGATTTTAAGCATTCTATATTTTCTTTTTTAATCTTTTTACCCTGTAATTTTTCCGGGTGCAAAGGTACTGCGATTCCGCTGATTACACAATACCTAAAAATGAGTATTCGTTTCCCAGCGATTGAGAAACGAACACCCATCATTCATCTATTCTAATGATATGGAATACTACGTAAACAGCTAATCGCCAAATATTTGAACCACGAGACCTACAAACTCACGATAGGCATCGGTATCGCTCAGCGGCGAGAGGCTCTTGACCAGTCCGCGATAGTACCAAGCATGGAGGGCAGGATCTTTCACATTGAAACGCTCCCACAAACCCTCACCCATCCGGCGGTGTTCGATGACCATGCCACGCATGTTGGAGAGTTTGTCGCCAATGGCTACAATCTGCGCATCGCGACTGGCCGAAGCCAACCGGTCGATGGCAAACTGCTTCCGGATCTGCCAACTGTCCACATGACTCAATCCTTCTACGTCGCGGCTGGTCTCGGCATCCACCAAGGTGGCCACACGCTGGCCAAAGAGCTCACGTATTTCATCGACCGATACATCGGTGTCCTCCAACACATCGTGAAGCACAGCAGCCGCCATCAGTTCCTGATCGCTGGTGATGGTAGCCACAATGGCCATGGCCTCCAACGGATGAACGATAAATGGCAGCTTAGTGCCCTTACGCACACTTCCCTCGTGCGCCTTGGTAGCATAAACGATGGCGCGATCTACGAGCTGCGTATCAATGATATCATGTATTTTTCCCATATGGCAAGATATTATTACTTTGCAGGCTCAATCACCCGATACTGACCAGAAAGATGCATAAAGGCGAACAGACGCAGCAAGCCGTCGTAGTAGGCATCGAAATAGCCGTCCTCGAAAGGCTCGTGCTTGGCTCGCCATAGCGCATCGACAAATTCCTTGCGCTTAGCATGCTTGGTCAGGATAGAAGCGGCGGCAACGGTACTGACCAGTCCGATGCTATGACGCAATTTTCGGAAACCGCCAGCAGGCAGAATCTCATCCTCCTCGGGCAGCGAGCCATCCGTACGATACTGATCCATAAAGGTATCGACACCCTGGGCGTAGAAGAAGTTCTGGATACGCTCACCATATCCACGCTGCCACTCGGCATCGGCCCCACTCCACTCGTAGTCGAGCGTGATATTCATAGGAACGCGCCAAGAATCATAACGGAAATTGTTACTGCCGTTGCGACGAGGCTTCTCGCCGGGTTTAGGCTGTGGCATACCTGGCCAACGGGGCATCTGCATCTCACTGCCATCAAACTGACTCATATCGCCATTAAGACCTGTAACGGGATGCGTGGCCTTATGAAGATATTCACGACTGGCCTTGGCGCAGGCTTTCCAGAGCTCGGCACGACCATCGCCGGCCCAACGTGCCCACACCTCGTAGAAGGCAGGGATGTGATAGGAAGGGTCGGTAAAACGATTGCCAAAGCCATCGGGGGTAAAGGTAATCAGATTGGTCTCAGGGTCGATGAGATACATCTTCTGAGGTCCGGTCTGCTGAGGCCCGAAACCTGGGAATCCCGCAGGACTTGGCTCCGGGGTATATTCCTTGGGCTGGATGCTGTTCAGGATATGCTGGGCCTCGGCCTTGTAGTTGATGCCGGTATCGTTGCCCCAACGGTTGGATGCAAAGATCAGGGCAGTGATGAAATAGAGTTCGCCATCGCTGGCAGCACCTTCGGCATTATGCGTACCATCGGTCTTGCAGCTCCAGGCAAAATAACCCTTGCGATTACCATCCTGATGCTGCATGTACTTCTTGCTCCATCGCCACAGACGGTCGAAGATATCCTTCTCGCCGAACTGTACGGCAATCATCATACCGTACGACATACCCTCGGTACGGGCGTCGTGGTTCTTGATATCACTGATGTAGCCCAGGCTATCGCCCACCTCGAAATAGACCTTGTTCGGTCCACGGAACACATCGTTGAAAACCTCCTTAACCTTGGCATCAACCTGAGCAGGCTGATAGCCTAACTCTACAAAAACATTACGGTATTCGGCATGTACAGCCGTTGTGATTGCCATCAGAATAGTAATAATAAACAGTTTCTTCATACTTCATTAAAAGTGACTAATTCTGTCATATTTGACGAAAAAACGCGCAAAAAGTTTAATAATCACACATATTTTTGTACCTTTGCACGGGAAAAAATCAAAAATAAGCATGATAGTCTGTATAGCAGAGAAACCGAGTGTAGCTCGGGATATAGCAAGAATATTAGGCGCCAACAGCTCGCGCGACGGCTACATGGAGGGCAACGGCTACCAAGTGACGTGGACCTTCGGCCACCTGTGCACGCTGAAGGAGCCAGGCGACTATACACAGGCCTGGAAACCCTGGGCGCTCACCCAGTTGCCCATGATTCCACAGCGATTCGGCATTAAGCTCATCAATGATAAAGGTATCGAGAAGCAGTTCAAGATCATTGAGGGCCTGATGCAGAAAGCCGACAGTATTGTGAACTGCGGCGACGCCGGACAGGAGGGAGAGCTCATCCAGCGCTGGGTGATGCAGAAGGCACAGGCCAAGTGCCCCGTGAAACGCCTCTGGATATCGTCGATGACCGACGAGGCCATCCGCGAGGGCTTTGCCCAGCTGAAGGACCAGGGCGACTACCAGCCGTTGTATCTGGCTGGTCTGAGCCGCGCCATCGGCGACTGGTTGCTGGGCATGAATGCCACCCGTCTCTACACGCTGAAATACGGTCAGAACCGTCAGGTGCTGTCCATCGGTCGCGTGCAGACCCCGACCCTGGCACTCATTGTGAACCGCCAGAAAGAGATTGAGAACTTCAAGCCAGAGCCCTACTGGGTACTGGCCACCGTGTATCGCAACACCACTTTTACAGCTACCAAAGGCAAATTCACCTCGAAGGAAGAGGGCGAGAAAGCCTTTGCCACTATCGAGGGCAAGCCCTTTACGGTCACCAAGGTGGAGAAGAAGGAGGGCAAGGAACAGCCACCCCAACTCTACGACCTCACCTCGCTACAGGTCGACTGTAACCGTAAGTTCGGTTTCTCTGCCGAGATGACGCTGAACCTGATTCAGGCGCTCTACGAGAAGAAATACACCACCTATCCCCGTGTGGATACCCAGTATCTCTCGGATGACATCTACCCCAAGTGTCCACAGACCCTCAACGGCCTGTACCAGACCAAGTTTGATGGCATGGCCGTCTATGCCGAGTTCATCAAACCCATTGGCGGCAAGGCCCTGAAGAAGAGCAAACGTGTGTTCGACACCTCGAAGGTTACCGACCACCATGCCATCATCCCCACCGGCGTGATTCCCCAGAACCTGAGCGACCTTGAGAAAAAGGTGTTCGACCTGGTGGCCCGACGTTTCATCGCCGTGTTCCTGCCCGACTGTAAGTTCTCTACCACCACGGTATTAGGCGAGGTGAAGGGCGAGGAGACCGTTGAGTTCAAGGTTACCGGTAAGGAGATACTAGATCCGGGCTGGCGTGTGGTACAGGGCAAGCTCCAGAAGGAGGAAGAGCCGGCTGAGGGCGAGACCAGCAAACAGCAGGAAGAGGAAGAGCGCACGCTGCCCACCTTCGTCAAGGGCGAAAGCGGCGACCACCAACCCACACTGACCGAGAAGTGGACTACCCCACCCGCCTACTACAACGAGGCATCGCTGTTGCGTGCCATGGAGACCGCGGGTAAGTTTGTGGAGGACGAGACCCTGCGCGCCGCCATGAAGGAGAACGGCATCGGTCGCCCGTCAAGTCGTGCGGGTATCATCGAGACCCTCTTCAAGCGCCACTACATCAAGCGCGAACGCAAGCGCCTGATAGCCACGCCAACCGGCATCGAGCTCATCGACCTGATTCGTGAGGAGCTGCTGAAGAGCTGTGAGCTGACGGGTATCTGGGAGAAGAAACTACGCGACATAGAGCATCAGAAATACGATGCCGGACAGTTTATCGAGGAACTGAAACAGCAGGTCAGTGAGATTGTCAACGAGGTGATGCGCGACCCGTCGAACCGCCGAGTCACCGTCACCACCGACGAAGACTTGAAGAAGAAAAAGAAAGCAGGCAATAAATAGCCTGCTTTTTCGTTTATAATATGGTATGCGAAGCTATCTATACATATTATATATAAGTGTCTGTGTCCTGCTGCTCATGGGCTGCGGGGCGGAACAGGCTGTGAAGAAAGGCGATAAGTACTGGACGGTAGGCGAATACTACGATGCTGCCGAGCAATATAAGAAGGCGTACAGTCAGACGCCCAACAAGGAGCGCGACACCCGTGGCGAACGTGCCAGGAAACTGGCAGAGTGCTACCGCCGACTGAACCAGACCAACAAAGCCATCAACGCCTACAAGAACGTGGTGCGCTACAAGAAATCCGACTCGCTCACCCACCTGTACTTAGGCCAGTTGTATATGCGCAACGGCAACTACAAAGAGGCCGCCAAGGCTTTTGCAGCTTCGGTTGACAGTTTGCAGATGACAGCCGACAGCCTGCACCTGCAGTTAGCCAAGGTGGGACTGGCGTCGGCTCAGCAGGCGCCACTGTGGAAGAAGACGGGCTCGGCCTACACGGTGAAGAAGATGGACCTGTTTAACTCGCGCCGCGACGACTATGCGCCGATGCTGGCGGGCGACAGCGACGACCAGCTGTACTTCACCTCCACCCGCAACCAGGCACAGGGCGACGACCTGAACGGCATCACCGGTACCAAGAGCGCCGACATCTTCTATGCGCAGAAAGACGAGAAAGGCAAATGGGGCAAGCCACAGGTGATAGAAGGCGACCTGAACTCGGCCTACGAGGAAGGCGCCTGCTGTTTCTCGCCCGACGGCAAGACGATGTATCTCACGCAGTGCCAGACAGACCCTAACTACCCGCGCTATGCCCGCCTGATGGTGTCGCATCGCAGCGACGCCTCCTGGAGCAAGCCGCAGGAGCTGATTATCCTGCACGACACGCTGACCAGCTTTGCACACCCTGCCGTGAGTCCCGACGGCCAGTGGCTCTACTTTGTGAGCGACATGAGCGGTGGCATGGGCGGCCTCGACATCTGGCGATGCCGACTGCTGAAAGACGACGAGGCAGGCGTGATCGAGAACTTAGGTGCTCCCGTCAACACCCCAGGCGACGAGATGTTCCCCACCTTCCGCCCCAATGGCGACTTGTATTTCTCATCCAACGGACACCCGGGCTTGGGCGGCTTAGACATTTATTTTACGACCGATGGCCGTAAGATAAATCACCCCGGCTGGCCCTTGAACTCACAGGGCGACGACTTCGGAATGACCTTCGAGGGCAAACGCAACCAGGGTTTCTTCTGCTCCAGCCGTGGCGACCTGCGCGGGTTCGACCATATCTACAGCTTCTATAACCCGGAGATTGTACAGACCATCAAGGGCTGGGTGTACGAACAGGATGGCTATGAGCTGACTGCCGCACAGGTGTACATGGTGGGCAACGACGGTACCAACCTGAAGCTCAGCGTGAGGAGCGACGGTTCGTTCACACAGGAGATCAAGCCCGGTGTCGACTATGTGCTGTTAGCCACCTGCAAGGGGTTCCTGAACCATCAGGAACAGATACGCGTCGCCCCCGTCAAGGCATCCGAAGAATATGTGCTGCAGTTCCCGCTCGCCAACATCTCGGCACCCGTGCTGATAGAGAATATCTTCTACGATTTCAACAAAGCCACCCTGCGCCCCGAATCGCAGCAGGCGCTCGACCAGCTGGTGCAGCTGCTGAACGAGAATCCGAACATCACCATCGAGCTCTCAGCCCATACCGACTGCCGCGGCTCGGAGGCTTACAACGAGCAGCTGTCGCAGCGCCGTGCCGAGAGCGTGGTGGCCTACCTGATAGCCCACGGCATTGCGGCCGACCGCTTGACGCCCAAGGGCTACGGCGAGAGCAATCCAAAGCGCATCAAGAAACGTGTGGCTGAAAAATACGCGTTCCTCAAGGAGGGCGATGTACTCACGGAGGAGATGATCAACGCGCTACCTGAGGAACAACAGGAAGAGTGCCATCAGATGAACCGACGGACCGAGTTTAAAGTGCTGCGGACAACTTACGGTATGTTTGATAAGGCAGGAAGACTAATACAAAGCCCAGCATCAGCATCAACGTCCAAGGATTGATTTCGATCTCGGTGGTCGGTGCTGTGATGAGGAACACCTCGATGGTGTTCACCAGCATCTGCTTGCCACCCGCCAGGAATCCCTCGACAATGGACCAGCCACTGGCCATCCAGAATATCAGTCCTGCTGTCAGCACACAGAATACGGTCCACAGGCGCGACAAGCAGCGCACCCTCGACACGCTCCGCTTGGGCAGGTTCATCATCACCCGCTCGGTAAAGGCGTTATCCGCTATCTCCTGCTTGGCAGCCTGCTCAAACAACTGCTTCAGCAATATGTCATTCTTATCCTCCATATCCATTCTCTCTTAAATAGTTAGTCATTTTATCTTTTCCCCTTTTCAGGTGCGATTTCACCGTATTCTCATTGATGCCTGTAATCTTGCTGATCTCGTCGATGGCATAGCCATCAATCAGCTGCAGGGTGATACAGGTGCGTTCGGCGGGTTTCAGCAGTGCCAGCGCCGCGTGGATGTCCATCTTGATATTCGAGTCGCCTGAAGAAGCCGTTTTTCGCAATGCCCCCGAATCCTCGAGATCATCCGCCGGATGCTGAACGCGCACCTGATCGTAGAATACATTGTAGGCAATACGCATCAGCCATGTTGAGAAGCTCGACATGCCACGGAACTTGGTGATGTTGACATAGGCCTTGATGAAGGTTTCCTGCGCCAGATCGTCGCTGAGCTGCTCATCGCCCAGTGTCTGGTTCAGGAAGAACCTGCGCACAGGCGACTGGTACTTCCGCACAAGCTGCTCGAAGGCCTGCTTGTTGTGGAACACCGCCACCTGTGTCACTAATGCTATGTCGCTGATACTTGCCATTCTGTTTTCAATAATCTAACAAGCGTTTCTCGGGCATTACAATCCAGAGTACTATATAGAATGGTATTCCACTGAAACATGTGAAGAATGTCAGAAATGCGTAGGCAATGCGCACCATAGTGGGGTCGAAGCTCAGATAATCGGCAATACCTGCGCATACGCCTGCCAGCACTCTATCGTTTGATCTCATCAGTCGCTTATTCATAATTCTGTATATTTTGGTTGTTGTTATAGTTATGCATGTTATCGTGGTTCTGCTTGTCCTTTCGGGCAATGTACCACTTACCCAGTCCGATAAAGAATACCAGTGCACCGATACCGAATCCTACCTGACCTGCAACGATGCCCAGGAAGATGGCCAGGCCAACACCTGTGAACATCTGTCGGATGCCAGCGTTGTAGCTGTTGCTGTCCCAGTCGTCCTTCTTCGCCTCCTTCAGCAGGTCGTCGGGGATGGGCTGTCCGTTCTGGATGGCCATCTGCGCCAGCTTGTACTTCTCCTTACGGTTGCGATTGATAAAGTAGAATACCAGCAGCACGATGATGACAGGCATCAGGAATCCTACACATACAATAGCGATGATGGGGATGAGCAGCCCCATAAAGGCTGCGCCGTCCATTCCACCGAACAGCTCGTGAACCACTTCGCCTGCATCGTCCGATTGGTAAACCACGCGGTGGCGGTAACCGTTGTTGTTGTCGTCGTCAGCAGTAGCGTTGTCATTTTTAGTAGCAGTAGTGTCCGAGAATGCCTCGATGGCATCGGCATTGTGTTTTACAGTATCGCCCACCTGCTCTGTACGCGGTGTGTGGCGATGTTTCTGTGCAGTAGCGTTAGCATTCATGCTAAGCGCGAGCACCATGGCAATTGCGATTAAATACTTCTTCATATCTTCTTTGTTTTGAATTTCTACATCTGTTTGACGTAAGAAACATAAAATTAGTTGCAAAGATAGTGATTTTTCTCAGATTTTTTTTAATTTTGCATCGAAAATGGTACAATTACCCGAAAAATTCGTCAGCGAAACGAGGCGTGTGATGGGCGAAGAACGCTTCAGCCGCTTCATGGGAGCCTTTGAGGAAGAGGCGCCTACCTCTATCCGCGTGAATCCACGGATAGCCACTGACCATGGCGCATGGAACGTGGACCATTGTGAGGCCCCAGTGCCTTGGTGCACCGAAGGCTGTTATCTGGCCGATCGCCCTCAGTTCACGTTCGACCCCCTACTCCATGCCGGCTGCTACTATGTGCAGGAGGCATCGTCGATGTTCGTCACCCACATCCTGCGGCAGACAGGAGACAGGCCGCAAAGTGCCTTGGACCTCTGCGCTGCCCCGGGCGGCAAATCCACAGCCCTGCGCAGTGTGCTGCCCGCCGACTGTGTGCTCATCAGCAACGAGCCCATGGGCAACCGCGCCCAGATACTGCTGGAGAACGTGACGAAATGGGGCGGACCCAACCACATTGTGACCAACAACTACCCGCGCGATTTCCGCAAGGCCAAGCTGAAGTTCGACCTGATACTGTGCGATGTGCCCTGTTCGGGCGAAGGCATGATGCGCAAGGACCCGGGCGCCATCAGCGAGTGGAGTCCGCAGAACGTGGAGAAGTGCTGGCAGCTGCAGCGCGAGATTGTGGCCGATGCGTGGGAGTGCCTGAACCCTGGCGGACTGCTGATATACAGTACCTGTACCTATAACACCAAGGAGAACGAGGAGAACATCCAGTGGATACTGGACACCTACGATGCCGAGGTGCTCGATATCCCTACCGATCCCTCCTGGCACATCACCGGCTCGCTACTCCCTGGCTTCGACAAGTCCGTGTATCGTTTCATCCCCGGCATCACCCGTGGCGAAGGACTCTTTGCCTGCGCCCTGCGCAAGGCCGGCGACAGCGACGAGCCCCGGAAGAAAAATGATCGCAAGCGCTCGGCTATGCCGCTTTGCAAAGCAAAGAACCGCCCCCATGATCAGTTGGATAAGCTGAAAGTGCTTGAGGCTGAATTCGAGAAGGGCGGAACCAGCGTGGATGTAGATTACGGCGAGGCGCTGAAATACCTGCGCGGCGAGGCGATGGTGCTTCCGGCTGGCGCACCGCGTGGCATCGTCAACATTACTTATAAGGGACAGCCGCTCGGTCCGGTGAAGAACATCGGCAACCGCGCCAACAACCTCTACCCCAAGCCGTGGCGCATCAAGAGCACCCACCTGCCCGCCGAACCACCCGAAGTTATTAATATACGAACTACAAAAGGTCCTGAAGTCCTGTAGTCCGTTGCTAAAATATAAAATATGAAGCAGTATTTAGACATCCTGAACCGCATCCTGACCGAGGGCACCCAGAAGGGCGACCGCACCGGTACAGGCACCATCAGCATCTTTGGTACCCAGAGCCGCTATAATCTCGACGACGGATTCCCCCTGCTCACCACCAAGAAGCTGCACCTCAAGAGTATTATCTACGAGCTGTTGTGGTTTCTGAAGGGCGACACCAACGTGAAGTACCTGCAGGAGAACGGCGTGCGCATCTGGAACGAGTGGGCCGATGAGAACGGCGAGTTGGGTCCGGTGTATGGACACCAGTGGCGCTCATGGCCCGATTATAACGGCGGCACCATCGACCAGATACAGTATGTGCTCGACCAGTTGAAGAACAACCCCAACTCACGCCGCATGATTGTGTCGGCATGGAATGTGGCCGAGGTCAACCAGATGGCCCTGCCGCCCTGTCATACCATGTTCCAGTTCTATGTGGCCGACGGACGCCTGTCGCTGCAGCTCTACCAGCGCTCGGCCGACACGTTCCTGGGCGTGCCGTTCAACATTGCCAGCTATGCCCTGCTGCTGCAGATGATGGCGCAGGTGACCGGTCTGAAGGCTGGCGACTTTATCCATACCACGGGCGACACCCACCTGTATCTGAACCACATTGAGCAGGCCAAGCTGCAGCTCACCCGCGAGCCACGCCCCCTGCCCAAGATGATTATCAACCCCGATGTGAAGAACCTGTTCGACTTCCGCTTCGAGGACTTCGAACTGGTGGGCTACGATCCCCACCCCCACATCAAAGCCGAAGTTTCGGTATAAAGTTCAAATCTCAAAGTTCAAACCTCAAAGTTCAATGATCAACATCATCGCAGCGGTTGCTAAGGATAGAGCAATCGGATTTCAGAATAAACTGATTTATTGGTTGCCCAACGACCTGAAGCGCTTCAAGGCGCTCACCACGGGCCACACCATCATTATGGGGCGTAACACCTTCCTGTCGCTCCCCAAGGGCGCACTGCCCAATCGCCGGAACATCGTGCTGAGCCGCAGCACCAAGGCGTTCGAGGGCTGCGACGTGTATGCCTCGCTCGAAGAGGCCCTGCAGCACTGCACACCTGACGAGGACGTGTATATCATCGGCGGTGCCAGCGTGTATGAGCAGGCTCTCGGCATGGCCGACCGCCTGTGTCTGACCGAAATCGACGATACGCCCGCAGAGGCCGACACCTTCTTCCCGCCTTACAAGGACGATTGGAAGGAAGTGGCCCGCGAGGCGCACGATACCGACGAGCGCCATGCCCAGCGCTACGCCTTTGTAGATTACATCCGCAAATAAAAAAAACACCATCTGTTATGGAACGACTGAAGGACCTGCTTTGTAATGACCGGGCGATGCTCACTGCCATCATGGTCAACACCGCCCTGATGTTTATCGGCGGCTTCTGGCCGCACACCTTCTGGTTCGACCTGGGCGACACCCTGTTCACCATCCTGTTCATGTTCGAGGCGTGGGCCAAGATCTCACGCCTGGGCTGGAGAGCCTATTGGCGCGAGAGCTGGAACAAGTTCGACTTTCTGGTGCTCATCATCGCACTGCCCACGCTGGCAGCCCCGTTCGTTCCTCACACAGTGGCCACCAACGGCATCCTGGCGCTGCGCTCCATGCGCATGTTCAAGAGCCTGAAGATGCTGCGCTTCATTCCTAACATCCAGCGGTTGCTGGCAGGCATCCGCCTGGCGTCGAAGGCCACGCTCTTTGTGTTTATCGCCTTCTTCGTGTTTCTCTTCACGTTCAGCATCCTGTCGTCAACCATCTTCGCCGAGAAGGCTCCCGAGTACTTCGGCAACCCCGCGCTCAGCCTCTACAGCACCTTCCGCCTGTTCTCTATCGAGGGGTGGTACGAGCTGCCCGACGCCATAGCCCAGCACAGCAGTGCCGGCTGGGCCCTGTTTGCCAGGATCTATTTCTCGGTACTCATGTTTCTGGGCGGCGTGGTAGGTTTGTCGCTCGTCAATTCGATCTTCGTTGATGCGATGGCCGAGGACAACAACGATGAGGTGCTGGAGAAACTGCGCCAGCTGGAAGAGAAAATTGACCGGCTCAGCAAGGAGCGCTGATGCGCCTGGCTTTCTTATTGACGTTGATGGGCGTACTGGCGGGGAACACGATGCTATAGGCGGCATCGAGTTCGGCCAGATGTTTCATGGTCATATAACCACCCTCCTTGCTGGAAAACACGCCTGCGGTATTGCGGAAGGAATGGAGCAGCGAGTTCACAGGAATGGAGGCAATCCATGCGGAGTCGCGTTGCATGTTGCGTTGAAAACGTGATGACAACAGCCTCACATCCTTTAACGCGAAAGGTCTACAAGCCATTTGAGCATCTGCCCCAATGACACTGAGAGAACAAAAGATGCAAAGGAAAAGTATTCTCATTGAGATGTTCGAACAACTTAATCGTTTCATTTGTTCCAGTATTGTATGAGCTTCATAAGTTCTTTCTTTGTGACTTGTACCACGGCACCGTGCTTCTGCTCTGAGAAATTGGTGCGGTGCATGGGACACTGCCCATAGTCGAAATAGCCCAGAGGAGTGAAGTGTTCCAAGCCTTGAACGCCTTGGAGTTTTGAGTGGGGAGTTTTGAGTTGAGAGTTTGTTGCATCTTCGCTTTCGTCGAGAGCGACACCTTGCCTTTTGTTTGCCATGGCAGTTGCTCTGTGGTGGTGTACTGCGTGAATGTCTGTGCCGAGGCCTCCAAGCCCACGACCATCAGAAATAGAATTGTCAGTTTTTTCATTGCCCTATGGTTTTTGTTTCAGAAATCTGGTGCAAAGGTACTACATATCCCTCATATTTCTTTTCATTATTCAGTCAAAGAGTAGCAAAAATCTTTCAATTAATAATAGGTATGATACGGAAGGTGTATTCCATATCTTGGGCATGTACCATGTGGCGGTCCAGCGGGCGGGCAGCCCAGGAGTCGATGCAAGCTTGCCCCTGTTGGATAAGGTCGATGCAGAGGTTGGTGCAGTCGGCTTCAGGAAGGGTGACGGAATGGGAACAGGGCAGGATGCGCTTGTCCTTGTCGATGCCGTCGTCTAGTTGATCGATGGTGTAGTGCAGAGCCGACATGCTGAGAGGCAGTAAGCCGCTGATTTCTATACCACAACCTGCATCATTGGTGAGTCGCCACCAACGGACATCGGTCTTGGTGCCGTTTTCCTGCGGACGCACGTAGGGATGAAATTGTTCAGTCACAGTCTGACGATAGATGCCCAGACGTGCGGCGGCACGACGGTTCTGGTAGTTTTCCCACGGGCCACGGCCATAATACGTTATGTTCTCCATCTCGTGCGGCAATTGCATCTGCATGCCGAAGCGGAACATGTCGGGTGCGCGATGGGTGCTGTCTGTCTCCAATCGCTGCGTCACAGAGAGCGAGCCGTCAACCTCTATATGATATATAATGTATAGATGACAATGCAGGTCGGGCAGGTCATAGGTGGCTGTGGTCGTCAGTTCCTTCTGCTCGAAGGATGCGAGGGTCATCTTGGGCTCGAGCCATGCGCGCTGCTTGCGTTGCAACTTGGCGCCGTAGTCGTTGTCCGTGGGGGCGCGCCAGAAGTTGGGGCGAAGTTGTGTGCCGGGCTTCAGCAGCGAAGTACCGTCGGGTAGCATCATGCTGTTAATAAAGCCTGTTTTGGTGTCAAATCCTACATTTATTCTACATTTTCCATTCTCCTTTTTACATTTTCCATTCTTGCTCTGCAAGACGAGTTGCTCATAGGCGATACGTTCATTGCCTCGGAAATAATCTACATTCAGCAGATATTCAGCATCATTGGGTAGGTCGCCTATGGGTAGTTCAATAATGGAAGAGTCCTGTGGTTGCACATCCATTCCCTCGATGCTCCCTTTCTTTACACTTACACCGTCGCGCATCAACTGCCAGCGCAGCGTGATATCGGAAAGGTCAGTAAAGAAGTTCTCGTTATAAACGCTGATAGCTGTGGATGTCACCAGCCGTGTCCAGATATTTTGGTAGAAATACCGCACTTCGTATGCATGCGGATTTGGCTTCAGATCTGGTTGGAAGAGTCCGTTGACACAGAAGTTGTGATCGCCCGTGACGGTGGTTGCCAAGTCGCCATCATAGCCAAAGCTACCGTCGGGCAGGCGCACGGCCTGATCCACCATGTCCCAGATAAAACCGCCTTGAGCCTTGGGCGACTGGCGGATTCGATTCCAGTATTCGTCCAGTTCGCCGACGGAGTTACCCATGGCATGAGCATATTCGCACATAATCATCGGTTTCTGTTTGGAAGGGTTGGCCAGATAGGCATCCATGCGTCCGTAAGTCGGGTACATGGGGCAGTAGATGTCGGTGGCCCGCTGCGTATCGTAGGCTTGTTCGAACTGTATAGGGCGTGTCGGGTCTTCCACCTTTAGCCAGTCATACACCTGCTCGAAGTTCTCTCCGTAACCGCACTCGTTGCCCATGCTCCAGATGATGATGCAAGGATGGTTTCGGCGCGAGGCCACGTGACGCTGATTGCGCTCCATATGGGCTTTCTTGAAGAGCGGGTTTTTGGCAAGCGTTTTCTCTTTGAAGCCCATACCGTGTGTCTCGATATTCGTCTCGCTGACCACATATAGCCCGTAACGGTCGCAAAGCTCGTACATATACGGGTCATTGGGATAGTGGCTCATGCGCACGGCATTGATGTTCCATGACTTCAACAGCCGCACCTCGCGTTCCATGCGTTCATGCGAGACTACATAACCGCTGTCTGGGTCTAACTCGTGGCGGTTCACGCCCTTGATGAGCACGGGCTGATCGTTAACCAGCAGTTGCGCATTCTTTATTTCCACGCGACGGAAGCCCACTGGTATCGTAATGTTGTCGCCCGCATCGCTGGTGATGTGTAGTTGATAAAGGTTGGGCTGCTCGGCACTCCAAAGCTTGGGATGCTTCATTGATAATAGGTGTTGCCCGCTGTCCATTATCCATTTTCCTTGATCCTTTGAGGCAAGTTTTGCCTGCCACTTGACTTTCCCCTTCGTCTTCACGCCTATCTTCAGCGTTCCCTCGCTGAAATCATCGCTTAGTAGCACCTCCACCTTTACGTCCTCGATGCGGCGCTTTGTGCGGGCTGCGAGGTAGGTCTCGCGCGCAAAGCCCTTGTAGCGGAAAAAGTCCTGATCCTCCATATAGCTGCCGTCGCACCAGCGACGCACGAGCATCTTAATCTCGTTTTCCCTGCCGAAACGGATATATTTAGTCAGGTCGAATTCCTGCTCCAGCTTCGAGTCCTCTCCGTAGCCTACATACTTGCCGTTGCACCACACTTCCACGCACGATGTCACACTTCCGATATGCAGAATAACATCGCGTCCTTTCCACGTCTTAGGAATCGTCCAGTTGCGAACGTAGGTATAGCTGTAATTCGCTGAGTCGGGCAACTCGGGCGGGTTGCTCTTCCACCATGTCTTCCATTCGTAGTTCTGCCCTGCGTACATTGGCTCACCTAAACCATTGAGTTCCCACATACCAGGAATCGGCATCGTGCGAGGATTATCGCTCGTGGCATTATCCCATACGCCGTGCAACGACATTCGCCACTCGTTCTTGTTCGTGAAGTCGGCATGAGCCGCCATGCGGTTTACCTCATTAACATTCGGGTCTTGCCAAGGCTCCAGTTTGTCTTGCGCCACTGCGGAGAAGCCGATAAGACTAAACAATAACAACAGTAATTCTCTCATTTTTGCCAATATTTGATTAGTCGCTTCAGTTCCTTCTTCATCACCTGTACCACGGCTCCGTGCTTCTGCTCAGAGAAGTTGGTACGCTTGAGCGGACAGTTGGGCTCATCGAAATAGCCAATGGGTGTGAAGTTCTGTAGGTCTGTGGTCTCGCAGAAGTAGAAGTTGTGTGGTTCCATCGAGTAGCGGTCCTGCATCAAGATCCATTTCTGTTGTCCGATGAGCTTCCAGAGCATGGGAGCCTCATGAACCTGCGGCACGCCATCGTCAAAAGGCACCAGCGTATAAGGTCCTGTTAACGAATGACTGACGGCATGGCGTGGATGGCCATGCTCGGTGCAGAATAGATGGTAGATACCGTCAATGAGTGTGATATCGGAGTCAATGACATGCTTCGTGATATGTCCTTCAGTATCCTTTGGTCCTGTGAAAAGCACCTGCGGGTTGGAGGTCATGTGGGTAAAGTCATCGCTCATATAGACGTATCGGATGTGGTTACGACCGCGCTGGAAGCGGGTCGTGAAATGCATCATAATGCGACCGTCTTCGGTGGTAATCATCTCAGGTGCCCATGCACAACCCATCTCGCTCCACGGCAGCGGATTCCCCTCGGCATCGACCTCGCCTGTGGGACAGGTGAGAGATGAAAGGTCAAGGTTCGTTCGTTGCCAATGGATGAGGTCGTGTGAACGCAGCAGTACCAGTCCGCGATTGTTGCCCCAATCGTATTTCTTGCCGTCGCGTTCCCACTCAGTGGTGCGCACCCCATCACGCTTGCCGAATACATGAAGGTCGGTCATCGCCACACAGAAAGCACCATCGGGGGCACGGAAGATGTATGGGTCACGAATACCCTTTTGCATAGCAATGGTATCGCCAACCATGATAGGTTTGTCATCATTGAAGGCCGTCCATGTATAGCCGTCCCACGAGTAAGCCATGTGCAGTCCGTGATCAGCATCCTTATGATAAACCATCACGTAACCTGCCATGTCCTTCTCGGACGGCTGTTTCTTACTCTTAGCTTGCACATTGTCAGTTAGGATAAGGGCGGCAAGCATCGCCAGAATAATGATACGTTTCATCTCGTTAATAGGTTATAACAGTGAAAGAATAAGGGGGCAGTTCACGTGTGAAGCGTTTCGGTAGTCGCTCCTGGCAGACGGTAGGCTTCACGTCGGTGTCGAAATGTTGTCCCTGACCGTTTTTGTAGTCGCGTTCACCTTGCAGGGTAGTGACAGAGGCAGTCTTGCTTTTCAGTTTAACACCACTGAGATTGACGTTGACGCTGACGCTGCTTCCGGTGGGATTGACCAACTTCACAGTGACGGTTCCAGTCTTGCTGTCGCGAACACAAGATGCTGTCTCCGTGCCACTTACTACATTGTATAAATAGGTGTCGCCATGGTTTTGTCCGAAGAGCTGTTGCACGTAGTAATTGACAGTGGGATAGACATCGGTCTTGTCAAAATAGATGAGGTCGGGGTTCCACTGGGTGTTGCCGATTCGTGCCAGCAGAGGGGCATAAGACGACATCCATACCACATCACCGTTGCGCTCCAGGTTGCACATGTAGGCTGCTTCAGCGATAGCGTTCTGTACGGTGTTACCACGGCTAGCATACTCGCCAACATATACTTTGGCTTCCATCCGGTTGTAGTCATCGTAGCGGTGCAGGTTGTCAAGGAACCATTGCGGTGGACGATAGCAGTGCTCATCGACTAATTCGGGATTCGTCTCACGGGCAAAGGTCCAACCTTCATGCCAGTCCCAGTCGTTGACATCCGGACCCACCGTGCCCACAATTTTGATATTCGGGTACTTATCTTTGACTGCACGTTGAATCATGGCAAAGCGCTCCTTGAATTCAGGAGTAATGTGGTCTTCGTTGCCAACACCAAGGTATTCCAGTCCGAATGGCTCAGGGTGACCAGCTTCGGCACGCATACAGGCCCACTTTGAGGTAGTCGGGTCGCCGTTGGCCCACTCTATGAGGTCGAGCATATCCTGTACGTATTCATCCATCTCATCCATCGGGATGAACTGCTGTCCATTGCCACGGCTACGGGCTGAGTTCTGGCAGCTCACTCCAGCAGCCAGCACAGGCAGGGGCTTTGCGCCGATGTCCTCGCACAATTGGAAATACTCATAGAAACCGAGACCGAAACTCTGGTGGTAGTTCCAGATATTGTAATCCTCCTTGCGTTGCTCCAACGGACCTACGGTGTGCTTCCATCGATAGATGTTATTCAGCCCGTCGCCGTGAGTGAGGCATCCGCCAGGAAAGCGTACGAAGGCAGGATGCAGGTCGGCGAGTGCCTGGGCGAGGTCGGGACGCAGTCCATTCTTGCGACCACGGAAGGTATTCTGTGGGAAAAGAGAAACCATGTCCATCGAGATACTACCCTCCTGCAAGAAACGGATATCGAGTACTGCATTGTCGATGTCACCATTGGAAGTGAGTTTTGCCTCGTACTTCTTCCAACTCTTTGTGTTGGCTTCTAACGTGGCTTCCGCAAAGATGCTGTCACGAGTGTAATCTTTCCTGTTCACCCGGCATAGCGTCACTCGAACCGGCATACGGTTGGTATCCTCGCACCTAAGCCATATGCTGAAATCGTATGTCTCGCCCTTACGGATGACCATACCCTCATAGCCAGTGTTGCTCAGTCCGGCTCCCTTGCAGCCCGCGGTAAACACGGTCATGGTGGCATAGTGTCGGTTGTTAGGGTTGAGTGGCCGTTCTGTCTCTAATGAGATACGGCTGATGGCATTACCATCCTTCAACGACTCCCACGCCGTGAAGGGGTGCCACTGACCCTTTTTGTAATACATGCGAAGGTCGATGTCATGGGGGCTATACTCGAACGAGCGGTTTTGTACCATTTCGGCATATAGTCCGCCGTCAACCGTGTAATTCAAGTCCTCGATGAAAATGCCGAACAGGTCGGTGCTGATGGATTTCTCCTGACCTGCGACATGTGCCGACAAAGACGGGAAAAGTAATAAAAATAAAAGGATACGTTTCATTATTGATGTTTGATAAGAGATTTACGGATAGGGATGATTCTGAACGTGTATTCCATATCTTGGGCATGAACCATGTAACGGTCTAGTGGACGGGCTGACATGCTGAGAGGCTGTGAGCCGCTGATTTCTATGCCGCGGCCTGCATCGTTGGTGAGTCGCCACCAGCCATTGGCGTAAGGGCTGTTCGCCTCAAATTTGTCAAGGACGGGAAGCATGGCACGGCGTATCATTGCCGACCATTTGGAGGCATAGGCGTTGATGATTTCCAGAGCCTTATTTGTATCGCCAAACTTGGCACACTGCCATGCGGTCCACATGTCCCGCTCACTGCCACCTTTTGTGCTGGCATATTGTCCGTCGCGGGCCACCACTTCGTATGGGCCAGCCATTTTGTAATCTGTTTGAGCGCAAAGGTTGAAGGAACCTAATAACATCACACACAAGAGGACTATTTCTTTTTTCATCTACTTTTTTTATTAATACGATTCAAACCTCAAATATACGCATTTTTATCAAAATCGGAAAAGAAAAGTTGATTATATTATTCTATTCTGTACTCTCTACATACGAGATAAAATCTTCTACTGAAGTGCTCAGTATTACTTTGGGCTGAAGTTTTTCGTTATTCAAACGTTCTATAGTGATGGTTTGTTTCCTTCCATCTTTCAACCAAACTGTCAGATGTTCCTCGTCTGTAGCCTCTACTTTTTCAATTTTTGACTCTGATTCAAATGGTTCCAAAATCGAGTCTGTCAGTAGCACTGGCTTGTCCATTGACAAGGGACAGCACTTGAGTGCCTGCTCAGCCAGGAGCGCTGATGCGCCTGGCTTTCTTATTGACGTTGATGGGCGTACTGGCGGGGAACACGATGCTATAGGCGGCATCGAGTTCGGCCAGATGCACATGGCGCAATCCTATATCCAGTTTAGTAGCAACGATGGCCCTGAGCAGTTCGCGATGTTTGCGGGGATACAGGGACGGCGGCGGCAACAGGTCGTTGCCACACACCTGCTCGTCGGCCACCACCGTACGGCTGCACACCAGCCAGATAAAATCGTCGGTAGCCTCGGGGCCGAACCACGCCTTGAGCACGTGGCGGATGCAGAACCGTTTGTACTGCCCTGCGAGGAGTCGCCTTGTGCGCTCCAGTCTGCGCCAGAGCTGCACAAAGCATGCTTGATTATTCGTAATTTCCATCTTAATGACTATTGACTATTCACTACCTTCCTAAACCTCCCCTCGTCGGTGAGCATCACCAGCCCTTGTTTGCGCCAGTTCTTCAGCATCTGCTGCACGCTGTTGCGCGTCACGTCGGCACCTTTCACGGCTATACAGAACTGCATGGCCTGCTCGAAACTGAACTGCGGGTCGAGGCGCTCGAAGATGGAGTCGTTTTTGGAGCGGCGCATCCTGCTGCTGGCCACACCGGCATAGTCGCGACTGCGGTAGGCTGCCTCAATGCGCTCACGGAAAAAGTAGAGGGCGCTATCCAGCAGCTGGTCGGCTATCACATCATAGAGGTCGAGCATGGCGGCGGTCTGGGTCTTCAGCAGCATCTCCTTCCACAGGTTGGGATGCTGTTTCAGCTGTGTTTCGGCACCGTTGAGTCCGTGCTTCTGTATGAGCTGTTCGCACACCTTGCAGAGCATCAGGCAGCACACCATGCGCTGGGCGGTGACGCAGGTACGGAATCGCTCGCGGGCCTTCACACGGTCGTCGCTCATCATGGCTTCGAGTCGTATCTTCTCCAACCACTCGCGGCCCTTGGCCTCCAGCTTGGGCAGCACCACCGCGCCTGCCATCAGCGGCAACAGGTGAGCCACCTGCTGTATGCGCTCGGTCTGTCGGCTGGTCAGCACGTAGGGCTTGTCCTCCAGCGGCGCATAGGTGTTGTCGGGTGTCTGCGACAGGGCGATACGGCTCTGAAAGCCATCGGTATAGTTGGTCACCACACGGTAGAGGGCATCGGGTGTGCCGCACATCACCACATTCCACAGCAGTTGCTTGATGTGTACATTCACCGCCTCGGCGCTCTTGGCCTCGCGGTCGTACTTACTGCCGTCGTAGCTCTGGCGCAGCAGCACCGAGAAGTCGCTCATGGCCGACCGCCACTTCTGCGCCACAGTGTCGGCCTCGGGGGTGAACGAGAAGGCGTGCTTGCCCTCCACGTTGGCCAGTCGTTCGGCCAGGTTGGCCACGGTGTTGTTCAGCGGTATGTAGCGCACGGGCAACTTGGGTTCCTCGGGCTGCTCCTTCTTGTTTTTGGCAGCACGCTTCTTGCGGCGGAACTCGGCTTCCTGCGCCTGATACATCTCGTCGAGTGCCGACACCTCGCTCATCCAGGCATCAACCACGGGGTCGATGTCGCCCTTCCTGCTGGCAAACTCGCCCACGATATACGATATCAGGTTGAGTCCGCGCACATGGCCGTGCACATCGAGCCTGACACCCGTGGCGAGCGCGCCTATGCAGGGGCACACCGCCGTGATAACCGGCATGGCGAGATCGGGGCCCACGGCGTCGATACTGTCCTTGATGCCCTGCGGCAACTTAGGGAATTTTTTTCGCAGCGGACTACAGGACTTAAGGTATTCTGTTTCTTCATCATCAGCAGCGGCAGAATCAGTCCTGTTAGTCCTGTTTTCCACTGCTAAAAGATTAAGTACATTGCGTAGGCGCTGTGGAAATCCATTGTACTCCGAGCTCAGGGCGTTCTTGATTTTCGCACGCTTCTCTTCGGGGGTGAAGCCGTCGTAGCAGGGGATGACCTGATCCAGCCAGTCGGCATTCTTGGCGCAGATGTGGCGCAGGTCGCAAGCCAACTGGAAGGTCAGCGTGTCGCGGTCGCCCTCGGTGGGTTCGAAGCCCTGGTTGTTCACCTCCCAGTACTTACGTATAATCGTCTCAAACGGTATGCCGTGGTACTGCGTGGGGAAGGTTTTTCGCCGCGGACTACAGGACTTCTGGTCTTTTTCTTCTTGAGAATTGCCAACGGAATCAGTCCTGTTAGTCCTGTGGTCCGCTGCTAAATCAATCTCAAAGATGCTGTCGTCGAGGTAGACCAGCTCGTGGGCTGATGTGGTGAAGAATACACGCGTGATGTCCTTGGCCTGTGCATCGTAGGCGACGCCCAGCAGATTGCTCGCCCATTTCAGGTTGCCCACCTGGTCGAGTTCGGGCTTTCGGCGGAATACCAGATGGAAGCCACCGCCACGGGCACTCTCCTCGAGCATGAGCAGCCCCAGCTCCTCCTTTTTGTTCAGGATGCGTTCACGGATGGCGGGCATCTCATCGGGCGCCAGGTGGTCGATATCCATGCCCACGGTGGTGCTCATACGGGTGCTGCCTTTCAAGGTGCCGTCGTCGTTGGGCAGGCAGCTGTAGTTCATCTGCACGAGCTTGTGTTTCAAGCCCTCCTCGCCCCCACGGATGCGCTGTACCAGTTGCTGCTGTTCGCCACCATTACGCAGCGCCATATACTCCTCTCTCGAACGGACGGGGCGCATCATCTTCACCCCATCCTTATAATAAATCAAATGT